>JAPDPN010000092.1:0-11969 GCA_034506455.1 Candidatus Zhuqueibacterota bacterium | reverse complement strand
GCAAGCCCTCTGCGACAAGCTCGCCGACGGTCCGAATCTGTAAATCGGCGCGCAAAAGAGCTTTGATTTGGCGCGCAAAAAGTTTGGGGGTGATGTTGGTCACCCCCAAACTGAAATGCGGATCCACACGGTGATAAACCAGGATTCCCATGCGGCCTAGGCAACAGCTTTTTCCAGAGGAACGTAAGGCAGGTCAAAAGCCTCGGCTACGCCTTTATAAGTTACTTTTCCGTTGATGATATTAACGCCCTTAGCCAGGCCGGTGTTTTTCAACAGTTTTTCCGAAATCAACCTGCCCTTTTCATCGATCATTTCGGTGATTTGCAGCGCATAGGGCAACGTTGCGTTAGTCAAACCGATGGTCGAAGTGCGGGGTACGGCACCGGGCATGTTGGCGACGCCGTAATGAATAACGCCGTCGACCACATAAGTAGGATTCTCGTGCGTAGTCGGATGAATCGTTTCGACGCAGCCGCCCTGATCCACCGCCACGTCGACGATCACCGCACCCTCCTGCATCAGTTTGAGCATGTCGCGGGTAATCAGGTGCGGCGCTTTGGCGCCCGGCAACAGCACGGCGCCGATGACCAAATCGGCGTGCGGCAGCACCTGACGGATGTTGTAGGGACTCGACAGCAGGGTGGTCACGTTCTTGGGCATGACATCGTCAAGGTAGCGCAGTCGATCGAGGTTGATATCTAAAATAGTGACATTAGCGCCCATACCGGCGGCGATCTTGGCGGCGTTGCTGCCGACGACGCCGCCGCCCAAGATGACGACGTTCGCGGGCTTTACACCCGGAATGCCGCCCAACAGCAGGCCTCGGCCGCCGAAGAATTTTTCCAGATACTTGGCTCCCTCCTGCACCGCCATACGACCGGCCACCTCGCTCATCGGCACCAGAAGCGGCAGGGAGCCGTCGGCTGCCTCGACCGTCTCATAGGCGATGCACGTTGCGCCGGAGGCGATCATTGCCTCGGTCAGCTCGCGCGAGGCGGCAAAATGGAAATAGGTGAACACAATGTGATCCCTGCGAATCAAAGGATACTCCTGCGGCAGGGGTTCCTTAACCTTCATTATCATTTGCGCCTGGGCATATACATCTGCCGCCGTTGGCACGATCTTGGCCCCCACCTGACGATAAGCGTCGTCGTTAAAACCGCTGCCTTCTCCTGCGCCTTTCTCGATGAGAACCGTATGGCCGCGTCGCGCCAAAATTTCCGCACCTGCCGGGACGACGGCGATGCGATTCTCATTCGCCTTGATTTCCTTGGGCACTCCGATGATCATGGTAACCTCCAATCGTATAGGATTATGGCAAAACCACGGTAGTGTTGATGTTTCCCTCTTTGAACAAGTCGCGGACCATTTCCGTGACCTGGTGATTTGTCACCGCGTAAATAGAATCGATGATTTCATCCACCGTCAAATGCGGCAGGCGGTAGGATTCGGTCTCGGCAATCTTTTTCAGACGACGTCCGGGGCTCTCCATGCCCATGATCAAATGACCGCGGACCTGCGCTTTGGCTTCGTCGAGCTCCTTTTCCGATAAATCGCCGTCTTTTAATTTTTCGATTTCGTCCTTTAGAAGACCTATCGAGCGGTCGACCTTGGCCTTGTCGCACGCCAAATATGCTCCGAACACGCCGCAGTCCTGCATCAGGTCGGCAAAGGTGTAAACGGAATAGGTAAAGCCGTATTTTTCGCGGATGTTCTGAAACAGACGCGAGCTCATGCCGCCGCCCAACAGCGCGTCGAGCAGAGCGAGCGCGTATTTGCGTTCGTCGTCGATGCCGAAAGTGCGGGCTCCGTAGCATACATGGGCCTGGTGAATGCTCGCCAGCCGGTGCGGCACAAAAGGCGGAGGCGCCTTCATGAGGCCGTTGCGTCGAGGATTATTTCCCGCCGCCGAAAAATCAGCAAATGCTTTTTCGACAAGCTCGACAAATTGCTCATGCTCCACCAAACCGGCCGCTGCGACGACAATGTTTTCCGGCGTGTAAATACGCTGCTTAAAGTCCGCCAGATCGCCTCGCGAAAACGCTTTGACGGTCTCCGGCCGACCGTAGACAAACAGGCCCAGCGGATGATCGGTAAAGATGTTTTGATAGAAATAGTCGAATACGAGCTCTTCCGGGTCATCGAACGACTCGGCCATTTCGGCCAACACGACCTGCTTTTCGAGCTCGATGTCCTGCGGGTCGAACTTGGGAAAGAGAATAAGGTCAGCCAGAACGTCGACTGCGTAGGCCAGATCTTCGGCTAAAACGTGGGCGGTGTAAGAGGTGGTTTCTTTTCCGGTCGAGGCGTTGAGGGCGCCGCCGCGCGACTCCAAACAGGCGGCGATTTCGCGGGCGCTGCGATGCAGCGTTCCTTTGAACAGCATGTGCTCGATAAAGTGGGCAATGCCGTTGTTTTCAGCCGTCTCATCGCGCGAGCCGGCCGCCACCCAAATGCCGACCGCGGCGGAACGGACAAACGGCATCCGTTCGCTTACAACACGGATGCCGTTATCCAGTCTGGTTATTCGGATCAGTTCTTCCTTGACGTCCTCGGATCGTTCCTGCATACGCGCATATGCGCCTTTACGGCAGCAGTACCTTTCGATTGAGATCCATTTTGCCGTCGGGCTCGAGCGCCATGAGCTTGACTTCCACGGTGTCGCCGACCTTGAGCACATCCTCGACGCGGTTGATGCGTTCCTTGGCAATGTTGGAAATATGCAGCAGGCCCTCTTTTCCGGGCAGGATTTCGACGAACGCGCCGAAGTTCATGATGCGCTTGACTTTGCCGACGTAAACCTGTCCGACTTCAGGTTTTGCGACGAGGGCCTTGACCATGGCCAGAGCTTGTTCGCCCTTTTCCGCGTCGGTGTGGGCGATCGTCACGGTGCCGTCGTCCTCGATGTTGATAACGGCGCCGGTTTTATCCTGAATCTCGCGTACGGTCTTGCCGCCGGGTCCGATGATCGTGCCGATTTCCTCCACAGCCACGCGGGTGGTCAGGATGCGCGGCGCATATTTGGACAGGCTCTCGCGCGGACCGGGCAGCGCCTCGGCCATTTTGTCCAGGATAAAGAGCCGCGCCTTGCGCGCCTTCTCGAGCGCCTCGGCCATGATCGCCGTCGAGATGCCCTTGATCTTGATGTCCATCTGCATGCCGGTGATGCCTTCCCGGCTGCCCGCGACCTTGAAATCCATATCGCCTAGGTGGTCTTCATCGCCCAAAATGTCGGTCAGAATCGCCACCTGGTCGCCTTCTTTGATCAAACCCATGGCAATTCCGGCAATGTGCGTCTTGACCGGCACGCCGGCATCCATCAGCGACAGCGAGCCGGCGCAGACCGTAGCCATGGACGACGAGCCGTTGGACTCCAGCACGTCGGAAACGACGCGAATGGTGTAGGGGAAGAGGCCGTCTGCGGGAATGGACGGCTTGAGCGAGCGCTCGGCCAAATTGCCGTGCCCGATTTCTCGCCGGCTGGTGCCGCGAATCGGCTTGACCTCGCCGGTGGAAAAGGGCGGAAAGTTGTAATGCAGCATATAGTTTTTGAAATACTCGCCGCTCAGTCCTTCAATGATCTGCTCATCCATTTTGGTCCCGAGCGTAGTAGCGGCGAGCGCCTGCGTCTGGCCGCGCGTAAAGAGCGCCGAACCGTGTGCGCGCGGCAGCACGCCGACCTCGATGGAGATCGGCCGAATGTCGTCCAAGCCGCGGCCGTCGAGGCGACGCTTTTCCTCCAACACCATGCGGCGCATCAACGCTTTTTCGTCATCGTAAATGATCTGCTTGATTTGCCGCTCTTTTTCCGGAAACTCTTCGGCAAGCTGTTCAATAACCTCCGCAGTCAAGTCGTTCAGCGCTTTGCTGCGCTCCTTCTTTTCCGTAATGCGCAGCGCCGCAGCGAAACGATCGCCGTACAGCGCGCGAACCCGTTCCGTCAGTGTGCTCAGGTCCTCGGGCGGCGGCAGTTCCATTTTGGGTTTGCCGACCTCGGCGATGAGCTCCTTCTGAAGAGCAATCAGCTTTTTGATCTGCTCATGCCCGAACTCCAGCGCTGCCAGCATGTCCGCTTCGCTCACCTCTTCCGCTTCACCTTCGACCATAATGATCGAGTCTTCGGAAGCGGCAATGACGACATCCATATCGCTGACATTGCGCTGCTCAAAAGTCGGATTGGCGATGAACTCGCCGTTAATGCGTCCCACGCGCACGCCGGCAATCGGCCCGGCAAAGGGGATGTCGGAAATGCTGAGAGCCGCACCGGCGCCGGTGATGCCGAGCACGTCGGCGTCATTTTCGCCGTCCGCAGAGAGAACCATCACCATAATCTGCACTTCATTGAAAAAACCCTCGGGAAAGAGGGGACGAATCGGCCGATCGATCAAGCGCGCCGCCAATACCTCCTGATCCGATGGGCGACCCTCGCGCTTGATGAATCCCCCGGGAATTTTCCCTGCCGCATACGCCCTTTCGCGGTATTCGACCTGCAGGGGAAAAAAGTCCTGATCAGGCGTCGGCTGTTCGGCGGCGCAGGCCGTAGCCAGAACCATGGTTTCGCCGAACTGCACCAGCACCGCGCCGTTCGCCTGTTTGGCCACGCGCCCGGTCTCGATGCTGAAAGGACGGCCGGAAAATTCGATTTCTTTTTTGTGAATCATTTTACCTCCAATTGGTCATTAAGGATCACCCAATATCAGCCGATACGGCAGGACGGCGCAGCCCGATCATTGCACAGGAGTACTCTCCGACTGCGCTTTGACTTCGCTGATGTCGTCCAGTTTGGGCGTCCACGTTTCCAAAACTTTTTTGTCGACAAGATAAAGGGCCGGCTGATCCGCGAGTTTCGCATAGATCAGATCGCCTTCGACCTTGCCGAGCGTAATGTCCATAACAACTTTATCGTCCTGATAAAATTTAGCGCGAACATGGGGCGAATTCAAGCCTGAAACCGTCGGGGATACCGGTTGATCGACAAATTTCTTGACTTCAAGATCCGCCGCCTCGCGGACGATGGATGACATTTTCCAGCTTTTGCCTTCGCGGCGTTCCGGCTGCTCCACCGTCCAGGTGCCGGAAGTATCCTTGGAACAAACGATCGTCTGTCCGCGGAATTCCAACTCGAATTTGGATACATCGGTGGAAGCGAATTTTGCCAACTTTTTGTCGCGCAAGTCAAAAAGCGTCGGATTGAGCACCGAGACGAAAGAAGAATCGACCAGAAAGATCGTGGGCCGCGACTCGTCGCGCGCATAGTATTTGTCCTCGGTTGCTTTGCCGATCAACAGCGTTTTACGCGCCAAATTTTCGCCCAACCCCAATTCGACGCGCATTTTCGGTGCATCGAGGCCGTAGGGTTTCAAATCATCCGATTGCTCGACGACAATGCTTCGCATCCGTTCGCTCTGCAGCCGGTTGATCACCTTTTCCACTTCAGATTTGTCGGCTGCGGCCTGTATGGGCGAGGTGATCTTCCACTCGCCGCCCTGCTTGTCCAGGGCGAAACGACCGTTGCGGTTCTGCAGCTGCAGACTGCGCACCTGAAACGTCTCGAAACCCAAAACGGCTTTGTTGCGCAGGTCAAAAAGCGTTTTTTCAGCCTGCGTCCTCACCCACGTAGAGGTCAAAAACACCTCCGGCGAGCCGCTCAAGCGGGCGAACACATAGCTGCCGGTGGGCGAATCGTCGCCGATATAAAGCGTGTCGATGCGCGATGCGCGTGCAAGCACGAGCGTGTGAAGCGGCGGCTGCAGACCGAATACCGAATACTCGCTCGGATCGCTCGAGATGATCCGCTCCTTGCGCGCCGATTTGACCGCATTAATGAGCGTCTCGATGGCGCTCTTGTCCGCCTCGGTTTGCACCGGCTGCGTGATTCGCCAGCTCAGGCTGTCCTTCACCGCCTCGATGCCGCTCTGCAGAAGCGCCACGCGCTGTATGTCGCCGGTTTCGAATTCGAGCACCTTTTCTTCGCTCTTTTTTGTTTCTTCGCGGCGTTTATCCTGCTTGTTCATCAACACAACGCCGGCAATGCCGATCGCCAAAATAACCGCCAAAATGAGTGTATTCTTGAACTTCATATTGATCTCCCAACTTGAAGAGCGCGTCCGTTTTCAGCTTTTTGCATCCTCAATTGAGAAAACCTTCTCCTTTGTAAAAAGAGGCGGCTCCCCAAAAGGAGCCGCCCAAGATCAGAATCATTTTCTGCGCTTTGTATAGACGTATACGCCTGTACCAAAGCATGCCAGCGGCAACAAAATAACCCCAACCCACAGCATCAGCTTGGACTGCTGGGCGGTGAGGTTGAGGCGGCGATTCTCCGGGTCGCGCGGTCGGATGCTCACCAAATCTTCTTCTTCCGCCAGCCAATTCAGCACGTTCATGAACAGGTTGCCGTTGGCCTGAAAGTTAAAGTAGCCGTTCATGGCAAAGTCCGAATCGCCGAAAACAGCCAGGCGCGTCTTGACCTCGCCAAGACCCAGATTGTACTGATCGTTGACGGCGGTCGGTTTTTCCGCCGCTTTTTCGGCTACAGTCAGAATGGAGAGCGGGCCCATCTGATCGACGCCGGGGTTATAGCCGACCTGCGCGCCCATGCGCAGCGGCGTGGTCTCGCCCCAGCTGCTGCTGCTCGTCTTGGCAATTTCGGTGACCGTAACGTCACCCGAGACATCATCTTTGCGCGACACGGAGCGGGCTTCCGAGAAAAGCGTCATCATGCCTTGAAAGCCTTCCGAGATCGTGTGCTTTTCGTAATTGGTCACGATCGGCATAATGGGGCCGGCGCCGAACAGCTGACCGACGGGCGACAGCTCGACAATAAAGTTGTCGTCCACGCGGATGCCGTATTGGGCCGCCAACTCGCCGTAACTTGCAGGCGACTCGGGGTCGAGCATCATCAACAGCTTGCCGCCGCGCTTGAGGTATGCATCGATCTTGTTGCGCTCCGGCGGCAGCAAATCAGTCCTCGGACCGGCTATGATCAACAATGCGCAATCGGAAGGAATCGAATCGGGCGGCTGAATTAAGAGGATCTTTTCGACCTGGTAATTCAGCTCGTCGATGGCCGCCTTGGCTTTGCTCAGACCGTCCTGCTGCGTATTCTCATAATCTTTTTCGCCATGGCCCGTCGTGAAATAGATCTTTTTCACGCCTTCCCGCGTGACTTTGATGATGGCGTTGGTCAGTTCCTGCTCCGAGACGGTGTTGATCTTTTCCTGCTTGTCGCGACATTCGACGACGATGGTGTTATAGCTCTTGATGCCGTAACGTTTGGCTTCGACCGGCTTTTTATCGGGATCGATAAACTCATAGCTCAACCGCTGCGAAAAGTGGCCGTATTCGGTCAACAGTTCGCTCAGCTGTTTCTCTTCGCCCGACTTGAAAAAGCCGATGACTTTGACGTCTGCTTTGAGGTTCTTTAGAACCTTACGCGTCTGCTCGGAGAGGCTAAAGACTTTGGCTGCTGTGGCATCATAGCGGTACGAGAAACGGTTCGCAAAAATATTAATGACGACAAGGATGCCGAGCAGCAGGAGGATCATCATGGCCGCATTGCTGCCGAATTTGGCCGAACGGCTCGACAGTCCGGTTTTAATGGCTTCGAAACGAAGGATAACGAATGCGATCAAAAGGACGAGTCCTAAACCCAGGAGCACGCCCACGGCGATATTGATTTTAGTATAGATCGAATAAACGACCAGTCCAATGAAAATGGACAGCAAGCCCAGGAGTCCGATGAGAGAAGCATATTTTTTCATCATCTTCCCCTCCATCTCGACGATTCAATGGACACGTAGGAAAGAAAGAGTCCCATAAAGATAAAGCTGAGATAGAATACGATATGCTTGGTGTCGAGCACGCCTTTGGCGAAATCGTCAAAGTGTTCGATCAGCGAAAAGTTGGTCAGCAGCTCGCCCAAGCTGGGACTGACGAATCCGGACACCCAGCCGATCGCCCAGAAAAAGAGAATAAAAACGAACGAGCTTACGGCGGCGATAATTTGGTTGTCCGTCAGGGTCGAGAAAAAGAGGCCGAAGGAAAGATAAGACAAGCCGAGGAGAAAGAGTCCAAGATAGCCGGTGAGCACCGAACCGACCTCCGGCTTGCCATAAAGAAAGAGAAACAGAACAAAAAGGGCCGTGCCTGCCAGCATCACCAGATAGAGCAGGGCGGCGGCGGTAAATTTGCCCAAAATCGCCTGCGTGTTGGTCACCGGCGACGTCATGAGCAGCTCGATGGTGCCGGTGCGTTTTTCTTCCGAATAGAGGCGCATGGTAACCAAAGGCAGGAAAAAGAGCGCAAAAAGGCTCATGTTATGCAGAATCGGCCGAATCGCCATCAGGTTGACGTTCAGATTCGGCGGCGCCATGCGGTAATACTGCGCCTGCATATCGTAACGCAGACAGAGCTGCACAAAATTCGATACGATCAGGTAAAAGAAAAGTCCGGACAAGGCGATAAACAGGCCGATCACGACATAAGCGACCGGCGAGGTAAAATAGGACTTTAATTCTCTATTTACAATTGCGGCAAAGTTTCTCATTGCTTCACGCCCTCCTCTTTGGTGGTCAGTTGCAGGAACACATCTTCGAGGCTGACGTCCTCAGCTTTGAGTTCGTACAAAGGCCATTGCTGGGAAACGATGAGGCGCGCCATTTCGGGGCGCAGATCCTTGTCGTGGGTGCTTTCCAAAAGCAGGGCTGTATAGTCGCCGCCGTCCTTTTGGCGAGTGATGCTGCGCACGCCGGGAAGCTGCGACAGTTTTTCGCTGACCGCTTCATAAGGCGCATCGACGACTACCGAATAACGATGCGCGCCGCTGTGCTTGCGGGTCAGGTTCTCGGTGCTGTCCTGAGCGACGATGCGGCCTTTGTTGATGATGATCACGCGCTCGCAGGTCATGCTGACCTCCGGCAGGATATGCGTGCTGAGGATGATCGTATGCGAGCCGGCGAGGCTTTTGATCAGCTGGCGCACTTCGATGATCTGATTGGGGTCCAATCCGACGGTCGGCTCGTCCAGAATCAGCACCTCCGGATTGTGTACCAGCGCCTGCGCCAGTCCCACGCGCTGTTTGTATCCTTTGGAAAGATAACGGATAACTCGATCGGCAACGTCGGCGATCGCCGTCTTTTCCATGGCCTGTTTCACGGCCTGTTTACGATCCACCGGCGATACGCCCTTGATTTTGGCCACAAAATCCAAAAAATCCTTGACGCGCATTTCCTGATAGAGCGGCGGATTCTCCGGTAGATAACCGATGCGCTTTCGAACCTGCATGGACTGTTCATGCACGTCAAAGCCGGCAACGGTCGCGGTTCCAGAAGTGGCCGGCAAAAAGGTGGTCAAAATGCGCATGGTGGTCGTCTTGCCAGCCGCATTCGGGCCGAGAAAACCGACGATTTCGCCCTTCTCCACCTCAAAAGAGACATCTTGAACCGCACTGACATTACCAAAGAACCGCGATACATGTTGCACTTGGATCATGGAATAGACCTCCTTTCATGAATGGGCCAGGCAACAGAATCGGCTTTTGGTGTCCAACCTATCGACGGATGCCTAATTTTTCGATGAGAGCACGATATTCGTTGATATCTTGATTTTTCAGATAGTTGAGCAGACGGCGGCGCTTGCCGACCATCTTGAGAAGACCGCGGCGCGAATGATGATCCTTGGGGTGCGCTTGAAAGTGCTTGGTCAGATCGTTGATGCGCGCAGTCAGCAGCGCAATCTGCACCGCGGGGCTGCCGGTGTCCGACGGGTCTTTACCGTACTCGGCAATCAGTGCAGCCTTTTGTTCCTTGGTCATCGTCATTAGGGGATTCCTCCTTGTTCCAATACGGTTATTGCTTGTTTTACGTCGAGATCAATCTGTTCCGCCAATTCCTGCGGCGAATCGAACTTTTGGTCCTGCCGCAGAAAATGGTAAAAGTGTATTTCCAATTCGTGACCATAGAGGTCACCCGAATAGCCTGGAATATGCACTTCGGCCACTCTTTCCGTGCCGTCGAACGTCGGTCGGAGGCCCACATAGGTGGCCGAGTTGAGCAGCCTGCCGCCGATCCGCACCCGCGTTGCATAGATTCCCTCGCGCGGCATCAGCTTGTAACGCGAGGAGGGTCTAAGGTTGGCTGTCGGAAAGCCCAGCTTTCTTCCCCAGCCGGCACCCTCAACAACTCGGCCTTTGAATGAATACGGCCGACCGAGCAGAACCGCGGCACGCTCAACCTGTCCTTCGCTCAGCGCGCGGCGAATGGCCGTGCTGCTGACGGGAATGCCGTCGATCGTCAGCGGCGGAACAACCTGGACGGCAAAACCGAGCTCCTGACCCAGGCGTTCGAGCAGCTCAGGCGTACCCTCTTTGCCGCGTCCGAACATATGGTCCGCGCCGACCACAACCTTTTTGGCGCTCCAGCGTCCGACCAGATCGCGACGGACAAACTCTTCAGCGGGCGTGTCCGCAAAGACGAGCGTAAAATTGGCGACAATCAAATAGTCTACGCCGAGCGACTTGAGCACTTCGATTTTCTCTTCGATAGTCGTCAGCACGCCGATCTTTTCGCCTTCCTGCGGCGCAAACACCAATTTCGGCGGCGGCTCAAAGGTGACGACCGCCGAGGCAATACCCATGGCTTTGGCGTCGTTTACGACTCCTTTGATCACCTCTTGGTGGCCGCGGTGTACGCCGTCAAATGTTCCCACAGTGATGACGGTGCCGCGCGACGGCCCGCGTTCTGTCAAATTCCAAATGATTTTCAAACTTTGTTTCCGATATTGTATTGTCTTTCGAGTGCCTCGATCGGGAGTGCCTCTTCGATTCGAAAGGGACCGATACGCGTGCGCGTCAAGCGTTTCAAATAGCCGATCTCTCCCAAAGCATGAGCCAGGTCGCGCACCAGCGAGCGAATGTACACGCCTTTTGAGCAAACCGTCCGCAAAAGCAGTCGAGGCCAGGCCGATTCCAAAAGCTCCAACGCATAAATCGTCACCCGCCGCTTGGGCAATTCGAACGGTACGCCGCTGCGCGCCAGCTGATAGGCCCGCTGCCCTGCAACATGAACCGCAGAAAAGGCCGGCGGCGTTTGCTCGATCACGCCGACAAAGCGCTGCAAAGTTTGTTGGAGAAGGTCCCGATCGAGAGGGGCGGGTACCTTGCGCTGCACGATCCTTCCACTCAAATCCAATGTATCGGTTTCCACGCCCAATTCCATGAGCAGCCGGTATTCCTTTTCCATTCCCATCAGTTCGGCGATCCTTCGCGTTCCTTCTCGGCCGACGCCTAAGAGCAGCACCCCGTCGGCCAAGGGATCGAGCGTGCCGGCATGTCCGATTTTCTCAACCCCCAACAGCCGCTTTGCCCTCCGCACCACATCATTCGATGTCCAGCCGATCGGCTTGCAAAGGTTAAGCACGATGCCGTTCTCAGCCGCACCCGACGATGAAAAGCTGCCCGCTTTCGTCCGCTCAAGAGGTCTCTTCATGCAGCTTTTTGATTAATCTCTCGATGTGGTCGGCGTATTCGATAGAATCGTCGTAGCAAAACGTAATCGTCGGAACAAAGCGGAGCGTGAGCACCGCACCGATCTCCGACCGGATATAACCTTTGGCACGGTCGAAAGCATTTGCGGCGTTCTGCTTTTTTTGCTGATCGCCAAAGACGCTGTAAAAAATTTTCGCATGCCGCACGTCGTCGCTTACCTTCACTTTGGTGATCGTAACCTGATGCAGATCCGGATCCTTCAGCTCCCGAATCATCATCTCGCCGATCTTTTCGTGAATGACCGAAGCGACGCGGTCGGCCCGTTTGTATCTCATAATTCCTTCTTATAAAATTTCGAGAGTATGATCGACGATCTCGATCCCGTCCTGATCATCCAAAAAATTCAACACCTGCGCCATGGCCTGATCGAGAAACCGCTTTTCGTTCGCCACCATGGCGACGCCGATCACCGACCGCTGGAGCAGAT
>JAPDPN010000091.1:4944-12210 GCA_034506455.1 Candidatus Zhuqueibacterota bacterium | reverse complement strand
AGCTGCGTCACGGCTTGCCCCGGCAGATCGATAGTGCGGATTGCGCCGTCATGGATGCGCCACTCGCTGCTCGGAATACGATCCGTACCGGTGATGGTCACCGATTCACCGGCATAGGCTTCGAAACGGATCGGCAGACCGGCAAGGCCGGAGTTTGCCGGACGCACGGTCTCGCGATATACGCCTTCTCTAATCATGCAGACGTCTCCAGGACGCATGACGTCGGCCGCCTTTTGCAGGGTCGCAAACGGCTGCTCTTTGCTGCCCGGAAAGACGTCGGAGCCGTTTCGGCCGTCCACATAATATTCAGCAGCTAAAGCAGTTGTTGCCAACAGGAGACTTGTTATCAATATGCGCATGGCTTCTTTCCTCTTTTTACCTGCTTTTTGCAGCTTATCCATTCGAGCAGCCGCTGTTGCGCGGCTCTCGGCAGTAGCTTTTGTATTTCGACTTGAACGGTTCTTTGTACTGGCCCCACAGCCAGGCCAAAAGCGTCGTGCGGGTGCTTCGGCAGGCGTCCATGATCGGCAGATAAGGATGATCGCCGTTGGCGGCAAACTCGCCGATGATCACCGGTGCAATATTCGACTCTTTGAGCGCCTTGAGCCGCTTTTCGATTTCAGTGCGGGGAACGTCCCAATAGGTTCGATAAGCGTGAATGTCGAAAACGATGTTTTTGCGGCCGGCAAGCAGCTCGGCGCCCTTTTCGAGAAACGGCTCATGTCCCTGCCCCATGGCGTTGCCGCACAGGACGATAATGTTGTCGGCGCCGACGCTGCGGATGTTGTCGACCATCAGTCGGGCGTCCTTTAACCATTGCTCCGCATCGGCAGTCGTTTCTTTGCGCCAGTCGTAAGGCTCGTTCCACACGCCGAACCAGACGTCGCTTTGATTTTTGAACAGCGCCGCAATCTGCCGCCGGCGCGCCTGAACGGCGTTGAAGCGCGGATCCTGCGAAGGCACGGCGCCGAGCAGTTGACACTGCGGATAGGGAGTCTTGCCGCCGGGCAGCGCATCGTTGTCCCACCAAAAGGCGGTCAAGATGACCACCAGGCCGAAGCGGCGCGCCTCGTCTACGATCGCCTGCAGCATTTCATCCGTCGTCAGGCGCATGTCGATGCACTCGCGAACAATGTCCATACCCCAGGCCGCGGGCTCGCTGAAATCGACGCCGAAAACGCTCATTTTGTTGGTGCCGCGAAATTCCCATTCGCACTCGTTCTTGAGCAGTCTGGCGCCTTCGGTGCGATAGAGGGGTAGGTCGGATTTTTCGGTCGGCGTCGCAACTGGTTTATCCTCTCGGCCGCACCCAACGAATAGGCTCAACGCAACGAGGAAAAATAGAGAAGCTTTCTTCATTTTGCGTCTCTTTACCCTTTGGGCAAAATTAACCATTAACGCATCATTTCAAAATGAATTTTAACGAATCTTTTCTCGGCGGCAAACGTAGAGGCAGGCCGACCATTAGTAGGATAGTATGGAAGAGGAAGTCAAGATCAAATGTCGGCATGATGCGGCGGCGGGATTCGGCGGCACGATTTGGTTTGCGGCTTGGCTGTTCACCATCGGTTTTCTAAAGCTCGGCTTTTGGAAGGCGCTATTGGCTCTGCTGTTTTGGCCGTTCTATCTCGGTCAGCATTTCGCACTCTGAGTCTCAGAACACCTGCAGATCGAGCGGCTGGGCATAGACCGACATGCCGACGCGCAGCTGCAGTCCGCGGTATTTTTCCTGCGAAATGACCGTCTGAAACAGCTCGCCCCATTCGCTACGCAATTCGACTTTGACCATCGGCCCGGCGGGGTTGATGTGATGGACGCTGCAGGTCAGCGAATCTTCGCCCAGTGGCGTCAGGGAGAGTTCAAAGGCGTGTGGCCGCACAAAGACTTGACTCTGCGGTTCGCCGCCGGACGCCGGCGGCACGATGCGCAGGCGATCTCCTTCGCGCCGGCAGTGAAAGAGGTTGACCTCGCCGAGGAAATTGAGCACAAAGGCGTCCGCCGGATGGTGCCAAATCTCCTCCGGCGTGCCGATCTGGACGATGCAACCCTGGTTCATGATCACCAGCCGGTCGGCGACCTCGAGGGCTTCTTCCTGATCGTGGGTGACGAAAATGGTGGTGACGTGCAGCTCTTCGTGCATGCGGCGCAGGCGGCGGCGCAGCTCCTGACGCACGCGCGCGTCGAGACTACCGAACGGCTCGTCGAGCAGCAGCATGCGCGGCTCGACCGCCAAGGCGCGCGCCAAAGCCACCCGCTGCCGCTGGCCTCCGGACAGCTCGTGCGGATAATGATTCGCCAGCTCCTCCATTTTGATCATCCGCAGGAGCTCGAGGACCTTGTCGCGGATTTGGCGCGGCGACGGCCGATGTTGTCGCGGCCGCACGCGCAGACCGAAAGCGATGTTTTCGAACACCGTCATGTGCCGAAACAACGCATAATGCTGAAAGACAAAGCCGATCTTGCGCATGCGCACGTCCTGATCCGCCGCGTCCTGACCATCCAGGAGAATGGCGCCGGAGGTCGGCTGCTCCAGACCGGCAATGATGCGCAGCAGCGTCGTTTTGCCGCAGCCCGACGGACCGAGCAGCGCCAGCAGTTCGCCGTCGCGCACCTCCAGATCGACGTCCTTTAAGGCGACAAATTTGCCGAAGCGCTTTGTGAGTCGGCTGATCTCGACTTTCATTCCATCAACTCCGCCGTCTCCAAGACGGCAGTCCCGCTTTTCTGTTCCCTTTTCTGCATCAGACGTTTGGCCGCCAGCGTCAGAAACGACGTCAAGGTCAGCAGCGAGGCGGCGGCAAATGCCGCGGTCGTCTGATATTCGTTGTACAGATTTTCGATGTGCAGCGTCAGCGTGTTGGTGACGCCGCGAATGTGCCCGGAAACGACCGAAACCGCGCCGAACTCGCCCAGGGCGCGGCACAGCGTAAGGATGACGCCGTAGAGCAGCCCGCGCCGGATGTTCGGCAACGTGACGCGGCGAAAAATCTGCAGACCGCCGGCACCGAGGGATACGGCCGCCTCCTCCTCTTCGACACCCTGTTCCTGCATGAGCGGAATCAGCTCGCGGGCAACGAACGGAAAGGTAACAAAGATCGTTGCCAGAACGATGCCGGGAAAAGCAAAGATGATCCGCACGTGATGCTCGGCCAACCAGGGCCCCAGCAGCCCGTGTTTCCCAAACAAAAGAACAAAAATCATACCGGCAATGACCGGCGAAATGGAAAAGGGCAGATCGATCAAAGTAATCAAGAGCCTTTTGCCGCGAAACTCGAATTTGGCGATGGCCCAGGCCGCCGTCAGACCAAAGAACATATTAAGCGGCACGGCGATCAGCGCCGCCCCCAGCGTCAGCTTGATTGCCGACAACGTCTCGGCATCGCTTACGGCTCTGAGATAAGCGCCGATTCCCTGCGCAAACGCCAAGGCAAAGACGACGATGACCGGCATAAAGATGAACAGCAACAAAAAGCCGACCGCCACCGCCGTCAAAAGAAAACGGACGACCGGCGGCTCGGTGCGCAGGCTGCGCTGGGAAAGGTTTTCGGTTTCGCTGCCCGCCATCCGCTCAATCCGCCTTTAGGGTTTTGGGTTTGGGCAAATTCAATCTTCCCTGCAGATAATTGATGGTCAGCAGGAGGAGAAACGAGATGATCAACATGACCGATCCGAGCGCGGCGGCGCCGGCGTAATCGTACTGCTCCAGACGCGTGACGATGAGCAAAGGCGTGATCTCGGTTTTATAAGGCATGTTGCCGGCGATAAAGATGACCGATCCGTACTCGCCGATGCCGCGCGCCAAGGCCATGGTAAATCCGGTCAGCAGCGCCGGGCGCAGAGTCGGCAAAATCACACGGCGGAGCGTCTGCAGTCTTCCGGCGCCCAGCGACGCCGCTGCATCCTCGAGCTCAGGTTCCAGCGCTTCCAAAACCGGCTGCACCGTGCGCACGACGAACGGCAGGCCGATAAAGATCAGCACAATGACCACACCGAGGGGGGTGAAAGCCGCCCGCACGCCGAGAGGTTTCAGGAGGCCGCCGATCCAGCCGGTTTCGGCATAAAGCGCGGTAAAGGCGATGCCCGCCACCGCCGTCGGCAGCGCAAAGGGCAGGTCGATGACCGCATCGAACAAGCTCTTGCCCGGGAAACGGTAGCGCACCAGCACCCAGGCCACAAGGCCGCCGAAAAGCGTATTGACCGCGGCGGCGATCAGGGAAGCGCCGAAGGTCAGGCGGTAGGAGGCGAGAGCGCGCGGCGAAAAGGCGGCCTGCCGTATGGCCTCCCAATTCAGGGAGGCGGTCTCGATGAGCAGACCGGTCAACGGCAGAACCACGATCAGAGTCAAGTAAAAGAGCGTCCATCCGAGGGTGAGGGAAAAGCCCGGGATAACGCTGCTTCTCTTGTGCGCCATGGTCGTTGCTCTCGTTTCCAGGAACTAACGCTGCTGAAAATATTGATCGAACACGCCGCCATCGGAGAAATGGCGGCGATGCGCCTCTGCCCAGCCGCCGAAAAGCTCTTCGATCGTGAACAGCGAGACCGCCGCAAACTGATCGGCGTACTTTTTCATAACCCGATCCGAGCGGGGACGATAAAAATGGCGCGCAATGATTTCCTGCCCATCGTCGCTGTAAAGATATTCCACATACGCCTGAGCCGCCGCGAGCACGCCGTGTTTTTCGGCGTTCTTGGTTACCACCGCCGCCGTCGGCTCGGCCAAAATGCTGATCGACGGCACGACGATCTCAAAGCGGTCGGGATGCAGTTTATAGAGCAGCAGCAGTTCGTTCTCCCAGTTGATGAGCACGTCGCCGATGCCGCGCTCGGCAAAGGTGTTGGCGGCGCCTCTGGCGCCGGAGTCGAGCACCGGCACGTTCTTGTACAACCGCCCGACGAACTCTTGCGCCTTGGCGTCATTGCCGCCGGTTTTGAGCACATAGCCCCACGCCGCCAGATAGTTCCAGCGCGCCCCACCCGAGGTCTTGGGATTGGGGGTGATGACCGAAACGTCGGGACGAACGAGATCATCCCAGTCCTTGATGCGCTTGGGATTGCCTTTGCGCACCAGAAAGGCCGGCGTGGAGTAGTAGGGGGCGCTGTTGTAGGGCAGCCGCTTCTGCCAGTCGAGCTGTAGGAGGCCGGTGCGCTCGGCGATTGCGTCGATGTCGTAGGCCAAAGCCAGCGTCACCACATCCGCCTCCAGGCCGTCGATCACTGCGCGCGCCTGTTTGCCCGAGCCGCCGTGCGACTGCCGGATCGTCAGCCGCTCGCCGGTCTTTTTGAACCAATAGTCGGCAAAGACTTTGTTGAACTCTTGATACAGCTCGCGCGTCGGGTCGTAGGAAACGTTCAACAGTGTTTTGGACTGCGCCCAAAGGGGATGCCGGTCGCCTGCCGAAAAGCCGATGACGAGGAAAAACGCCGCGATAACGCGCCGCATGGTTCTCCTGCCTTCCATGTTACTGTATTCCTCGCGGATACTAGCCCACCATTTTCCAGAAATCAAGCTTCAGAATACACAATTTTTGCTAAAGAAAAAACAGTAATCTGCAGAAAATTTGCGGCGTCTCTCTGCATGAGGCGCCGCTGTAGCGCAAGTTTATAACTTGCGTTACCGACTCTCGTTTTCCCCCGGATGCATTCAAGATTAACCGCAGCCTGGTGCGCCGATTTCCGGCTTTCGATGGTCAAAGACGGCATTTCAACCCCCATTATGACAAAAGTAGAAAACTTGCCCTACATCTTTGCCCACCCCGCCAAAACATCCCCGATAAAGTACGCCGCTGCGGCCGCCAAACCGCCGACCAGCAGCATCTCGAGTCCGGAACGCAGCCAGGATTGCCCGGTAATCCGCACCTTAAACGCCCCTAAAATAAACAAAGCCGCACCGGTGATGATCGACGCCGTCGCAAATAGATGATCCTTTATCCATCCAAAAACCGGCGCCGCAAAAAACGCCGTCAGTGGCAAAAAGCCGAACAAAGCAAAAGAAACGAACGTCATGATTGCATTCGCAAGCGGCGATTCATCTTCCCCCACCAACCCCAATTCTTCCGCCATCATCACCTCGACCCACGCGCGCGGATATTTGGCAAGAATATCCGCCATGGCCTCGGCATCGGCTCGCAAAATTCCTTTTCCTTCATACAGCTCAACCATCTCCAAACGTTCGCCTTCGGGAAAGTGCGCCACTTCCCAGGCCTCGCGCTGCCGTTCGGCGGCCTTGTACTCGTTTTCGGCGCGCGTACTCAGATAGTCGCCGACGGCCATGGATAGACCGTCGGCGACCAGGTTGGCAACGCCGAGAATGAGCGCCACGCCGGACGACAACGACGCGCCGGCTACTCCGGCCACCACGGCAAAAGTGGTGATAATGCCGTCCAAGCCGCCGTAGACCAGGCTTTTGATGTACTTGCCCTGTTCCTCGCGATGCGCTTCGGGCGGCTGCAGATGCGCCGCCCGACCCGCCTCGACATCCCGTCTCTTATACGCTTCGCGCGCTTTGTCCAAGCTTCTGGTCAACATTCGTGCATCGACTCCTTACTCGTTGCCCCATAGTTTGCCGTCGTTGCCCTTGGCTTTGCGCCACTCGTTGCGCCATTGGTGAATCTGCCACAGACCGTTGAGCGGCTTGAACGCGCGCTGCTCCTTGTTGGGAATCGGCGGCAAGGGCGACAAAGGCGGCTGCTGATACCAATAGGCCACGCTGGCCAAATCCAGCGTCAGGCAGTTGTTGTGGCCGTGCTCGATGGTATGCCGAAAAGACTTGTCGAAATAGAGCGGATCGCTGATATGAAAGCGGTAGACGTGCGTGCGTCCCATCCAGCCGATGTCGCGATTGACGCGGGCATAGCCGTAATAGGGATGACTGAACAGCACCTGCGGGCACCAGGAAGTGTTGAAATAGTCCTCGGTACCGGTGCCGTGCAGGGTGATCTGTTCGCCGTCGATAAAGATCATGTCGTCGCCCTCACCGTACCAAATCGGGCCGGGCGACTGCACGTAATAATTGACGCCCACGAAATGCCCCTTGCCCTTGACATCTAAAAAGACATAATTGCGTTTACCGTCGGGATTGTTGCCCTGCGGTCCAAGCGCGTTCCACTCGTTTTCCCCCTCGGACGGTGCTTCGGTCAACTCATGATTGTACCAGGCACAAAATCTCCCCATGTCGGGCGGCAGTTCGCGCAGCTCTACATAGTCGATGTAATAGTAAAACGCCTCGATCTCTTTTCCGGCCTGGTTTTCCACTTCGATTTTAGCGCC
>JAPDPN010000091.1:0-4844 GCA_034506455.1 Candidatus Zhuqueibacterota bacterium | reverse complement strand
GTCGTAATAGACTTGCGCCATGGGCGAGCCGATGCGGTCGATGATTTCCAGGTTCTGCTCGGCGTTCAGGGTGTTTTCCAGTCCAAGAGCCACCCCGAGATCCTCGGCGCGCGGCGCGATTTGGCGCAGCGCCTCTACGACGCGCGTGACCTTTTTGGTGTCGAGTTCATATACGCTCCAACCGTCCCGCTTTTTCTCGATGAACTTGCCGGAAGCGTCGGTCAGGCGCAGATCGCCGTTACCGAAAAAGGCGATCAGGATGTTTTTGGCGCCGAGTGCCGCCGCGGCTTCAAGGGCGTCGATGACATACACGGCCGACTGCGGCTCTTCGGCCAGCGGAATAGCGTTGAGGATACCCCCGGCAGCTACGGAATGAACAGCAATCCCGTAACGTTGCCCAAGCTCGAGATAACGTCGTCTAACTCTTGGATCGCGCAGCGGCATGTGATCGGGCCGTGTGCCGACGCTCACTTGAATTCCCGATAATCCCTCTTCAGCGGCGCGCGGAATCAGTTCGGGATCGCAGGATGGCCCCAGATTCCAATCACAAATGCCGATCTTGACGCCGGCACCGGCCGTCGCCTTGGCCATGGGTACAAAGGCTGCCAACGAAGCGGCTCCGATCATCTGCAGAAACGCCCTTCGTTCCATGCGATAACCTCCGCGTAAATGAACGTGCCGTTTTCAGCAGTGTAGGAATTTTTGCGATGGAAAGCAACAAGAGAATGGACTTTAGCTGCAGAAAAAAGAGGAAGAAAAAATGATCCTGCTCATAGATGCGGCAACGAACTCAAAGAGCAGGGCAAACTCTGATTTAACCTGTATGAAGCAAGTCAGTACGCTCGGCATTTAAAAGCTTTTGAATTAGAAACTTTTAGACGAACCGAGTTCTTCATACCAGCCGGGGAATTTTTCCTTTGCCTCTTCTTCAGTAATGTCGCCGGTAAAGGCAGTGACATTGAGCGGATATTCCTTGGGGTGAAAAATGACAAAGAAAAAGTGAAACACAACGATGGCTGCCACGGCCAACACCGCCTCGTAAAAATGGATGGTTTCGGCAACCTGCACGCTCCAGGCGGGTAAAATGCGGGTGCTGAGCGCCGGAAACCACAGCACCGCTCCCGTAACGGCCATAATGACGGTGCCCCAGATAAGCGCCCAATATTCGACCTTTTCGATATAGCTGTAGCGTCCGAAACGCGGCGGATTACCCTTTAACGTGAGATGATGGATCAAATTCTGCCGCAGCTGTGCCAAGTCGGCGAGTCGCGGCACCAGGGCAGAGCGCTCGCCGCGCCACCCTTTAACAAAAAAGAGGCAGTAAAGGTGATGGAGACCGGCGGCAATAAGGGCCACTGCCGCAACCCGATGCAGTCCGCCGCGTATTGCCTCGGTCATTCCTGCGGCGTAGAGAGCGCGAACCCAGAACGCCTTGGGGTACTTGAGAGCAAAACCTGTAACAGCCAGGACGGTGAAAGAAATGAGGACCACCAGATGCTGAATGATCCACGCCCGATCGAAGCGTCGGATGCGTCGAAGGGCGCGACGCTCGCGCAGCCTGCGGCGGAGGTAAGCAGACCAGATGAGGAGATTGTGAACCGCCATGCCGCCGATAACGATGACGATAAGCCATAGGTATACCGACCGCACGACTGAAGAGATGCGGCGTCCGGCGGCATTGAGGTCGGCGTGGCTGTAGCTGCGGGCAAATTCTTCTCCGGCATAAGGGTGGCAACGTGCGCAAGTTTTTCGCACATTGGCGGGATGGACCGACGATTTGGGATCGCTCTTGGATCGGATTTCATGAATACCGTGACAGCTGCCGCAAGTGGCGGCGACCGAGGAACCGCGCGAGGCCGCCAATCCGTGATAGCTGTCTTTGTATGATTGAAAAGCCTTGCCGACCAAACCGACGCGGTTCGTCAGCTGCTCCGAGTCGTGGCAGGGAGCGCATAGCCGGTCGGGCGCATTAATCGGATGCGCCGGGGAGTCCGGCTCGTCGGGCGAAAGAATGGTATGCGCGCCGTGGCAGGTAATGCAGGTCGCGGACATAAACTCGCCTTGCCGCAAACCCGCCGCGTGGACGCTCTTCTGATATTGTTCTGCGACATCCTTGTGGCAGGCGCCGCAGGTGGAGCTGAGGTTGGCGCGGTAAACCGGCGAACGGGGATCGGCTTTGCTCAAGATGCGGTGCGCCTGATGGCAGCCGCTGCAGCTCGGCGCCGAAGCGTTGCCCTCCTGCAAAGCCGCCTCATGTATTCCGAGATGATCGAGGCGATCGCCGTTCCTTTTTGAGTGCAGCGGGTCGCCGTGGCAGGCGCGGCAGGTCGCGAGCTGCCGCAGCGGATGGGTAGTCGAAGTCGTGTCCGCCGCGCTTTTGATCGCATGCGCCGTATGACATCGACTGCAGGTCGGCTTACGGTCCGTTTCGCCGCCGTGAACGCCCTTCTGAACCTGCGTCGCCTCGTCTTCATGACAGCGGCTGCAGTCAACCGCCGCCAGACGATCGGGATGCGGATCGCCGACCGCATCCGCGTGACAGTCGCGGCAGTTGAAATCGCCGTGTACCGAGGCGCGATACTCGGCCGCATTGACATAGAGAGATCGCTCTCCGGCTTCGCTCTCGATGACAAAATCGCTTTGGCCGTGGCATTCCAAACAGGACTGCGCCTGCGCGGCTGAAAAGAGGCGAAAGAAGCCGCTTGCTATCCCCGCGGTAAGAAACAAAAGTTTTACATGTCTCCTGATCATCAAAATATAACTTGTGTTTTCTTCGTTTGGCGTTCGAGCGGCTTTATTACCGGTCAGTCCTCTTGTCCTGCCGGTCTTCAAACACGGCGGCTGACTAGGGTCGTAAAAACTTTGCAACAGCCTACGGGGTTAGTTTTTTGGAATCATATGGGCTATTTTGGGCCATTGGACGGCGTAATCGAACGGCCGATAGGTGGGACTCTTTTCGTTGTGACAGCGAAGGCAGCTCTCCTTGCCGTTCTCGAAAGCGACCTGTTTGGGATCCTGGCGGCCTTCGCGCAGCGCCCTCATCACGCTCATCGATTTGTAAAGCGAGCCTGGACCGTGACATGCCTCACAACCGACGCCTTCCGCGGTTGCGTCGAAACCCTCGGCTCGCGCCGAAGCCGGACTTGCATGCCCGGTAACGTGGCAGATCAGGCACTGGTCCGCCTTGAGCGGGTCGGCAATCCCCAGCTTTTTGGCAACCTCTTTGGACTTGTCGCTTTTCAGCGTCTCGAAGGCCTTGGCATGCGGCGACGCAAGCCATTTGCCGTACTGATCCCCCTGACTTGCCCCTTTATGACACATCATGCACTTTTTGGATCCGACATACTTGGCGCCGTCGGCGGAAAAGACTGCAACAACGAACAGACATAAAAGACTTACTGCGAACCGCTTCACAACCGCCATCTCACCTCCATGAACAATTTGCCTTCGAAAAATGGGAACGCGTCTATTTATCCATTTTTTTAGTGAAAATCAACAACGAAATTGGGAACAGCAAAAACTGCACATTCAAAATCAACGAATTAAAGCCTCTATTGTTCGATAGGCCGACGATGCTGTATGGACCGAAACAAATTTTCCCTTTCCACGTTTCGGCAAAATGCAGTAAGGATCGGCAAATTCATAGGTTTCTGGAAAAGCGATCTTGGAGTTTTAAGCGAAAAGAGTTAACTTTTTTAGTTAAACCTATTTTGATGCTCATTGACGTATAGAATCCTAACAATTTGCATTTGTCTAGTCGGCTTTGGTCGGGCCGAAAGCTTGTCCTTTCACGGCGCGCTGCGCAATTCCGTCTATCTCTTTGAGCGCGATAATCGGCAGGCTCTCCTTTACCAGTCTGTTCGGTTGCAAGCGGTTCAGTCGCATTTGAATGCGCGGCTGGCGGGCAATTTCCGTTTTTTGAGCAGCACTGTCGGTGCGCAGCCGGAGGACCGCTTCCGCCTTTACTCCCTTTACGGCGAGTTCAAAGCCTTCGGCGAGCGGATGACGGCTGGTGCGGGACGGCTCTATCTTCATCCCGGTTTCTCGCTCGGCGCGCTCGACGGCCTCGCTGCAAGTTGGCGCCTGCAGCCGCAGCTTCAGCTGCAGCTGTACGGCGGCCTGCCGAGTCCTATCGATCGCCGTCTAGGACTCCAATGGGAGGATCGGCGGCCTCTGGTCGGCGCAACCCTGCAGGCCTGGGGCGGAAGCGGATCGGAGCTGCAGCTCTTTTACCTGCATCGATTCGGTCAAGGTGCAACGCTGCAGCGCCTGAGCGGCGTAAACGCGACGTATCGCCCGCTCTCGAACCTTGACCTGCATGCGCAAATGCATTTCGATCTCGAACGACAAAGCACGCAGAGGCTTCTCTTTTCCGCACGCACACAGTGGAGCGCCAGGCTGCAGACCAATGTCGAATATCGTGAGCAGCAGCCGCAAATCTTTTCCGACTCTTATTTCACGATTTTTACGCCGCGGCCCTATCAGCGTTGGCGAGCAGCGGCATCTTTGGAGGTTTTACCGGAAAAGTTCCTCGAATTGCAGGCTCAACACGTGCGCTTCGAACAGGAAGCGGCTGATCAGCTTTACGTGACCTTTTCCACTGCTTACGGCGAAATCAGCGCCGTCTATGAGAGCGGCTTTGCCGGTGATCAGCTCGGTCTTTGTGCAAATGCATTCTATGATCTGACCCAACGCCTGACGATTTCGGCTGCCGTGGATTTGACGCGCTACCGGATCGAGCAGATCTATGCCTATGACCGCCAATGGTCCAATGCCCTACGACTTTCCTACCGCTTCAGCCGTCGACTGTCGGCCGATCTCGAAGGGCAATGGCTGAACGACCG
>JAPDPN010000090.1:5927-12573 GCA_034506455.1 Candidatus Zhuqueibacterota bacterium | reverse complement strand
TCCAGGCCGTCGATTGGAGTCAACTCATCTTTGCGGCCTGCCAGCGCCAGATGGGGTCTGGGCGCAATCAGGCGATTAATGTCGGAAGTGGAAAAGTGTTTCAGTAGCCCGGGTACGTAGTAATAGATGCCGTGCCCTTTTAATCCGCGATGCTGAATGAGAGCGTCAAAGTCGGTCAGGCAGCAGATATCGATACAGACCTTGATGCGTTCGTCGAGCGCAGCCACCCACCAGGCCATAGTGCTGCCCATGGACATGCCGAGGGTGGCCAAACGCGAGATGTCGACATCCTTGCGGGTGTGCAAATAGTCAATGGCGCGCAGGCTGTCATAGACCATTTTCCCCCACAATACTTGTCCTCGCCAGAGGGTTTCTTTGAACAGATCGATCTCTTCGCGGCCGGATCGTTCGCCGAAAAGCCAATGATCGATCGCGAGCGCCGCATAACCCAGACGGGTAAGCTCCTCGGCATAGGGCGGCGAAGCCATATAGCTGTTGCCCAGCAGCAATTCATCTTTACCCAAATAGTACTTGCCGCCGTGGGAGTGATTAAAGAGAACCGTGGGCAGTGAACCTTCGGCATTAAGAGGCTTGACAAAGTAAGCAGGTACGATCTCCTCTCCGTTCAAGTCGAGCTGAAGTTTTTCGAGGTAATAATGCTCCCGTTTTTCGGCCGCAATAACTTGTGCTTCAATAGGCCGATTCCGTTTCGGCAAATCGCCCAGCAGGCGATAGAGCAGTTGCCTCTGCTTATTTGGAGACAAATGAGAAACGGCCTTTCTCTCTTTGCGGTCTTGCGCGGCAAGGAGTGCACCACCGGTGACGGCCGCTAACGACAAAAGCAGTTTGCGTCGATTCATATTGTCACCTCAAAAAAATGCTGTCGATCTGTTGATATAGGCTTTTTTACCCTATCATTGACAGTTTAAAGCTTTCCGAAACATCTTTACTATTTGATCAAAACCGCCTTTCGCACGGCTTGTTGCTCGCCTGCCTCCAGGCGGATAAAATAAACGCCGCCGGCTACAGGCTGATCAGCGTCATCATTGCCGTTCCAGTAGAATTGGTAGGTACCAGGCTGTCGATATCCGCGCAGCAAAGTGCGAACGGGGTTGCCCAGCAAGTTAAAGACCGTCAATGAAACCTCTTTTGCCTCGGGAAGCGTAATTGTAATAGAGGTCGTCGGGTTGAAGGGATTCGGCACCGCCGGGCGCAGAGCAAAAGCTTTCGGTAGACGGGCATTGTTATCGACGCTCAAGGCTGGGGGGCGCCACTGATACATGATCACTTTGGCCTTCAGGTCCTCTTCTACAAAAATGAGATATTCGCCGTTCGCCCTTTTGAACGCTTCGATTCCTTCGGGAATGTCGACCCAGCCGCAGTCGCCCAAAGCTTGGGTGTGGCTCAGACGGCCCACATAATCGCCCGTTTCGGTGCTGAATATATCGACGAATTCTTCGATTACATAGCAAACGAATAAATACTCCTCGGTAATAGCAACTGATGCAGGCTTCAAATTGCCTGTAGCATCCTGAAGATAATCGGGCACGACCTGCCAGGTGGGAATTCGGTTGCCCAAGCTCCACTGATCGTAGCGCACGATTTCGCGCCCCATAATCTTCCACATCCCGTCATGATGCGGATGCTCACGCGTATAGCCGACCAAAAACATGGCATCCAATTTTGGCAAATAATAGACGCGTTCCAGACGATTGAGCGGTTGCGGCATTTTGATGATTTCCATTTTTTCGTAGGTCCAAATTGGATTGCCGTGTTCGTCGAAACCCTGCAGCGGAAATTTCCGAATGCCGTCGTAGCGTGTTGCCTGCCACACGGTACCCTCGGAATCAACAGACCATCCCCAGATTTCCGGCGCATTGAGCTTGCGATTTTGGATGTATTCGTCGGTATCAAAGGCGCCGTTGCCGTTGGCATCCCGCCAGATGTATTCGCCCATTTTCGGCTGACCGTTCGGCCATTCTCCCTTGTCCGTATAGGGACGCGCCGCGAAAAAAACGGACGGAATGGCGGTTTCGCCGTCGGTTTCGTGGTTAAATCGGTAACATTGAATCAACGATTCCATATGCATGGTGTTGACGAACAAAAAAAGGCGGCCTTGAATCCTCTGCACTTTTGCCCCGGCTGACCAAACGTGCAGACGCGGGTCGTCCGGATACTTGATTTTATTTATGAGAAATCCTTTGTAGGTCCATTGATTGCCGGCGGGTCGGCTGTAATCCATCACGAAATGTTCTTCCTTGGTGTAGACTTCGATCTCCGACGCCGGATCGACAGCCGCACAATCTACAAACTCCAAGCCCATCAGTCTCCAATTCAGTGTTCCTTCTTCCTTGTAGGATTCAAGGACTGAACCGCCGCCGCCCAACGGTCCGCGGCAGGCCACGTAAATGTTTCCTGCGTCATCTACGCCGACTCCGATCGGATGATTAAAGCGCAAATCTCCAAACTCGCCGACAACCGGACCGGCAAGGATGCCGTGCAGTTTCCCAAAAGTCTTGCTAAAAGTCGGCGCGGTAGAAATATTTTCGAAAATGTGAATTTGATGAGTAAGGTCCTGATCGCATACGAACAGGCGATTTTTTGTATCCACAGCAATGTCCGAGGGCACGACTCTAGGGTCAAAAACAATTTTCTGCTCTAAGATTTGGCCCTCCCTATTGAAACGTTGAATAGTATTGCCGCTGACGGCCCATAACATGCCTTCGCGGTCAAGTGTCAATTTTCCCGGCCGATTCACCGTCCATTCCCGTACCGGCTTCATGGTCTGAGCGTCGAAAACCCGAATTTTGTTATCGTAAGGACAGCTGACAAAAAGCAGCGCGTCGTCCGCCGCCAGGCCGGAAATATGGGCGCCTTTCGTGTTATTGGGGAGTTCGTGAATCACCAGATAACTACCCTTGGTCTTGCCGCCTTTGCCGCCCTCGAAGAGTGCAGGCTGCTGAATGTTGGACCTGAAACGGCGTTCCACGGCATACCAGTCGTAACCTTTGGGCGGCCATTTCACCGGATCGACCAAACCGCCGCCTTCATTTTCTATAAAATAGGCGAAATAAACATATCTCGAATTGGCGGTAACGGCATCGCCGCCATGGTAACCCCAACCGTGCGTGTTTTGCGCCGTGCGAATGAAATCTCCATCTTTGAATTCGGTCACTTCGCCGCCGTTTTCGTCCCAAAAGACATTGGTAAATACGCGCCCGTCGGCAGTGACAAAAATATCGGCAATATCTTCCTGCACCCACTTTGATTTTCCGGAAAAACTGTTGCCGATCCAAGAAACCTGATAGTCAAGTCCCTGCACATACTCTGCAGCACTAATCAGGCAAATTACCGCAAAAAGCGATTGTTTCATCGGCTTCTCCTTATTGATGTCAGCAAAAACTTCTCACCTTGAGTGCCAATATCCTCCTCACACACCCGACTCAACCGCCCTTTGCACGCGCTGACTCGGTTGAATTGAGCGCGGGACGAAACAACAATCAAGACTGCAACTGTAAGATGAATTTCGTGTTTTAGTCCCCGAACCTGCAGCTCGTCATTCAATACATCAGGCCGCCTTGTAACTTTAACCCAATGAGCTCTGCGTTTTCTTTCGGCACCGATAAAAGGCCAAAATTTGAACCGCCCATTTTCGGTCGGTTTGCAATCAAAGTGAACTATTTAGATCCAGATCAGACCGCTGATCAAAAATCTTAAAATTATTGAGCGAATTCTTGATAATGCCGCAACTTTGAATCATTTCGCAAAGTTGTTGATTCATCGTCGCCTAGTCGGCTGTTTACTGAACAGCCGTTTTTCTGCTGTCTCTAACTTTTTAGAATATTGCCGAAATCCAAGTTCGACTCAAGTTATCACCTTTTTTCGAAAATATCAAACGTGAGCGCTTTTCGATCGTCGATGACGTATTTTTACCTTCATTCTCTTGCTTTGTTGCGGTGAAACTTTTATGTTGCAACGACAATAGAGGTCGGTCGTGGATTTCAGCATTGTTATTCCCATTTATAACGAAAGCGCCAAGATTGCCGCGGACGTGCGGGCGGCGGCAGAGTTCTTAGGCCGCCATTTTTCTTCGGGAGAAATCATTGTAGTCGACGACGGCAGTACGGACGACGGCGCCGATAAGGCGCGCGTGGAGGGACTTCCGCCGAACGTCCGTTTGACCATTTTGCACTACCATCCGAACCGAGGCAAGGGATATGCGGTCCGCACCGGTATGCTTCACTCTCAGGGCCGCTGGGTGATGTTTGCCGACAGCGGCCTGTGCATTCCGTATGAAGATGCTTTGCGCGGTTTATCTCTTATACAAGCCGGTGCCTGCGAGTTGGCGCACGGCTCCCGTCGCCTGCCGAACAGCATCATCGTCCGTCCGCATCTCAAAATCCGTCGCTTGATCTCAAAGGCCTTTCTCCGTTTCCTCAAAGTGACCATGAAGGTGCCCTGCCATTTAACCGACACCCAATGCGGTTTCAAAGTCTACCTCGGCGCCGCGGCGCGCGAGCTCTATGCGGAATCGGTCATCGACGGTTTCCAGTTCGACGTCGAAATCATTCTGCGCGCCGTGCGCAAAGGCTACCGTATCCTCGAGTTTCCGGTGGAATGGACGGCCGACCCTGACAGTCGCCTCAAGATTTCGAAAATGCCTTTTCGCGTGCTCAGCGAGCTTTATCGCATAAGGCGTGCTCTGCGGTCCGCTCAGCCTCGCAGGCATCAGGGCAGGTAATCCCAAGGCAGCTCTTCGGCAAAGCGTTGTTCGCCCCAAAATCCCGACCGAACAATTTCCGGCTCGCTCAAGCTGTGACCATGCCAATCAACGATCAACGTATCAACCGGCAGTTCAAGGTAGGAGGTTTGGGCATAATTATTCATGGGACGAATGCGAAGATAATCTCGGAAATGAATTTTCTTGAACAAGAGATATTCAGTATCCGAGTAGATCTTTCCTTTTGCGGCAACGGATGAAATACGCTCCAGAGGGGTGCTGAACGGCCGACGGTCATCCACCCGTTCGACAACGAATCCTGCCGCTTCAAGGGCGTTGGAAAATAAGGCGTGAAAAAAATGTCGATATGAGCCGTAATAGGCGCGGCGTCGATTCTCCTGCCAAAAAGTTTCCCGGCTTTTTTTATCAGGGTTTAACGGCTGGAAAAAGGGTAATACTTGATAGGCGGTACGGTCGCCGAAATGTTCAAACGACTTGATAATGACCGAGACGCGATAACCGAGAAAAGCGTTTTCGATTTCCAAAGGTTGGATTGTATAGGCAAAAAGCTTGTCGCCGCGGCGCTCCAGGCGCAGGACTTGAGGATTCAAAAGCCGACACTGCTCGCGTCCTAAAGCTCCCAAAAAGGCAGACTCGAATTCACGGAGCCGCTCGCGCCATTCCGGGTCGCGCAGACCCTCAATTTGGACTTCCGGCAGGTCAATGACGCGCGGCTGAAGAAACAGCGTTTGTTCGAGATCTTGGAGAATCCGCACAGGCTGTTGAACCGGCTGATAGCCGATATGCGAGGCGACGAGCGTATAGTGACCGGGAGGAATGTTTTCAATTTTGTACATGCCGAGGCTGTCGCTTACGTCGCCGAGTGTGGTTCCGGCAAGATAGACCTGAACAAGCGGCAGCGGCCGACCGGTACCGGCATCAATGACGATGCCGAGCAGCGTCTGCGCTTCGGCCTGATTCGACGACATGGCCGCTCTGATGACAATCAAAAGCAGAAGCCGCACCAAGATTGGGCAAAGATTTTTCTGACGAGCAGCCGCTGACAGTTTTCCGCAGGATCCATATCCTTTGGGCGTCTTATTACCGATATGTAACGACTGTCGTGGAAACATGACCGGCTGTCTACCCTTCGATCCAAAATTCGCCGAAATCAAACAGGCGCTCCTCGAGCGGCTCGTAGCCGCTGAACAGGATCGTCGCGCCGAGGCCGCTGTTCTCGCGGCAGACGGCGCGGATTTCGCGCAGATTGAGCATCATGAATGCGGTCGACCAGCCGTCGGCGTAAGCGGCTGAAGGGTGATACGACCAGGCAGCGCGACGGTTTTCCACCGGCCTGGCAAAGCGCGGGTCGATGATGTGACGGCCTTTCTGCAGCCCGGAACCTGAAATCGCAATCTGATGGGGCCTGAGTTCACGAAACGGTTTATAACCGTTAAAAGGGTCGCTTAACGTCACTCGCCACGCCTCGCCGGCAGGGGGATCGCCGAATCTCAACGAACTTTGTCCGGCATTCAGCATGTAGCACGGAATCTCCCACTCCTGCAGCAGCTCTGCAGCCAGATCGAGCGCATAACCTTTGCCGAAGCCGCCCAAATCGAGGGCAACCGGTCCCCCGGCCATGGTGACGCTGAAATCAGCTTCGTTCAAAACCAGATGCTGAAAACCGACACGGCGCTTTGCTTCCTCGATATCCCGCGCCGAAGGATTGCGCAAAGATTTGTCCTCGTTCAGCCAGATGCGATACAAGGCGCCGATTGTCACATCAAAGACACCGCCGGAACGGTAATAGATCTCGCGGCACTGCTTGAGGCACTCAAAGGTCTCCAGGCTCACGCGTGTCGAGCCGCCGATCGGCAGCGCGTTGATTCGGCTGATATCGCTGGTCGGGATGAATCGACTCAACAG
>JAPDPN010000090.1:0-5827 GCA_034506455.1 Candidatus Zhuqueibacterota bacterium | reverse complement strand
CTCTACTCCATGTCGAACACTCAGGTATATGTCGAATATTGGGGAACCGAAGTCAGAGCCGTCAGCGAGAGTCTCGCCTCGGCCGTAGGGGCTTTTGCCGGCATTTCGTTCAATTTTCTTGTCACCGAAACGCTGCAGTTTTCGATCAAAAGCCGCTTTCATTATGTCTTTCTTCCCGCCATGCCGCATCAATTCGCCGATCTGCTGATTGGTTTTACCCTTTTGTGAAAAGATTTTCCGATCTAAAGAGATTGGACATTACGGCAGAGACGAGCCGTTAACAAAGCAATTGGACGATAGGCATTGTTGAAGCTGTAGATGTTTCACTTTTTTACTTTTCAACCTTTTGCAAAGGGAATGGAAAACTCGTATATTTGAACTAAATTCTTCGCTCCTCTTCAAATAGGGTGCGGTCATGAAACGATTTCATCCGGCGTTGTTGATTTTGCCGACGCTGCTTTTCTCGCAGGAAATTCGCATACGCAAAGATGTCAACAGTATTAATGCTTTCTGTCTGCGGGCCGAGGTTTCTCTTAACGGACTATGGGATTTCTATCCGGTATTGGACGAAAAACGTCTGGGTTGGCATCGTCCTACGGCGCTTCCGCAGGACGGCTGGCTGGATGAGGCGATTCTGGTTCCCGGTTCCTGGACGCGGGGTTACAAGAACCCTGGAGATGATAATCCGGCGCAATGCTTCTGGGCTGAATGGCGGCTTTTCGACAGTTACGGTTACCCTGAAGAGTGGAACCATACCCAAAATGCCTGGTACCGACGGACGTTTTTTCTCAATGATGTTCGCAGAGACAGCCGTTATTTTCTCCGTTTCGGCGGGGTTCTTCGTGAATCCTGGGTGTTCGTTAACGGCATGACCGCCGGCATCAGCCTCAACGGTATTCTTCCCAAAGAGTATGACGTTACCGAACTGCTTCAACCCGGCGAAAACGTCCTGCATGTCTATTGCACTGACTATCGCCGAGATGAAAACGGCAGAACTTTTACGCCTACCGGCGCGGATCAAATGGAGCATCAGGCAGGCATTTGGCAGGATGTCGTTCTTTTGCGGCGGCCTGACTGTTACATTGATGACGTCACCATCCGAACTTCGGTTCGGCGCAATGAACTGACCGTAATTATGACGGTCGTGAACGCTTCCAAACGACCGCGTACGGTGATGCCGGCTTTTATCGTCAGAGAAAAGGATAGAGATTGTCTGGGTTTCGGCGCCGAACCGCTCAAGCTCGAACCGGGTGAACGACGGCAGATTGTCGTGGTGCAATCGTGGTCATCCTACAGCCCTTGGTCGCCGCAGTCGCCGCATTTGTATCACCTCGTCAGTCGCCTGCAGGAACGCGACCAACCGCTGGACGAACGAATCGATCGTTTCGGCTTTCGCGAGGTGTGGATCGAAGGCCGGCATATAATGCTGAACGGTTCCCCGATCCACCTTTTCGGCGAGTGGGGGCACAAAAGCAGCTTTGACAGCTTTCGGCCTGAGTATGTTCGTCAGTGGTTTCGGATGCTGAAGGCGTGCAACATGAACTATATCCGCACCCATACCTTTCCGCATCCTTCCCTATGGCTCGATTTGGCGGACGAAATGGGAATTTTGGTATGCGTCGAATCGGCCTGGTTCTTTACCCACACGCAGGCATTGGACAAAGAGGAGTTATGGAAGAATGCCGAGCAGCACGTTCGCGAAATCATTGCGCGCGACAAAAACCATCCCTCGGTGATTTTATGGAGCGTCGGCAATGAGGTGCGATGGAGTTGGAATCGGACTCTGGTCATTCAGAATATGCCGCGGCTGCGCCGTCTCTATCATGAACTCGATCCGACGCGCATCGCCTACCACGACGGCGACAGCTCGCTGTGGGATGAAAGCGGGCAGTTGCTGATTTCCCGCCATTACGGCATCGAATGCACCGGAGAAGATTGGTGGGATCGCTCCAAACCCTTGCATGTCGGCGAAGTGGGCAAGTGGCATTACAGCCAGCCGATCGACAACCTGATCTGGGGTGACGATAGGGTCTTTTCGTCTTTTGAAGAGTGTCATAAGGCCATTGCTCTCGAATGCGCCGATCTCGCCGAACAGGCGCGCGCCAACGAGGTCGCCTGCTTTTTCCCATGGAATCTTTCCGGATTGGATAATTGGCGGCCATGGGACAAAGAGCGGCGCTTTTATTGGCCGGATTTGACCGCATCGGGTGTTAAGCCGCTGCGCAGCGCCCCGTACGGCAGTGAATTCGCATGGTGGAACGCTGATGCGCCCGGCTTTGAACCCGGACCGAGTTTTGAAATTATGCAGCATGCATTCCGGCCTTTTGCCCTGGTCGTGCGTGAGAAACGCACCCAAGTTTTCAGCGACCGCATGATCCGCCATACGGTCACCTTGATCAATGATACCGGCGGGCCGGTCACCGGCACATTAGAAGTGTCCGCCTCGTTGCGCGGCAAAAATTATTGGAAACGCTCATGGCCTTTGACGCTCGATAACGGTTATACCAAAAAGTTCGAGCTGGAAATACCCCCACCGGCAGTCATTTCGCTGCAGACAATCACCATTGATTCACGCTTTTACAACAAGGCTCGCGTATTCGATTCCTGCCAGAGAAAGATCAGCGTCATGCCGCAAAGTTCCAAGACGGCCGAATTTGATCTGCCGATGATCGCGGTGTATGGCGACGGTTCGATGAACGGCTTTATCCGCCGCCATCAACTGGCGGCGGTGCGGCTCAAGTCTCTTGCTGAAGCTGATCCGAAGTTGACTCGCATCTTGCTAATCGAAAAAGATGCCGTGCGTCCGAACAGCACCGATCATCTCGATGTGGCGGCTTTTCTCCAGCGCGGAGGCCGGGTCATCCTTTTGGAACAGTCGCATTCTCTCTTTCCCCAAGTGCCGTTGGAAAATCGGTCGGCGGAGCGTGTGCATATGCGCGGCGGATGGAGCAGTTTGTTGGCCGAAATGGAAGCCGATGATTTCGCCTATTGGGGCGATGATCCCTACGGTAAGCGCGATTCCGATTCCTGGGTGGTGGTCAAGCCTTACCGAAAACCTGAAATCGGCGAAGTGACGGTGTTCCTCCATTCAGCCTACGGCGATTTCGGCGGCGGCGGTTTATTCTGGACGCCGCTCTTCGAGACGCGCCTCGGCAACGGCGTTTTACTCGCCTGCCAGTTGCGCGTAACGGACAAGCTGGATGAACATCCTGCAGCGCTCAAGCTGCTCTACGCCATGTTGCGCTATATGGCTGACAACAGTCCGCGAGAGGAACATCGTTGCGCCGTCGTGGGGCAGATGCCGTTGGTGGAAAAGCTGGGCATCATTACTGCAGATACTCTCTCGTCGGACGTCTTTTTGCTCTCGGGCAAGACGGCAGCTGATTCGCAAATTTGCCGACAATTGAAAAAAGCAGCCTTGAAGGGGGCAACCGTTCTCGTTTCTGATGTCGATCCTGCATGCGCCGCTACTCTTCGCAAGGTTCTTGACATCGATCTTCAGCTGGTGGAAATAGACACGGTCTACAATTTGGTCCGCTGGGGAGATGACATGCTCCTCGAGGGCATCAGTCACCAGGAAACCTATTGGCTCGATCGCGGGCAATATTCTTCTTCTACTTTGCGGAACATGCCGATGACCAACAGGCTGCTGCGCTGTACGGGTGCCGATGAGCTTTTGGTAAACGAATATGCCTCGGCATGGCGCGAGTTTTTCACTCTGGGCGCTAATCATGAGCAGTCGAGAATGTCGGTCATGACCCATCTTTTATGGAACGGCCCCCGCAAACATGCCGCCGGCCTCATGAGAATAAATGTCGGCAAAGGGGAGTTCCTGCTCTGTCAGATTCCATTTGTTGCGGGGTATCATCATTCCCAACGGTTTTGGACCTATCTGCTTTCCAATCTCGGTGTTCGTTTCAGCAAGTCGATTTTCGATGGCGAAATGACTTTAATCGGCGCCAAAATGAGCGAAGGCCGTCCGCAGCGGCTGCATTGTCTGTTTAACCCCGATTCGATATTGGTGAAAAATGTTCTTAAATATCGACTGCCTGCCGAGTATCGTCTGCCGAACGATGGTTTGAGCTCGGCCTTTCTTTGGGCTGAAGTACCGGTGGAAAAAGGTCGGCTCAAGTTGGACGACGCCTACCGCGATGTCCTCATTTATTTTCAAGTCGATCCCGGCAGGCCGCGCGTTAGAAAAGAGGATGCTGATGCAAAAGATTCGGCACTGCAGCCGACCTATCTTTCGCTTCGCGGCGGCGGAAGGATACTCGTCTATGTGAACGGCCGTAAGCACGATGACATCAATCTTGGCGAGGGCGGATTTGCCGTTACCTCACCTATCGACTTGCATCGTTTTTGGAATTCGATCATTCTGCATTGGATGCCCAAGGGCAATTCCCTGGAATTAGGCTGGCGAAATGCGTTCGGCCGCCCCGAATTCGAGTTTGATTTTCAGTAAATAACGAATGACAATCCGGTCGTCCGAAAAATGGTCGTTAGAGGGGCGCAAAGCCCTTGTCACCGGCGGAACGCGCGGAATCGGCTTTGCCGTCGTCGAAGAGATTCTCGGGCTTGGGGGAGAGGTTTTTATTATTGCTCGGGATCGTGAATTGCTCGGTCAACGCCTGGAGGAGTGGCAGAGAAAAGGATTCAGCGCCTACGGCGAAGCCGGAGATTTGACCAACAAAGCCGACCGGCATGCCCTTATCGAAGCTCTGGGGGCGATATGGGATCGGCTCGACATCCTTGTCAATAATGTCGGCACCAATATCCGCAAAAAGGTGATCGAATACACCGACGATGAGTATGACAAAGTGCTGTCGACCAATCTGCATTCCGCCTTTGAAATGTGCCGGTTGGCTTATCCGCTGCTTAAAAAAAGCGGCGCAGCGGCAGTCGTCAATGTCTTGTCCGTCGCGGGATTGACCTCTTTGCGCACGGGCGCGCCTTATGCCATGAGCAAGGCGGCGCTATTGCAGCTGACGCGCAACCTGGCGGTGGAATGGGCGTCGGACAACATCCGCGTCAATGCGGTTGCCCCATGGTATACAAAAACCCCTTTGGTTGAAGGTTTGTTGAAAGATGAAAAATACCTGAAAGAAATTCTGGACCGGACGCCGATGCGCCGAATCGCAGAGCCGGAAGAGGTTGCCGCCCCGATTGCTTTCCTCTGCATGCCCGCCGCCTCTTTCATTACCGGCCAATGCCTCGCTGTAGACGGCGGTTTCACTATCTACGGCTTTTAGGCGAACGCCAACTAATTTTTCCTGACGGAATCCCCTTTAGAGTTTTCCCCCTATACATGCTGTTTACGATTGCCGATCAAACGCCGACACTTTCCACAAAATGCGTCTGCAGAAACGCCGATTGGGCGCTTCTGCAGACTAATTTCCTGAAATTATTGAACGAGTGACAGCTTGATTGTTTTGCTGAATGAACCGGCCTCGAGGCGGCAAAAATAAATGCCTGAAGGCACTGCCATGCCGCGATCGTCGCGGCCGTTCCAGATGACAACATGCTCACCGGCAGTGTATACTGCGTCGAAAGTTTTCACCCTTTGCCCGTTGAGGTTATAAATCGTGAGGAGTACGTGGTTGGGCGATGCATTCCTAAAGCGTAAGGCGGTGGCGGAATTGAACGGATTGGGATAAGCCGGCAGCAGATCGAATCCATCAACTGTTTGCGATCGATTGTGCACGGCGGTTTTGGCAATCAGATCGCGCGCCGCTTGAAATTTGTAATTGCGGTCTGGATCGTGAATGTCGTCGGTCAACCCCCAACAGCCGTAACGGGTATAGGCGCTGGAGAGCGTGAACTGCATGAC
>JAPDPN010000089.1:0-12626 GCA_034506455.1 Candidatus Zhuqueibacterota bacterium | reverse complement strand
TTGTCAGGCTCATCCATTTGAACGAGGGAGCAAAGGACGACTTGACGCTCGGATTGAGCATTTCCGGTCGTTTTTTCAGCCGGATAAAGGCGGCGAAAGCATTGTACAGAGCGCGGCGTTCGGGCACATCGAAATAGTTCCAGCGGATCGGCTTTTCGCCGGTGCGGCCGTTGGACTCGATGCTGACGTCGTATCCCAGTTCGCCGAACTGCCAGATCATCTTGGGTCCCGGCATCAGCAGCAGAAAGGCTGCCGCCGCTTCGACGCGCTGCAGCGTCGTCTTTAATTGGCGGACGTTGTAGCTGCCGCTGCGGTTGCCGTAGAGGAGGTTTTTCACCATCAGGCGCTCTTCGTCGTGACTCTCCATATAGCCCACCAGACGCGGCGCATCCCAACCGCGCCGGGTATAGAGTCCCCAGGAAAAATCGGATTTCCCCGCGTCGTGCCAGCCCATGGTCGCCTCGTTAAAGGGCGCGTTGAGATTCCCCCACAACAGAAAACCGGCCGCAGCCAGTTCTTTTTCTTCGCGGTTATCGGTAAAGTGTTCGAGAATTAAATAGATGCTCGGATCGATACGGCGGACGGTGTCGGCCAGGCGTTTCAGCAGCGCGATCCGTCGGCCGTCGTAATCCCAGCCGTCCCCCGGCGTATTGGTGAAGCCCTTGCTGAAATCGAAGCGAAAGCCGTCGACACGAAATTCGGTCAGCCAGTAAGCCAAGACTCTATCCACATAGGCCTGCGTGGCCGGCGACTCGTGGTTAAAGTCGTACCCCCATGCGTAGACCGGATTGGGTGAAATCGGGTTGAGCCATGGATTGAGGTGTTGACGGCCCAGGTAAAGCTTGACCAGCGGCGACTGGCCGTAACAGTGATTGAGCACCACATCGAGAATCACGGCCATGCCGCGGGCATGCGCCTCATCGACCAAGCGCTTGAGGTCTTCCGCCGGTCCGTAATACTTGTCGACGGCAAAGTGAAAGGAGGGATTGTAGCCCCAGCTGCTGTTGCCCTCGAACTCGTTGACCGGCATGAGCTCGATCGCATTCACGCCGAGATTCTGCAGATAGTCCAATTTTTCGATGACGCCGGCGAAACTGTGCTCTTGCGTAAAATCGCGCACCAGCAGCTCGTAAATGACCAGCTGCTCGGCCGGCGGGCGCTGAAAAGCGGTTGTTTGCCAAGCAAAGCCTGCTTTCCCCGGCTGCACGACCGAGACGATACCGCTCGTCCTGCCGTACGGATACGGTTTCAGGTCAGGAAAGGTGCTGCGGCTGATGCCGGAGTCGTGCACCGGATCGAGGATTTTTTCGGCGTACGGGTCGGCGATGCGGCGTCGGCCGTCGACCCAAAATTGATAAGCGTATTCGGCGCCGCGCTGCAGATGATCAAGCTCGATCCAATACCTTTGACCGTCGGGCGTCGGCTGCATAAAGTAGTCGGGCTCGGCCTGCCAGTCGTTGAAATCGCCGATGAGATAGACAAACGAATGGTGGGGGGCAAATAAAACGAACCGGATGCGGTCGCCGAGGTCGGTGACGCCGTCACGGGCGTCTGCCGGTAGATCGATCGGTTCAGGATGGTAGACCAGGCAGGTAAAGGACAGGACTTTTTCCCCATTGCCGTGTGCCTTCGCCGTAAAACGGTATTTCCCGACCTCCGAGCCGACAAAGGTGTAAACTAACGAATCTTCCGCTGTCTGCGCCTTGAGCCGGCCGTCCTGCAGCAGCTCGATTTCTTGCGCTTCTTTTGCGAGGAGCCGAATTTGCAGGGAGTCGCCGAGGCGAACAAAGCCGGTCGAATCGAAAGGCGAAAGCAGCGCCAGATCTAAACCCGGCTTGGCCAGCGGCAAAAAGATGTCGCCGCCGTCTTCCGTTTTGCCTTCCTGCTTGGCGTCGGCGCTGCGAAAGACAAAGGCCAGTTGCAGCACGGTTTCGTTCGGCGCGATGCCGTAATAGCTGCGGATGTGAAAACGGATGCGCCAGCGATCGTTGCCGAGCGGCGTCATCCGAGTGGCGGGGGTGTTTTGTCCCCATTGAGTCTTGACATGTTTCCAATCCGAGGGCGACACGCTTTGACTCGTGATCACGCCGGTATGGGCATAGACCTCAGCGGCGCCGACCAGTCCGGCGCTCCCCTGCGTCGCGTCGTAAATGATGGTGATGGTGTCTTCAATTGTGGCAAAGTAGGGCGTCCAGCTAAGGATTTGGGCGAAACCCGGAAAGACCGGCAAAATAAACAAAAAAAGAATTTTGATGCGCCTCATAAACGACCTCGACCTGCTGCGAACAGTTAGCGGCTTGCAAGTGAGCTGTTCAATTCGTAAATTGATTCATGTCATTTAACAATGCGCCGTCAGGCGGATTTTTTCGCGCCGTGTATGAGCTCGTCCGCCGCATACCGCCGGGGTGTGTGGCTACCTACGGCCAAATCGCCGCCATGCTCGGACACCCGCGCGCCGCGCGCACCGTCGGTTGGGCATTGCACGCTCTGCCGCATGACAGCGATGTGCCGTGGTGGCGGGTGATCAATGCCGCCGGGCGGCCGAGCATCGACTGCATGGAACACAGCGCCGATCTGCAGCGACTGCTGCTCGAAAAAGAAGGCATCGTTTTCGATGAACGCGGCTGCACGGATTTGTCGCGCTTTCGTTGGCAGCCTTAAAAGGTTCCGGCCGAAGGACAGCGCTCTGCCAGCGGGCAATCATGGCAGCGCGGCTTTTGCGCTTTGCAGAGGGTGCGTCCCAGTTTCAGCAGGTTCATATGCAGAGAGTACGCCTTGCCTTTCGGCACCAGCGGCTGCATGAGATGATGCGTTTTTTCTGCCGAAGCGCTGGACGGCACCCAGCCGAGTCGCCTGCAGATGCGGTGCACATGGGTGTCGACCGGAAAGACGTCGGCGCCGCAGCAGGCCATGAGAACGACGCTGATGGTCTTGATGCCGATGCCTTTGCGCGCCGTAAACAGCCTTTGCGCCTCCTCGGGCGGCAGATCGCAGAGAAAGTCCAAGTTCAGGCTGCCGTAGGTTTCGCGCAGCCACTGAAGCAGACTTTTGAGGGTTTGCGCTTTTTGATTGCCGAGGCCGGCCGGGCGTATTACGGCGGCGATTTCGGCAAGCGGCGCTTCCGCCAGTTGGTACCAGTCCGAGAATCGCTCGCGCAGGCGGGCATAGGCAAGGTCGCGGTTGGCGTCGTTGGTGTTTTGCGATAGAATGGTGAGAATCAAACCGTCGAGCGGATCACACGACGTATCGCGTCGGGGTTCGCCGAAGAATTCTTCCAACTTACGGGTGGCCCAATGAACGTTCTGCAAAAGATCCTGCATAAAAAACCCATGACCCGAACGGTGACGCTATCTGCCATTATTGCGGCGCTCTATGCGGCGACCACGGTTCTGTTGGCGCCTATCAGCTATGGCCCCATGCAGGTCCGCATCGCCGAAGCGCTGACGGTGTTACCTTATCTGTACCCCGAGGCCATTCCCGGCTTGTATTTCGGCTGCATGGCGGCGAACATTTGGGGCGGCTATGGCCCGATCGACATTTTCGGCGGCAGCGCCGTTACCTTAATGGCCGCGCTGCTGACGTTTTATCTTCGGCGGTTCGGAAAACCGTGGTTGGCGCCGTTGCCGCCGGTCGTTTTGAATGCCCTGGCGGTCGGGTATTACCTTCATCTGCTTACCGAGACGCCGCTTGGGTTGAGCATCGGCATGGTGGGGGCGGGTCAACTCGTCGCCTGTTTCGGGCTTGGGCTTCCGCTCCTCTATGCGCTTTCCCGTCGGAATCTCTTTTGACAGGAATTTGCACAAGGAACGGGCAAAATTTGCATCGGTAATGCCCAGGATCGCCGCTTCACTGCGCCCCAAAAGCTGTCCCATCATATCCTTGGTTCCAAAGCGAAATGCGCGGACGTTTTCGATGTCCCGTTCCAAAAAACGCAGATGTCTTTCCGAGGCGTCCTCCGTCAAAATAATCAATTGCAGTTTGTTGCGGTGGTATGCCGTTTCGACGGCGGTTTTACCGATCGCCAGCTTGCCCGCCTTGCGCGCAAAGCCGATGAGCGTCCTTATTTTGTTCTCCACATCAGACACGTTGCAAACTCCTCTTTTAGCCTTTCGGCGTCAAAGCGAACCGTCGCCTTTAGAGGGCGACTAAAGGCCCGAGATTTGATCGCCAGCTGCAGGCACCTATTGTCGGCGCATAGATAACCGCCGCGGCCGGGCAGAATCTGCCGCGGGTCAAGGACCAGTTCTCCATTGCTGCCGCATACAAAGCGAACGAGTTCCCGCTTCGGCCGCTTTTGTCTGCAGCCGACGCAAGTACGCAGCGGTATGTGACGTCTTTTTACCATTTCTTCTGCAGGGGATGTCGAAAATAAAGTAACGGATCGGCAAGATTTTTCCAACACAAAAACTTTTTCATTAAGAAAATAAGTGTTGCTTTGACTGGACAACCTGCTTATATTAACGAGCGAATGATCATTCGATCGTTGCATCTGGTGAACAAAATAATCCGCTTAAAAAGTCCTTTTCCGCACGGGAGCCGGCGTCGAAGCGAAAATCATGGTTGAGGTTGGAGAAAACATTTTTATCATCGACGGGCGCTACGTCATTCGCAAAACCAGCCGGAGACTGCGCGAGACGATCGGCGCGGAAAGCGAAGCGCAGCTGGTCGGAAAAACCTGTTACCAAATTTTTTTTCATAAAGACCAGCCCTGCAAAAACTGTCCGGTTCAGCGTTCCATTGCCAGGCGTGCGCCCCTGCAGGAAGAGCTGATGGATCCGATTCGCTTGAAACGCCGAGTAAAGGCGACGCCGGTCATCAACGGCGACGGCGTTTCAGCGGTGATCGTGGACTGCATCGATGAGCATACGGCCGCGGCGCTTTCCACACTCGAACCGCAGGCCGGCGGGCAAGGCCGAGAACCCATGCCGACAAGTAAGCCGATGCCGGATGCCGAGCCGGTGCGCGCCGTCTTGGTGGATGGAAAATTCACCATTTTATTTATGAACAGCGCCGCCAAAGCGCTGGTGCAGCCGGGTCTGCAGAGCGGTGTGGGGCACCTTCTCTTTTCCGCCCTGTCCTTTTATAATCAGCCGCAGGTGCGTTCTCTTTTGGAAAGGTTCGCCGGCGACCACCGGCGGGAAAGCTTTTCCTTTCTTCATCCCTTTGCCTACGGCGGAGAAGCCGTCGAGTTTACGTTCATTCGCCTGCCGTTGGCCGGCAAGCCGGATGCTCTGCTTTTGCTCAGCCGCACGAAAAGCAGGATGCACGAAATTCATTCCGACCTGCTGCATCGAGAAAAAATGCATCTTTTGAGCAGATTCGCGGCCAAGATTGCCCATGACTTTCGCAACTATCTTGCCCCCATGTCGACCGATATTGAGTTTTTAAAAAGCGACATGATCAGCGTTACCAGTCTTGACGGCATGTTCGAGTTGTTGGAATATGTCGAAAAGCTGCAGGGCAAGATCAACGAGATGGTTTGCGCGTTGGAGACCCTGGAAGCGCTCAAACCCTATCGGCCGGAAAAAGTGGAAGAGATCGACCTGGGTAAGCTGATCACTCGCGCCGCCGCCGCTGCGCTGCTCAGTCGCCCTCATCCGCACAACGACATTATTGTGGCGCCGAGCGAGGTGCTGCCGACGATCATGGGGATCGAAACGCATTTGGAGAAAGCGCTGGTCGATTTGTTTCGCAGCCTTTTGAATATGGCCGGAGAAAACGGTCGCCTGCGCATCTCCGCCCACCCTTTGTACGAACAGAATGTACTGGCAATCGTTATTCAAGTCAACTCGCCGCTTGAAGGCTTTGTGGATGTCGGGACGTTGATGAACGAATTTGTTTCGGGCAAAGAGCCTCTCATCAAAAACCGTCTCGGCTTTCTTACGGCGTATGGAGTGGTGCTGAACCATAACGGCTCGTTGACCTTCTCCCGCAGGGAGAACGGACGGTCCGAAATCATCATTAGGCTGCCCAGGCTGCAGAGGGCCTAATTCGTTTGGGTATGGAGCCGCTGTATCTGCAGCGGCCGGAGGAAATTCATGACGCCTCAGGAACTCAACGAGTTCCAAGAGCTTGTCGTCGATCAGGAGCTGCGCATCAGCGAATGGAGCGGCGGCCTCTTTGCCTATAAAGAGCTCGTTCGCGCGCCTGTGCTGGGGGAAAAACTATCCGACGTGCTTGGTCCCCTTTGGGATGATACGGTCAGGCAGCTTTGCCGCGAGGCTTTGGAAAAGGGTCGGACGGGCAATTTCATTTACGAGGGTCGGCACGACGGCAGCCGCATTTCATTGGACATCGAAGCCGTCCCGAAGGTCGAAAACGAGCATATCTCCGGCGTGGTGTTGACCATCCGCGACGTGACCGTAGCCAGACGCTTCGAGCAGCATCAGGCGCTGCGGGAGCGGATGAAGATCGTCGGCAGATTGGCGACGCAGATTGTCCACAGCATGAACAATCCGATTGCCGCGGTGCTGAATTCTCTGGGCGGACTACTCATGGAGGATTTTACGCGGATGGAGCCGAAGCGGCTGCAGCAGGAGCTCAAAGCGGTGCAGGAGCAAATTTATCAAATCGCTTTGGTCACCAATTCGCTGGCCGCTTTTGCCGGCAATTCGGAACAGAATTTCAAGCTGATCCAGCCGAACCGCATCGTCGAGAATACGGTGCATTTGATGCGGCTTTTATATGCTTCCAAACCGATCGAGTACCGGTTAGAGTGCGCCGAAGATCTGCCGCGCATTTTGGGCAACGAAGTGACCTTGGAACAGGCGCTGATCAACATCTGCCGTAATGCCGTCGAGGCGATGAACTATGAAGGCGTTCTGACGATAACAACCGGAAAAGATCCGCAGTTTACCGATTTCATCAACATTACTGTATCCGATACGGGAAACGCCATCCCCGAAAGCGAGCGAATGGCGGTTTTCGAACCTTTCTACACGACCAAGGAGGGACATCAGGGATTGGGATTAACGGTTTGTTACGGCATTATTTCCAGCCACAACGGCAATATCGAAATCACTGCAAATTCGGACAAGGGAACGGCAGTCACCATCTGTTTGCCGATTGCCAAAATCTAAGGAGGAGAAGGGTCATTTGCCTATGCCGCAGGAAAAAATACTGATCATCGACGACCAGGAGCAGGTGCTCAAGTCAATCGGCGAGCTGTTAAAGCGCTCCAACTACCATTGCATTACCGCGAAAAGCGCTGCGGAGGGTATGGCGCTGCTGCAGAAAGAGCGGCCAATGGTGGTCATTACCGATCTGCGTATGGAAAAGGAAAAGTCGGGCATAGAAGTGTTGGAACAGGCCAAGGCCATCGACCCCGAGGTGGTTGTGCTGCTCTATACCGCCTACGGCGATGTGGCGGTGACGCGCGAAGCCTTTATCAAGGGCGCGTTCGATTTCATCCCGAAAGTGATTCAAACTCATCACGACATTCTGGTGCCGGTGGAACGGGCGTTCAAATTCGCCCGCGTCGTCAAGGAGAATCGGCTGCTTAAAAGCCAGCTCAATCTGGAACAGGAGAGCACGTTCTTTGGCGCCGTCGCCGTCAGCCGAGTGATGCTCGAGCTGTTTGAAAACGTCAAGCGCATTGCGCAGACGCAGGCAAACGTCATGATCATCGGCGAAACCGGAACCGGCAAAGAGGTCATTGCCCGCGGCATTCACCATTACAGCCGACGGGCGAGTGAATCGTTTGTGCCCGTGGTCATCAGCGCGCTGCCGGAAAGTCTCTTGGAAGGCGAGCTCTTTGGACATGTCAAAGGCGCGTTTACCAACGCCACCACCGACAAGCCGGGGCTTTTCGAGGCCGCCGACAAAGGAACCATCTTTTTGGACGAAATCGGCGAGGTACCGATCGAACTGCAGCCCAAACTGCTGCGGGTGCTGGAGGAACGCAAAGTGCGGCGCATAGGCAGCGTAAAGGAGCGGGACATCGACGTGCGCATCGTCAGCGCCACCAACCGCGACCCCCAGCAGCTGATCGAAGAGGGCAAGTTGCGCTCCGACCTCTTTTACCGTCTCAACGTGGTCAGCATCGAAGTGCCGCCGTTGCGCGAGCGTCGCGAAGATGTGCCCATTTTGGCCTACCATTTTCTCAAGAAATTTCGCAGCCAGGGGCTGGTAGAAGTGGAAAAGTTTACACCGGAAGCGCTGATGGTGCTGCAGGAGTACAATTGGCCGGGAAACGTGCGGCAGCTGCGCAATGCCGTCGAAAGCGCCGTGGCTGTAGCCACCACGCCCGAGATTCGCGTCGAAGACCTGCCCGCCTTTTTGCGGCCGGCGCAACGCAAGGTGATCGTCGATACCTCGGAGAATCTCGACTTTAAAACCGCAAAAGAGCAGTTGATCCGCAATTTTGAGCGGCAGTATCTGGAAGAGTTGCTGAAAAAGCACAACAACAACATCAGCAAAGTCGCTGCAGAAGCGGGTTTGAACCGCAAGTCCATCTATCGCATGCTGGAGGATCTGAACATCGAGATCCGAAATAAATAAGTCGGCCGATCTGCTATAACTCCTTCAATCCCGCATCCTGCGGGATTTTTTTTGTCCTTTTCATGAACGCTTGCATCATTTTCCGGAAACGCTTGTGTGGATTGCATTAACCGTTTTGCGGCATTTGAGTGGCATCGGCGCCACAACCAAGGCTTGCTGCCGGAAGAGGAATCGTTTTAATTGCATAAGAAACAAAGCAGATAACGATATCCGGCGTGCAAATGATGCCGGCACGATAATTGAAAAAAGCATCGCGTACGCAGAGATTGAACGAACCATTCTGAGGAACGATCATGGAAAGGGCGAAGACGATAGTTATCGGCACCTTGGATCATCAGATTTTCGCAAATCTGAACACGCATCTGGCCTCCGCCGCATATGAGGTTCGACTGGTGCAAAGGGGGTTGCGCATTCTTTCAGAAATTCTCGACCAGGAAGTGGATTTGTTGATTTTGGATCTCGATTTGGCGGGAGTGATCGGCATCGAGATTCTGCCGCTGATTCGCCGGCTGCGGCCGCGGCTGCCGATCATTCTCATCACCGACGATCTGAATTTGCGCATTCGCAAAATGGCAGCTGAACTGGGGGTCAGCTATCAAGCCTACAAACCGGTCACGCCGTCGGAAACCGAGGCGATCATTACTGCCGCAGAACGGTTGATCGAAAGAAGCTCATCCTTTAGCTGCCAAGCGGTCATGAATTAAGGCCGCCGGTCGACTCGCCAAGTCATCCTGCACCGGCGGCCCGGGTCGCATAGGAGGATCGACTCCAGCGACGGAAAAATTTACACATTTTCACCTCTGTTGTCAATTCAAAACATCCTTATCTGCTTTTCAAAGACTGCCTTCCGAAAATGGAAGGCAGTCTTTTTATCCTCCCTGTGTCCCTCTTTACCCTTATTCGGCCGAAAAAGTGTTGACCGACAGGGACAAAAGGGCGAGGTAATAGGGGCATTTTTTGCCCGCCCTTTGCCAATTCAATTGAAAGTCTGATTTCTATCAGATTAATAAACCTTTGTTTTTATGTGGATAATGACTGTCTAAAAACAGTGTGGACAATAGATCCCTATAGGGGCGGGCTGTTTGGCATGGACTTGGCTTAAAAGGGGCTGAATCGAATCAACATCCGGTCGATGGGACTCGCCAAGTCATCCCTGTCGGCCGGCTGGGTCGCCTGGGAGAATGATCGTGCGGACAAATACGCAAACGACCTTGTCTCGTCGGCATTCTTCCCGAACAATTGCTTGCGGAGAGCAAAGTGAGAATTTTCAAAAGGAGGTTGTTTATGAAGAATGCCGGATCGGCTGCAGCGTTACGGTTGCAGAAAAAGAAGGTTTGGCTCGGTTGGGTCTTGGCAACGGTTCTCTTCTTTTTCGCCTCTGAATCTTTCAGCGGCAGCCTCATCGCCACCTGGAACCCCAATAAGGAAGAAGATCTTGCCGGGTACAAAATTTACTACGGTACAGAATCCGGCAAGTACACGGTGGAAAAGGATGTGGGAAACCAAACCGTGTTCGTGGCCGACAACCTGACCGACGGTCAAACCTATTATTTTGTCGTCAAGGCGTATGACTTTGCCGGCAATCTCAGCGGTCCCTCGCAGGAGGTAAGCGGTGTGCCCGGAAAACCGATTCTGGTAGCGCTCTATCAGCCCAACGGCATCAAGCTGGTATGGACGCCGATCGCCGAAGCGCAGAGTTACCAGGTCTACAAAGTGGACAAACCCTACGAGCCTAACGGGTTTTTGGCCGCCACGCTGACCAGCGCGGAAAAAGAATTTTTCGATCAGGACTACAAGGAAAGCAGTGGTAAGGAATGCTATTATTATGTGCGCGCGCTGAAAAATGGGCAGCCGGTCTACGAGTTCGAAAGAGTCGGCGCCTACAGTTTTAATCTGAAAACCGGTTTGAATTTGGTCTCTTTGCCCCTCGTCCCGGCCGATTCGACGGTTCAGGCCGTTTTTGGAGACCAGTTGACCGGCGGCGAAGGTTCACCCCAGGCGGATCAATTGCGATTGTGGAAAGGCGACCAGTACTACACCGTCTGGTATTACAAAGGTCCGGCTGCTCCGCAGGGCAAATGGGTGGATGCCGCCACCGGCCTAGAGTCCAAGCAGGTGATCGATCCGAGCATCGCTTTTTGGGTCAAGATTCAAAAGGATCACAAGGACAGCCTGGTGACGCTGACCGGTAAGGTGCCGGTCGACTCGAATCGCGTTATCCGGCTGACGAAAGGATTCAACTTTGTCGGCAGCTGCTATCCGACGGTCGTTTCGCTCAAGAATACCGAGCTGTATCAGGACGGCGTGGTCAAGGGCGGCTTGGGCAGCGGCAATTCGGATATTGTCAGGGCGTGGGCGGACAGCGCCTACGTCAGCGCCTGGGTTGTTGACGGCACCGGCGGGCCGCTGGACGGTACCTGGATGGATCAAAGCGGAAAAAAGGAAACCCCCATCCAATTTCGTCCGGGCGCCGGTTATGTGATCTGGATCAAAGGGGATCGGCCCAATACCGTTTGGACCTATCCCAATCCGCTTTACAAAAGAGAATAGCTGTAAAAGGAGGAAAAAACCATGAAACGCTATAGATGGATTTGGGCTTGTCTCGCTCTGGCGATCTTGAGCGGGGCTTCTTTTGCTGGCGATTTGAACGCGAGCTGCACCGGCGGCATTACGCAGGCGTGGGATCAACAGTTCTCAGCCGAAGGCAATTTGGTCCAGCTGATCTGGGCCGGACCGAACGGAAAAATCGATCCGCCGAACGCTGACGGTCCCAATCTCGGCGCCCCGACGGGCGACGATGTGTTCATCCGCGACACTTACATCGGCCACGGTTATTTGGCCGGCTATGCTTACGGTCGATTCGACAAGCTGTTTTCTCATTCTTTAATCCAGCCGGGCGCCATTGTGTACTTGCGCGCGTGGGATGTCCCTCAGGTGACCAATATCAACAACAGCTACGGCAACTCTGAGCTCTATCAAATTCAAACTGCCGATGAATTCGAATCGCATGACTTTGCACCGTTCGCCATTTACAAGTATTTGAACGGAGAAACGCATCCGGTTGAACTTTCGGCCTTTAACGTGGCGGCGGTTGCCGGCCGGGTGATCATTACCTGGACGACCCAGTCGGAATCGCAAAACCTCGGCTTTCACATCTTCAAGAGTCAGTCGCCCACGGGCCAAAAGATCCGCGCCAATAAAGAGATGATCAAAGGTGCGATCAACAGCGCGACGCGGCAGGACTATTCTTGGGAAGAGCCGATCGACAAGGACGGCGAGGTGTGGTATTATTGGCTGGCCGACGTTGCGGTCGACGGCACCATGCGCTTTTACGGACCGAAACGCGTGGAAACGATTGCTGCTCCCAAGTACTACTCTTTGGAGCAGAATTACCCCAATCCTTTCAATCCTTCCACAACCATCACCTTTAATTTGAAGGAGCCGGGACGTGTCCAGCTGAGCGTGTTTAACCTGCGCGGACAATTGGTGAAAGAGCTGGTGAACGAGGAGCGCGTTGCGGGTCAATATTCGGTGGAATGGAACGGACTCGACGGCAACGGCCTGCGCGTACCCAGCGGGCTCTATTTTTACTCGATTCGCGTCAACGAGTTTACCGAAACGAAAAAGATGGCACTGACCAAGTAAGGCTCTTGGGGGTCGGCTGAAACGGCGCCGACCCCTTTTTTGAAGATTTTTACTAAATAATTTTTTAATCAAGAGGACATGATGCGGATCAGACTCTGGACAGTTGCGATGATGGCGTTTCTTTCGTGCGCCATCAATCCGCAAATCCAGGTGCGCGAAGAGGCGGAAGAGGTGCATGAAGCGCCGCGTCCGGCGGTTCGTCAGTCACTGACCACGCCGGTCATCGAAGAAGACTATCGCATCGGTTACGGCGACGAATTGGAGATCAAGTTCTTTAACAACAGCGAATACAACGAGATCGTACAGGTTCGGCCGGACGGCAAGATCAGTCTGCAGCGACTTGGAGATCTGCGCGTTGTCGGCATGACGATCAGCAAGTTGGACGACCTGATCACCCAGGCGTATGCGGACATTCTGGTCGACCCGGAGGTCACCGTTTTTCTGCGCAGTGCCGGCGGCAGGCGTGTGTACGTCATGGGACA
>JAPDPN010000088.1:0-12664 GCA_034506455.1 Candidatus Zhuqueibacterota bacterium | reverse complement strand
AGCGGAGATGGGGCGAAGCTTATGTTGGGTAATGTTGTCATTTTCATAACTTCATTAACGTTTTGGCGCAAATGTAGCAAATTTCACGTCAATTTCAGGCCGCAATTCAATGCCGACATCTTCAAAAATTTGCAATAATTCTTCATAGGTGTTCTTTCCGCCGAGGAAGTTCCAGAATTCATCAGCAACCATTATCTCATTAGACAAATCAAACATACCTTGAAATGTCCAACGATCATAGGGTTGTGGTTCGTAGGGATTGTAAGGAATGGCAAGTCCAGTATAAATTTTGGGTTTCGGATTTACAGCTCCTCGTATTGCAACCCATTCAAGCATTTTTCGTTTGAGACCGACGATTTCATCCACATTGGGTTTGGCAGTCTTTAGGTCAAAATAATATTCGGTACCATCTTTTGCTTCAAGGAACAAGTCAATGCGGGGTCTTTTTACTTTTTTGAGAGTACCCGTTTGTGCAACTTTAAGAATCTCTTCAATTTCAGCAGGCTTATTAGGCTTTTCCTTAGCGGTTCGGAGATCATCAACAATTTGTTGAATCATGGCTTGAGCCTTGTCGCTGATCGTGTTGTTGAAGTCTTTGTATTGATTGACAGCTCTTCTGAAATGCGGGTTTGCAATTATGGCAGCTACTTGCTCGAACACTGATGTTCCAAGCATGGTATTTATAGATTGGATAAACGAAAACAAAGCCATTCGGTCTTTGCCTAGTAAACGGACATGAAATGGCATATTGTTCGACTCTGGCGAGTAATCAGACAGTTTGCGTCTGATTTGCTCTTTTAGCAAATTAGCAATTTGGTTACATCGGTTCTTTGATAGAGCCATTTACACATCCTTCATCATGAAAAAGATGGTTTCTTGATAGGGATCGTCACCTTGCTCAGTACGTTTTGTGACGGCTCGATGAAATTCATCAACGATTCGCAAACCGCTGAGTCTCGCAATTTCAGGATACAGATGAAAACGGTCATTTGCTACAACAAAGATTTTTCCATCGGGTTTTACAAGCGGCAAAACGTTTCGAAATACCGCAACAATACCATCGACGTACTCTCGTTGCGCCTGTTTAGATTTCCCTTTTTTCTTTGGGCCAATTTCAAGTTCATCTTGACGCGGGAAGCCAAACAGTTCATAGGCATAAATATGTTGGTCGTGATAGTCAATTTGTCCAACATAAGGCGGCGAAGTAAAGATGCCATCTATTGGACGGTCGGCTATAACTGTATTGGCTAGTTCGGCGCGTAAATCTACAGTTCGAGAATCTGCTTGTATCACGGTTATCATCTTGTCAGATCGCAACCTATCAAACTCGGCAATGCGCCGTGCCGTGTCTTCACTATAAGCATGGATTTTAGTTAAGCAATTATCAATTGGTACACAATAACGATTGTGCTTTTTACACCAATATTTTTCGCCGACAGGCAAAGGGGCTTTGGGTGTAGCCAAATCGTAATGAGGAACAAGACGTGAAGAGCGAACTGCCCGACTGAGTACCACACGCAACAAATCCTGATACTGATAATATGGAATCAATCTCCGATAGTAAAGCATTTCGAGTAATGCACGCGGGGCAAACCAAGTTTTGAGATATTCACTGGTACATTCTTGCAACAAACTTGCTTTGAGATTATCCATCCTTTCTTCGGGAAAAAGCGAGAGGTTAACTCCGCTAGATTGTGTCATATATTTTGAAAATCTTGTAACCCGTTTTTCAACTTCTAAAATTTCATAACGCGCTTTTTCCACGTCATATTTTGCGGCTTTGACTCGTGCAATAAGGCAGTTAAAGGGAGAGATGTCAATACCAATAGTGTGCATTTTCATCTCGTTACCCTGAATTAACGTCGTTCCAGACCCCATAAATGGATCAAGAATGACATTATCAGGCTGGAAATAACGAGCCAGAAACCATTCTACAAGTTGGGGAATAAATTTGCCGAGATAAGGGTGCAGACGGTGGACATGTTTCGTTCGCTGATATTCAGGAACATTATAAAAGCCAAGTTCAGGATGAAGTCCGGCGTGATGGTGTTTCTCAAGCCCTTGTTCTACAAGAAATAAAAAAAGTCTGATTTCTTTTAGCGAAACACGAAGTTGACCGTTTTCAGCGCGTGTAATCGTTTCACCGCGTTCATTATATTTACCTATTCGCCCGCGTTGAATGTAGTCACGGATATTATTAGGCGTCTTGCCGGTAATTTGCGCAGCTTCTTCTATGGTCACCAATTCGAGATCGTCTGTCATAGACTAAGCCATCCTATATAGGTATTTTGTATCATTCTATTATGGCTTTAATGCCCTTTGATAAGAAAGTATATCAACTTTACCTACTGCAGAATTAAAAGGTGTCTCTCCTTCATCCCGCCGAAAATCCCGTCTTTGCTTTCAATTCTTCGAACCAGACCATCTCACTGTCCGGCCGGCAGGCATCCAAAACAGCAAGCTCCCGGCGTAGCGCCGGGGTCTCCTGGGCAAAATGCGGATCAGCGAGACTCAACTCTTCATAGGCGTCGGCGAGGTCGATCAACATCTCTTCCGTAAACGCCTCGCCGAGTCTTTGATTGCGCGTCAACGTAAAGACGTGACGCAACAGATGAAAGTACAGGGTCCGCGCCTGCCGGTATTTGCCTTCAGCGCGAAAAAGCTTGGCGCGAATGGTCAGAATCTGCAGCGGCACGATCAAATCGTGATAGGTGAGCCGCATGTTTTCGGGAAAGGCAAAGACGGTGTCGACCTCTTTTTGCAGCGCAGCGATTTCGTCGACGCCGCTATGATCCGTGAACAAACTACAGAGCTCGGGAAATGCCTCACACAGCAGGATCAATGTTTCAGCCAGCGTTTCTTTGTCTTTTGCGCGCACGGCTTTGCGCAGGCTATCGATTTGGATAAAACTTTCCGGCTCGTTTACCCAGGCGATGAGGAGAGCGGTTTGATGCTCGCAGGGTCCGCTGCCGATTTGACAGGTGCAGCGTCCGAACATTTGTTTCTGATCGATCACCACTTCGGCCGAGACTTTTTTCTCGCCGAGCACAACACCTTTAATCCCCACTGCGGTTTGAAAACGGCTTCTCACTCCCCCGAGTCGATAAAGAGTCTCCCCTCGTGCAAAGATTTCCGAATCGACAAAAGCTCGTATATCCGGCAATGTGACCGAATGAGGCACAGCGGCTCTCCGATCTAATTCTGCGCTGCTTTGAACGCCTCCCGCGCTGCCTTGAGGATCATTCGATTCAAATCTTTATCCACCTTTGGCTCGTTGCGGTCGCTTCGGTTCTTGCTTTTCACATCGCTGAAATGAGTTTTAACGTCCATGCAGACCTTGACCGTCGGAGTCACTGGAATGTGCTGATGATCGCGATGCTCGAAATGGAGGACAAAGCCGCTCTTTTTATGATCTTTGATCTCTTTTACTTCGGACCAAGGCACAAAATAGTACATCGGTTTGAAAAAGCGGCGCTTCGGCGGCGGGCAGCTTTCTTCCCATCCGAAATAGGGATGGATGTGCACCACACCCTGAGTCGTAATTTGATAGGTAATGCCTTTGACGATGCAACGGAACCAGCTGTCGATGATGCCGCCGATCCATACGGCGAAAAAGACCACGCGGGCCGCCTTTTGTGCAATGTCCGGCAAACCGACGGCGATAAAGAAAATCGACGTTAAAATACCAAAGAAAAACCCTCCGAACAGCCAGGAAAATATCTTGCCGATCAGACGTTCAATGTCCCGACGACGCCATTCGATGACCGTTTGGCCGAAAGACGGTTCTTTGGACTTGTGCCAATGCTTCATGTTGGTCTCCGGTTTTTCCCCAAGCCTTCTCGTGCCTCAAAAACCACAGCAGAGGTCGAATTTCGGCGCGGCTTTTTTCAATATATCAAACAGCTCGACGAGTTTCAAGGGATTTGTTCGATTGTAAAGGGTATGAAAAAAGAACCGCCGCATTTTGCGGCGGTTTGATGGCGAAACAACCTCAGATGGCAATACCGAGACGGCCAAAGGGGGAAATGAGGGAAAAGAAAGGGCACGAAGGCGATCCTGCCGGCTGCACATCGTGATGGAGAATGGCTTGCTTGAGGTCCTCGGCATTGCGGCCTTCGAATTCGAGATAGACGGAACCAATCTCAAAGGGTGTGTGCGCATCGCTGCCGGCAGTGACGGGCAGCTTGAGCTTCTGTGCCAACACCTCGGCCATTTCGTTGTCGCGTTCGTTAAAGATTCGGCCGTTGCGGACCTCCAATGCGATGCGCTGCCAATCCACAATATGCTCAAAGGCGCGAAACTCTCTGCGGCTGCAGAAAGGATGAGCGATGACCGCCAGGCCGTCCTGTTCCGCGATCTCGGCCAGCAGCGCCGGCAACTCCCTACTGCGCAACGGCTGCTTGAGGAAAAGTCCCACTACATCTCCGGCTGGAAACTTGCCGTTCCAAAGCCTGATCTCTTGGCCGAGCACGACTTCCACGCCGTAGTAAGGTCCCTTTTCCAACAGCTCCGACCACGCGCCGGTCGAATCGTGATCGGTGACGGCAATAATATGCATGCCTTTTTCGGCGGCAGTCTGCAGCACCGTCGCCGGCTTGGTTACCGCATCCGATGAGTAGAGTGTGTGTATATGAAGATCAGCTTTCTTCATCTCCTTACTCCTGTCTGTTAAGCGTATATAAAGTAACAAAGCTCGTGCCTGCATATCACTATGAACGACATGAAATTGTCTTGTTAAGAAATTATTAAAATCAACAGGTTGCAAAGAGAATGAAGACAAGGAATTCGGATGGAGAGCGTAAAGAAGGCATCGAATTGACCCGCAGCCCCTGCACCTGCATGCCGGCAGGGGCTGAAGGCTATTCGACTTTGATCAATCGATAGGTGCCGTCGCCGGTTCGGTCGGCAAAATAGTAGCGGCGGTTCAGGCGGTTGTAATGCCAGACTTCCACGGCCGGGACGGACATTTCCATCTCCTGCCGATCTACGGCGTCCGGCGGGCCGTAAACGAGATAGATGCGACCGCGATCCGTTTCCCACCCCTGCCTGCCGGTCGAGACTTCGCTAAAGTTCAGATTGCAGAAATCGATGCGGCGAAAGTATTCCTCCCGCAGCTCGTTCCTTTCGGTAGCGGGCGTGGGGTCGCGCTCTTTCCAAAACTGCTCGTAAAGTCGCCTCTTTTCCTCGGGGTCGGCTTGGCGCATGGCGTCGATCGTTTTTTTGCGGGCAATAACCGCCAATTGTTCGATCGCCAAGTCGATATTATTTTCGCGCAGGGTCACATTTGACCAAGAAACCGTAAACAGGCGCTGTACTTTGGCTGATTGTGAGCCCCAAACCGCATTCACCAGCAGGCCGTAATCTCCCGGCTGCGTCAAGTGTTGACGAAACGGAATAAGAACCGGAATGGTCGATCTGTTGCGCACTGCGTAGCTTTTCTTTCCTTCAAAAAGCTTTTGATTTTTTCCAAAGATGACCGTCTGCACCTGAATCGAATCGGCAGCCTGGGGCGGATAGATTTCGAAATAAGCGGAAAAGGCGGAAGAGAGATCGTCAAACAGGTTGAGCACGTTGGGTCGATAGCTGCGGCCGCTTTGTGTTGAATCGACGCGCTCGAGAAAGACGAGGTCGCTAAGGTGGAGGCGGTCTCGGTTGAATTGGCGAAAGGTGCAGCTCACCTCTTCATTAAGCTGTTCGTTCGATTCGAGATCGATTAAACGAATCAGTCCCTGATAGCGCCCTGGCGCCAGCGAAAAAGAAAGGGAATGGTGATGCGGATTTTCGCGCGAATTGGTTTCCGCAAACGTGGCGACGACCACACGATGGCTGAGGGATTTTTCCGCCAACAGCTCCTGCTTGTCGATGCGGATGACCACAATCAGCTCGTAGCGAGCACGGAACGTGCCCTCTTTGGTCTTGATGAACGTCAACAGATCGTTAACGACCTGCAGGTGGAATTCCAGGAGACTCTTGGTCTGATCCGTCGAGTCGGCGAAATTGTAGGTCTGATAGACAAAAAGATTCTTGCCGAACATGGTCTTGCGTCGGGAGGCGGCCATATCCCTGACCTGCTGCGCCTGTATCGGCTCAAATAGAGTCGAAATCGCGATAAAAAGACAAATAAAAGCTTTTCTCATTTTCTCCTCAAGTTCGGCGTTGGCTAAAAATCCGCTCCCAAAGACCACAGCACCTGCATGTCTTTGCTGGTGCTGTAAAAGTTGGTCGGCCAGGCAAAGTCGACACGGAGTAAAAAGATGCCCAGATCGATGCGCAGTCCCCATCCGATCGAGGCGTATAGATCCTCTGCCTGCAGCAGTCCGTTTGGGGCGCGCTTAAAGAGGGTGAGGTTCTGCTGCTTTGACTGGGCAGACCTCGGCTGAGGTTCCCTGCGGTACAGAGCAACATTATCGCCGCGATCCCAGGCGAAACCGGAGTCGAGAAAGAGGGCGCCGGCAAGATTTCCGAGCGTCATAGGAAACGGAAAGCCGAGCTGCAGATAGCGCACAAAGGGGAACCGGAACTCCAAGTTGGTGAGCAGGAAGCGGTTCCCTTCGATGGCATAATAACCGGCGCCGCGGAGCGGCATCTCAAAGGATGCGAAATAAATCTCTTCGATGTGATCGACGCGGATGCCGCCGTTGTAGCGATAGTTGATCCAGTTCGGTTCGCCGCCCAAAAAGAATTTTTGCGGATGTTTGCCGAAACTGGCGCCCGAAGCGGCCCGCAGGCTGAACACATAGTCGCGGTAAAGCTTGAAATATCGCCGCCAATCGCCGCGCAGAGTGGTGAACTCGATGCCGTTATCGCCGAGTTGCGGACTGGAGCTGAGGCTGACGCCCCACCGCGCGCCGTTGACGGGCCCCGTGTAGCCCCAGATGGTGTTGTCGACCGTATAGGTGACGTCGCTCAAAAGGAAATAGCGGTTGGTGGGAGAAATATAGCCGCGCCTGGCCAGCCAATCGACATACTCGTCGGGCAGATCGAGATAGTCGCGGCTGATGCCCATGAGGGTCATGCTGCCGCTGATTCGGCGATAGCGGTCGAACGGATTGGAGGCCATGAGCGAAAGGCCATAGTTGCGGTCGCGTACCCAGCCGGCGTTGGGCGAATAGAAAAAGTAGGCGTTATGATAGACGCCTCCGCCCAAATCCAGTCGCCGCTTCAAATAGTAATAGACCACAGCGTAATCGGCGTTCTTGAAATCGCCGTAGAGATTGAGCGCAAGATTAATGCGGTGGTCGCCCAGCACATCCGAGAGCATGATGGTGGTATAGCCCTGTGTGCCGAAAAATTGGTCGTAGCCGACGCTTCCATAGACCAGATCGGGCGTAAACTTGACCTCGTAATTGGAGACCTTGAACTCGCCGGTGGGCAAAAAGTAGTCGGCGGAGTCGAGGAACACCTTGTGCTCGTCGATTTCGATTTCACCGTCGGCGAATTTTTCATCAAAGACGAATGTGCGGTATTTTTCCATATCCCGATTCGGCTGCGGCGGAAGGGGAACGGGTTCAGCCGTGATTTTGGGCTTTTCCTGCAGGCTCTGCACGAACTGCGTCGGACGGACGGTCACGTCTCCCGGCTGAATTTCAAGGGGATTTCGTAGGATGTAAACATCGTAACCGGCGTAGTAAAAGGAGGTAAAGGCCAGTTGATTTTGGCTGCCGCCCCAGCTCGGCAGATACGCGCCGGTGACCACATTGGTTATCGGCCATTCCTCGCCGTCAATTTTTTTCAGATAAATGTTCGACACGCCTGAACGGTCGCTGCTGAAGGCTATGGTGGTGCCGTCAGGAGAATAAACCGGGGAGCGGTCGAGAAACGGTGAATCGACGATCTTGCGCAACCCGCTGCCGTCGGCGCCGATCTCAAAGATGTCATAGTCCTTCATGTTCAGCTTTTCGGGACGAAAGTTTTGCGGCACTTCGGTCAGATAATCGTTACGGTCGCTGGCAAAGACCAGTTTGCTGCCGTCGGGAGACCAGCAGGGTTCCACATCGCTGAAAGGATCGTCGGTGATCTTGCGCAGCGTGTTCGTCTCGAGGTTGTAGGCATAAATATCCGATTGCCCGTTTTTGACGCCCATAAAGGCAATTTCGTCGCCCTTTGGGCTCCAAGCGCTGTTATAAATACCGTCCAAACCGACGGCAATGCTGCGCACGATTTTTTTCTTTTTAATGTCCACAATGTGCAGCTGATCTTCGGCGCCGGCTTTGGCGGAAAAGACCAGAAAACGGTCATCCGGACTCCAATCGATGCCGCGTCCGCGCAGCCAATGCAGCTCTTCGAGGTTTCCGGCGCGCTGGCCCCTCACCACCTTTGAAAGAATGCGGCCGTCGATCGTACCGGCGATATAAATGTCGAAATAGTCATCCTTATCCGACAAAAACGCTATTTTGTCGCCCTTTTTGCTGATCGCCGGGCTGGTATTAACAAAATTGTTCCATTTCCGATGATCGGTGATTCTCTTGGCAATTTCTTCGGGTTCTTTGCGGTCGGCGATGTCCGGCCAATAGAGCCGTTTCAGATAGAGCTGCCACCGCTTGGTCAGCTCTTTTTCCTCGATGCCGATCGCCTGCTTCATGCCGCGGTTAGCGCCTCTGTTCATCTTCATTTTATTGATCAGCTCGCTGATCTTTTCTTCGCCGTAAGTCTCGGCAATATAGCGCAAAACCGATTGGCCGCCCTTGTAGGCCAAAAAGCCGTTGAGATAAGGAATTTCCGGCAAATAACCGTGCACAGACGCATCGCGCATAAACATGTCGCTTTCGATGTCCCAACCGCGACTTTCATATTCGGCCAAGCCCTCGATCAGCCATAGCGGCAGCTGAAACTGCATGATGCCGCTGATGATCGATTGCGTACCCGCCCCGTACACCATCTGCAGCATAACGGCATGCGTCAGTTCGTGGTGAATTACGTGGCGAAATTTCTCCCACTCTCCTTCATAGGGAATGACCACGCGGTTCTTAAAGAATTCGGTAAAGCCGCCGACCGTTTCTTCGGGCGGACTGAGATCGACGTTGGTTTGACCAAAGTCGTTGTGACTGTTATAGACGATGATCTTGACGCGGTCCAACAGCTCGAAACGCAGCAGGCGGCTGATGGAGCGGTAGCTTTCCTCGCCGACTCGAGCCGTAAATTCGGCAATCGATTTTCCTCCTTCCGTAAAGTAAATGTCAAAATGCTCCGACTGCAGGTATTGCCATTTGAACACCGTGGTCTGCACTTTATTTTTGCCGAAATACTGCGCTTGCGCAACAGTCCACAGCACCAAGATGGTTACTATAAACAAATTGACACGGCTCATCCTGATTCTCCCTATCGGCCTTTGCAGGGCTCTTTTAAAATATTTAATGAAAAAAACGGGAAAAACCAAATCGTTCCTTTTCAGTTTTGTTCTTTAATAGGTTTGTCTTGTCTTTTATTTCCAAATTTATTTCCAAAATTGTTACTTTGCCGTATCGGCTGAAAGATAGAACGCCGGAATTTCCTGCAGGTTGCATCGTTATGGAGGATAAAATGAAAACAAAATTTTTGATTTGGACGACGGCAGTCGTTCTTACTCTTTTTTCCGCCGTGTTTCAACGTTTAACTGGTCCCACTTACCCCTTGAAAGGCCGATTCACGTGGGACGGCAGAGTTTATACGTACAAGTTTCCGCGCACGCATGCCGGTGCAGGCGGGTTAATTGTGGCGATTCCTCTCTTGCCTCAAGCCGATACCGCGCAATTGGTGTGGAAACGTTATAAAACCAATGACGAATGGACGCGGGTGGAAATGCAGCGACAGTCGGACGTGATGACGGCCGAATTGCCTCACCAGCCGCCTGCGGGAAAACTGGAATATCACATCGAAATCCGACGCGGCGATGAAATCCTTCTTTTACCGGTCAAAGAAAATGTGGTGATCCGCTTTCGCAACGACGTCCCGGCCTGGGCGCTAATTCCGCACATTCTGCTCATGTTCTTTGCCATGCTTTTCTCGACGGCAGCCGGCCTTTCCGCTCTTACGCGGTTGCAGCCGCTCTCCGGAAAAATCAAATGGACTATCATTCTGCTTTTCTTCGGAGGGTTCATCTTCGGACCTCTGGTACAAAAGTATGCCTTCGGCGAATGGTGGACAGGGTTCCCGCTCGGCACCGATCTCACGGACAACAAGACCCTGATCGCCTTTCTCATTTGGCTCGTCGCGGGATACCTTTGGCGCAGGAATCCGCAGCGTCGGTTTGTCGTCGTTGCAGCCGCGGTCGTCACCCTGATTGTATTTATGATTCCCCACAGTCTTCATGGCTCGGAGCTGGATTACAGCAAGCTTGAAAAAGAAGGGCAGGCTGTCGTCATAAGGCAACAGGACTAAGCCGATTGTGCGACAGCCGGTAGGCTGCAGCATGACAGGTGTATCTGACGCAATTTCTTAAAAGTTCATACCGGTTTGTCAACTTGACAGAGGCAAGTCAAGAGAAAGAAAAAGAGGTCTAATTTTGTAACTCTATAAAAATTAAGTCGAAAAGCCTTTACTAGAAAGCCGGCACGCAAGTTGAATAATTAAGGGCAGCAAACCAAAAGAAGGAGATGAAAAATGTATTACCGGCCTTATAGAATGGGATGGGGCGTTCAGAACGAATTGGATCGCGGATGGCGGGCGATGCAGGATGAAGATGAGATGGAGTGCCGCGGAACCTGGATTCCGGCGGTCGATATTCGGGAGCGCAAGGATGCCTTTGTGCTGATGGCCGAGCTGCCCGGCATGAAGCGTGAAGACATCCGGCTGACCATTCGCGACGGCATCCTGGAGCTGAGCGGCGAGAAAAAAGCCCCGCAGCTTCAGGAAGATGAACGCTATAACCGCAAGGAGATTCGTCACGGCAGTTTTTGCCGCAAGTTTTTGCTGAACACGGACATCGATTCCGCCAAGGTTACGGCAACTTTTCGCGACGGCGTGTTGGAGCTGCTGTTACCGAAAGCGGAAAAGATGATTCCCAAAACGATCGAGATCAAAGGCGAATAAGAAAGGAGGGTGAGTCATATGGCAATTGTCAGATGGCGTCCTTTCCGTGAGCTGAATACCCTGCAAAGGGAGATGAACCGCATGTTCGAGTCCTTCTTCCGTGACTTTGAAGAGGAGAGCGGCGGCGAGCTCGCGTGGTACCCGAGCATCGACGTCAAAGAGACCAACGACAAGGTTGAGGTCTTTGCCGAGCTTCCCGGCATGCGTAAAGAGGACATCAAGGTTTCGGTTCGAGACAATGTCCTGCAGATCTCCGGTGAGAAGAAACGGGAAGAGGAAGAGAAGGATGCCAACTATCATCGCATCGAACGGGTTTACGGTACCTTCTCCCGTACCATCACTCTTCCGGCGCATGTCGAGATCGGCAAAGTGGAGGCCTACTTTAAGGACGGTGTGTTGCGTCTGACTCTCCCCAAAGCGGAAGAAGAGAAGCCTCGTCAAATCGAGATCAAATAATTATCTCCATTGCGGCGCGGATGAGTTTCTCATCCGCGCTTTTTTTGTTTTTGGGCGGAATTAATGACCATCTTGGATTGAAAACAAGCGACTCAGATTTCTTGAGAATATCCTCCATTTATTTTTTCATGATTTGATGTCGCCTGCCCCTTTTTCATTCCCTCGCACTCACAAGAAAGTTTTAATCAGCATTATTGAGATGATGTAAACAAAGCACTCTTTCTGCCGTGTATTTGATTCTCAATAAATATTTTTTTCTCTATGGCCTCCGTGCCTCCGCGGCAAAAGCAACCGTTAAAATAAGATTAAAAAATTTGAAATAAGGAAAAGTAAAAGTCAGTTAAAAGGATTGGAAAACAAAAGGCACAAAGAAAAGCACTTTTCCTCCTATCCCGAGCATCGAAGTCCCCCCTCGCCGGTTGCTAATCCCCCCTACGCGGCCGGCGCGGTGCTCGGGATTTTTTTATGCTTCCCCTTAAGCCTATTCCAGCCGCCTATAGATTTGCTGTTCTTGAAAAGTGACCAATGTGCGGGGTGGAACGGAGGAGGTGATCCAGGTATTGGCGCCGATGATGCAGTCCTCGCCGATCACCGTCTCGCCGCCCAAAATGGTCGCGCCTGCATAGATCGTCACGCGATCGCGGATGGTGGGGTGGCGTTTGCCGCCTTTGACCAGCGTGCCGTCGCTTTGCTTCGGAAAACTCAACGCCCCAAGGGTGACCCCCTGATAAATTTTTACATTATTGCCGATTTCGGTCGTTTCGCCGATGACGACGCCGGTGCCGTGATCGATGAAAAAGCTTTTACCGATCGTCGCGCCCGGGTGAATGTCAATGCCGGTGCGTCGATGCGCCCACTCGGACATAACCCGCGGAATGATGGGAATCTCCATGCGATGAATTTCGTGTGCGATGCGATGCGTGGCCACGGCGATGACAAAGGGATAGCAGGAGATGACCTCTTCGATGCTTTTGGCTGCCGGGTCGCCCTCGTAACCGGCGCGAATGTCCAGCTGCAGCATGGAGCGGATCTCGGGCAATGCCGAGATCAGGCGAAGAGCTTTTTCTTCGCAGGTGGTGCGGCTGATTTCACCCTGATAGGCGCCGATAGATTGCGCATAGCGGCAGGCGCGCTTGAATTCTTCGATCAGCCGCAGAAAAAGACGGTCTATGGCGCTTTGTACGAAAAAAAGAATATTCGC
>JAPDPN010000087.1:4954-12799 GCA_034506455.1 Candidatus Zhuqueibacterota bacterium | reverse complement strand
ACGGCAAAATCGTCTATATCGACCATTTCGGCAACTGCATCAGCAACATTTCGAAAAAGGATTTGGCGGGCGAGACGGTCAAAGAAATCAATGTCAAGGAATTTCAATTCGACCGCCTGAGCCGCTCGTATGCCGAAAATCCCGTCGGCGAGCCGCTCGCTATTGTCAGCAGTCACGACCACCTGGAGATCGCCGTGCGCGACGGCAATGCCGCCGCCATTCTCAAGCTCGAGAAAGGCGACCCAATCGAAGTCGTTTTGGAATAGATCCGGAAACGGCCAACGAGCGCATATGCACGATTTCGAAGGCGAAATGGTCGAGGTTTGGGAGCCCTTGCCGGCCGGACGCCGACTTGCCCTTCCTGCCGACAAGCCACTGATCAACCTGGTTCTCTTTCTGCTTACTCTCGCCTCAACCTGGTCTATGTGGGGCGGCCGGTATAGTTTGGCTGTGACTGCGATTTTGGGCGCTCATGAGATGGGCCATTATATCGCTTGTCGCCGACACGGCATGCGCTCGACTCTGCCTTTTTTTATCCCATTTCCCTTTTTTAATCCGTTCGGCACACTCGGCGCGGTGATTCAAATCCGCACCCCCTTTTTCGACCGCCGCTCGCTATTTGATGTCGGCGCTGCAGGTCCGTTTGCCGGTCTGATCGTTACGGCGTTCGTGCTGATGTTGGGTTTTACGCTGCCCTTTGAGCCGAAAATGAAAACCCTGTCGGCTTCCTTCAAGCCCGAACCCCAGCTCCTGATGCAAGGTTTTTCGCTGCTGATGCGCGGATCCACGGTCAGCGGCGCACAGATTATCGCCAACCCGCTGCTCTATGCCGGTTGGGTCGGCTTGTTCGTGACCTCGCTCAATCTTTTGCCCATCGGCCAATTGGACGGCGGTCATATCCTTTACAGCGTTTTCGGTCCCAAAACCCGTTTGATGATGATCTTTTTTATCGTGCTGCTGGGCATTTTGACTTTTTTCAATATGGGATGGGCTCTGCTGTTTTTGATTTTGCTGATTTTTGGCCGACACCATCCACCGCCGATCGACAATTATACACCCCTCGACCGCAGGCGGCGCCGGCTGGCGATAACGGCGGCGGTCATTTTTGCCTTGACTTTTACACCGTTTCCCTTTACCGTTTTGAGGTGATCATGAAAGAGCCTCTGCGCGAAAATTATGCGGAAAATTTGCCGAACGAGGCGGAATCCCTCTTGACGCAGCCTCGAAAAAGTAAAAAGCGGCGAGTGGTCTGGATTGTCGTCGCGGTGCTGCTGATCGCCGGCGAAGCGGCTTTCGACATTTTCGAGATTGCCGTCGGACGTTTTCTTTTACTGATCAACCCGCTGCGCCCGCAGAGCGGCCGTTTATGGGAAGAGGATTTGAAAGAGCAGGAGGGACTTTCGGCACTTGAAGAGGTCATAGAAAAAAGCTCGCGTGAGGAAATACCGCGCGAACTGATACGCAACCTTGAGGATCTGCAGAACGCGCTGAACGCGTTCGGCCGCGTATCGATGAGTAAAGAGGAATTCCTGCAGTTTTATCGGACGCTGCCCGCAAATCACGCCAAACAGCTTGCCGATCCATTGCTCATTTTGGAGCTTGACCGCGGCGGCGAATGGCGCCGTACCCAGTTTTCCGAATCCGACGGCCAAATCGCCCTCCACTTTCTAGACGGCTATGACAACCTTTTGCGCGAATGCCACAGCACCGTTGACCAAGGGGCTGAAGAGACGCCCCAGTTCGAGGAACGGTTGGAAAGCTTTGCTTACAAAGGCCGTATTGTTTCAGCCGATCTTTTCCTTCGCGCCTTTAATAATCTGGATCGTTCGCTGCAGCTTCAGATCATTAACGATCCGATCAAGCTTGTGCAGTGGGGGGATAACCTGCAGCGCGTCGGCATCGCCCCCGAGGTCGACGAAGAGGGCGTAGAGTTGGCCTTTGAAATCAAGAGCGGAGAAGGGATTGTGGTTCAATCCGTGCACGCTTCGGAGCTGGCTGTCGCTTATTTGCTCCAGGAGATTAATTCATTGGATAACTCGATTGATATCAAGCCGCCGGTGAAACGCCATGAAAAGAACCGCTAAGATTCTGCTGATCGGATCAGGTCTAATCGCGCTTGCAGCGATTATTTATGCGCTGCTGCGGCTTCCACAATTACCCGACGATCTGAACCGAATTGCATTAGGCAGGCCGACCAAGATTTATGATGACGACGGTCGCCTAATACGCATCATGGCGAATCGACAGATCGTGCCGCTTTCGCAGATTTCTCCCTATATGATCCAAGCTGTGCTGGCGCTTGAAGACCGTGATTTCTATCGGCATCACGGGATCAGCAAGACGGGCATGGCGCGGGCGCTGCTTGCCAATCTGCGCTTTCGCCGCGTAGCTCAGGGCGGCAGCACCATCACTCAGCAATTGGCGAAGAACCTCTTTTTCAGCTTTGAGCGCTCTATGGTGCGCAAACTGCAGGAGCTGTTCATTACCCTGCAGATCGAGCAGCAGTTTACCAAAGACCAAATTCTGGAAGCTTATCTCAATCAGATTGATTTCGGCTCCGGCGTATACGGTGTTGAGCCTGCGGCGCAGATCTATTTTTCCAAGCATGCCGACGAGTTGACGCTTGCCGAAGCGGCTATGCTGGCGGGCATCCCCCGCTGGCCTGCCCGTTATAACCCCTACAAGAATCCCGAAGTGGCTAAAGAGCGGCAGCAATTCGTTCTCAAGCGGATGCTCGAAGCGGGCAGCATTACCCAAGAGCAGTACGATACGGCGCTGCGGCAAAAGCTGCGTTTTCGGCAGCTTTTCGAAGCCGGCGAGTATGCCGAATATTTTATCGATGCGGTAATCAACGAGGCGTCGGAGCAGTTCGGCAAGGCGGCAGTGTTGTACGGCGGTCTCGACATTTTTACCACGCTGAACAGCGACTATCAAGCGGCGGCCGTAGAAGCGATCACACTCGGGCTGCAGGAACTGGACGAGCTTTTGGGGTTGCCGCCGTACAAATCCGCCAAGTGGTCGGAACGTAGCAATTACCCGCAGGCGGCTTTGGCGGCGATTGACCCGCGAACCGGTGCCGTCAAGGCCTTGGTGGGCGGACGCGACTTTCGCAGCGCGCCGTTCAACCGCGCCCTGGCGGCGAATCGTCTGCCGGGGTCGGCTTTCAAACCGTTCACTTTTACGGCGGCAATCGATCGGGGGATCATTTCTCCTGAAACCGTTTTGGTTGACGAACCGGTGCAGTTTCGCATCTACAATCAGATATGGGAGCCGAAAAATTATGATCAGCAGTATCTGGGGCCGATGACCGCCAAGATGGCTTTGGCTAAATCGCGCAATGTGATTGCCGCTCAAATTATCGAAAAAGTGGGCCCGGAGACTGTCATCAAATATGCCAAAGAGATGGGCATCACCAGTCCTCTGGAGCCCAATTTATCCCTTGCGCTCGGCTCTTCCGGCGTTTCCCCGCTGGAAATGGCTTCCGGTTATGCCACGCTTGCTGCCGAAGGGATTTACCGCAAGCCTTTTCTCATTCGCAAGATCAATGCACCGCAAAAACTTCTTTATGAGAACGAATATCGTTCTAAACGCGCATTGGATCAGCAAACCAGTTACATCATGATCGACATGCTGACGGGCGTGGTCGAATTCGGCACCGCCGCGTCGATTCGCACTGCAGGCATTGACCGCCCGTGCGCCGGAAAGACCGGCACGACCAATGACTTTCGCGATGCGTGGTTCGTCGGCTTTACGCCCGAATTGGTAGCGGCGGTCTGGGTAGGTTTCGACGACAACCGTTCGATGCGCACGCCTACAGGTCGCGGGATCACCGGTGCCTACGGCGCTCTGCCGATTTGGATCCGCTTTATCCAAAGAGCATTGGCCGGTAAAGTATATCAGGAATTTCCTATTCCGCCCGGCATCGAATTCCGCTGGGTCGATCCTTACACCGGGCAAGAAACAGACGCTGCAACCGGCATGCGCATTGCTGTCCGCAGCACACAATAGAGGGGATAATGAGCAAAAAAAGTTTTCTTGTCGGCGCTTTAGGGGAAGCCGTTTGGGACGATTACGGTGGTAAACGATTCATCGGCGGTGGGGCGGCCAATTTCTGCATTCATGCGGCGGCCATGGGGTGCCGCAGCGTCTTGTTCAGCCGCATCGGCCATGATCGTGAAGGCCGAGAACTAAAGGAAGCACTTGCACGACGATCTGTCGATACTTCTGCTCTGCAGATCGACCTGTTTCTGCCGACTCCGATCGTTTCTGTAGCATTGGATGGCAAAGGGTATCCACATTACACTTGTCCTTTTCGACCGACCATCGATGAGATTCGCCTCGACTCAATCTGGGAAGAAACGGCCCCGCAGCTAGACGGTCTCTATTTCAGTATGCGCGCCCTGCAGGGAAATGTTTCCAGTGAAACCGGCAAGAGATTTTTACAAATGGCCGACAAGGCGGTCAAGCTGTTCGATCCTGAGCTGCGCTCCTGGGATCCTACGCAGGAGTTAAAAGTCATCAACCTTTTGAATGAGGCGGACATCCTTAAACTCGATTTGACCAGCTGCGGATGGCTAAAGATCGGCCTACAAAGTGAAGAGGACGAGGTCGTTTTTCTTCATCGTTTAATCGAAACGTTCGGCTTTGAACTGGCGGCGCTGACATTGGGCGAATACGGCTGCTATCTCGTCAGCCGGACCGAAGAAGTGTACGACCCCGGTTATTTCGTCACCCAACGCGACGCCTCGGGGGCAGGCGACGCCTTTGCAGCAGCGCTGTTGGTCAAGTTTTTGGAAGGCGCGCCGCTGACGGAAACGGCTGATTTTGCCAATCTCTTGGGGGCCTGGGTTGCTTCGCATCCGGGCGCCGCACCGGCTTGGGTGCCGGAAGACCTCGAAAGTTTTGCCTGGAACAGTTTGTGAATTCATTCGAAATTTATAATCACTTTACAATCTAGCCGTATTTTTCTGCCATACAATTTCAGTCGGTGACACAAAGGAAAACGTCATGCACAAATGGGGTCTCGTTTTCATTGTCTGTTCTGTTGTTTTAATCAGCAATCGGCTGAATGGTGCTGAGGGCAAAATCAGCGGCGTCATTATCGATGAAAAGACCCGCGAACCGTTGAGCGGCGCCAACGTGCTGGTCCTCGACACGCCGTTCGGCGCCGCTGCAGACGCAGAAGGACGTTACGTAATAGATAGACTGGAGCCGGGCAGCTATAATTTGGAGTTTCGTTTTCTCGGCTATAAAACGGTTAAAAAAGGCAACGTCATTGTCAGTCCAAACCGTACGACGATGATGGATGTCGCTTTGGAGCCGTCCGTGTTGGCCGGTGAGACGATCGAGGTGAGCGCCGGTTATTTCCAAGAGGCCAAAGAGGCAATCGTCGGCAGTCGTTCCATGGATTTCGAGGAAATTCGGCGGAGCCCTGGCGATGTCGTCGACATCCAGCGTGTGGTGCAGGTACTGCCGGCTGTGGTCTCGGGAACCGATCAATTGAACGAGATCATCGTTCGCGGCGGCTATCCAGGTGAGAATCTTTTTCTCATGGACAATATCGAGATCCCGAACCCCAATCATTTTGCCGTCCAGGGTGCCGGCGGCGGGCCGATCAACATGCTGAACAGTTTTATGGTGCGCACGGTTGATTTCTACGCCGGAGCTTTTTCTGCCCGCATGGGGGACCGCGCCTCTTCCGCAATGGAAATTACGCTGCGCAACGCTTCGAGAGACCGTCGCCGCTGGGAAGGGCAATTGGGCATGTCAGGTGTCGGCCTCCTATTGGAAGGTCCCTTGAGCTCTCGCGGCGGCTATATTTTCTCGGCGCGAAAAAGCTATCTCGATTGGATTATCTCCTCGACCGGCTTGACGGCAGTTCCGCATTATCATAACCTTCAGGCAAGAATCGATTATGAATTGAACCGCAGCAACACATTGATCCTCAATGCGGTTTACGGCAACGATCACATCGACATCGAAGAGGGGGATGAGGCAGGCTACGGCCGGGGTGCCGAAAACGTCACTAACCGCAACCGGCAGATTATCGGCGGAGCTACCCTGCGGACGTTTTGGCGCCGCGGCATCTATGCAAACACAACCTTAAGCGCTGTAAGCAACCGCTATTATGTTGATGCCTTCCGCCAACCCGGACACCGAACTTTTTTCAAAAACTCTTCCCAAGAAGACGAATATACTGCCAAAACCGATTGGGTCATCCAGGCGGCGAAATTCCTGGAGCTCGATTTCGGATTGTCTTTCAAATCGGTTCAGGATCAATATGATGTCACCATTTCACCGGACACGCTTTTTCTCTACGATACGACAAAAATCCCACCCGATTCGATCCTCGGAATTTTTCGTTTGTACCCTGGACAAATCATCGACCGCGGTATAACTTCCTACAAATCCGGCGCTTACTTGCAATCCGTCTGGGAATGGTCGCGTTGGCGTTTGACTGCCGGTCTCCGTTACGACTATTTTCGTTATACCCGTTTCTCGTCATGGAGTCCGCGACTCGGCCTTTCGTACGGCCTCACGCCTGCGCTTCGCCTAAAGGTCGCCTACGGCCGTCATTTCCAATCACCTTACCCTATAGAATTGATTCCCAGTCCGCTCAACCGTTATTTGCGGCATAAATATGCCGACCATTGGGTGGCCAGTTTGGATTGGCTGGCTCGCGACGACGTCAAACTGACTTTGGAGGTTTACGATAAAAAATACTTTGACATTCCCGTAGAATACAATCTGACCACGCCTGATCCTTTCGACGATTCAAGAGGATACAAGGTCAATGCAGGCAGCGGCAGGGCGCGCGGGATAGAGTTCTTTTTGCAGAAAAAGCTGATCAGCCGGTTTTCCACCATCATCAGTTATGCTTATTCGAGCGCTTATTCCGTCGACCTCCGCAGCGGCGGAAGGATTCCGGCTGATTACGATTACCGGCATGTTTTTACTGCCATGGCCGGATACAAATATCGCGCTGCCGGGCGGAAATGGTACCAGGATTTCCGCCGCACGACGCTATATAAAATATTTTCCTGGCTGCCGTTTGTACCCGCAGACGACAACGAGCTGAGTGTCAAATGGCGCTATTTAGGAGGCAGACCTTACACCAAGCCTGTCTACCATCCCGAAATTCAGCGGTGGGTGATCGATGAAAACCTGCCGATGAACGCACATCGCTATCCTGCTTATCACCGGCTCGATCTTCGCCTCGACCGCAGGTTTGTTTTCAACACTTGGGCGATGGTCGTCTTTTTCGACGTCATCAATCTGTACGGGCGCGATAATGTCTGGTCCTATCAATACAATGACGACGGTACCGTCAGTCAGGTCAATCAGTTTTCGACCATGCCGGTCGGCGGGGTGTCGCTGGAATTCTAACGCCCCAAGAAAGAGTAGGATACATTCCCCCGCGCTGATACTCAAACGCTCAATAAAAAAGGCCGCTATTTGAAGCGGCCTTTTCATTTTTCAGTATGCCGTAACCATACCGATGACAAAACGGTTGCCGTCGTTCTTGAGGTCGCGCGTATATTCGCTTACCAGCCGGAGATTGCGCGAAAGGAGATAGGTTGCGCTGATCGTCGCCGAGTGGTAGCCGAGAGGCGAGAGACTGAAATCTCTTAAAAAGCCAGGATAGTCATCAATGTCGGAATCAATCCGGTTGTAAAGCGCCGTAAAATACCAGCGGGAGCGATCCAGTTGCGGCGAAAAGATCAGCTCACCGACAATGCCTGTGGTTTTTGTTTTTGGAATCAGACTAAAGAAAAACGGCTTTGTGTCTTCGCGAATCAGGTACTGAGCCGTCAATTCGACGGGGCCGAATGTGAGGTGCAGATC
>JAPDPN010000087.1:0-4854 GCA_034506455.1 Candidatus Zhuqueibacterota bacterium | reverse complement strand
AGATCAGCTCACCGACAATGCCTGTGGTTTTTGTTTTTGGAATCAGACTAAAGAAAAACGGCTTTGTGTCTTCGCGAATCAGGTACTGAGCCGTCAATTCGACGGGGCCGAATGTGAGGTGCAGATCAGGCCCGTAATAGGTGATCTTGTTGATCGAGCTGCCGTTTTCATAATGATAGGCTTCACGCCCGAAATAGTAAAAGCCGCCGATCTGCAGTTCCGGCAATATGGTCTGTGCGGCGCGAATGCCGATATGTTTGTCCGAGTCGCGATCGAATTTTTCCTCAGCCGCCGGTTTGCCGTTACCGTTGACGATCATCGCGGCGAGGTCGGTGCCGGTTTTTTCAATGCCGTAAGTGAGCATAATGCCACGATCGTAGGTCAGATTGTTAAAAGACCTGCCGACTCGAGCGCGAAAGATTTGATAATCCTCGTAGGTCAAACGCAACTCGCGTTTCATCAGCGGATCGCAGACCTGAAATTGGCCGACCAAGAGGTCGAGATTCGAGCCGAAGAGATTGTCGAAATGAATGTATGCGTCTTCGATACCCGCCACTTCACCCTTTTCCGACATGTAAAAATAGAAATAATAGCCGATGTTTTTGTAAAGTGCTCCGCCTGAAAGAAGCTTGAGACCGTAAGGCGTCTGCAGATCTGAGGTGATGTCTGCGTCAGGCTCCAACAAGCCGAAGGCGTCAAAGCGGACGGCAATCGGAAACTCTTTATTGAGCCTTAGGATCGGATCGCCGGCGATGATATAGTCGCGATCTTTTTCATCTTCTTGTAAAATAAATCCCGCTGCAGCGTACTCATCGCCGTAATCTTTGAGCTTCGGAAAAGGAGCGTGACAGGTGCTGCAGGAAATTTTGTAACGCCGCGCAAAAGCCGGAATCGCCGCCGCCTGCTGCGCCAAAACGACGACGAGCAACAAAACCGCCCACATCCTCGCACGAATCGACATAATGGGAATCCTCCTCATTTCAGCCGTAATGGACAATGCCGAGCTTGAATCGCCGCGCCTGCTAATCGACGACTTGGATCCAAGTTTCGGCGAAATTTACCGGTACAATTTCGCTTTCATCCGCCGGAACTCCCAGAAAATCCGCCACCGGCTTGACCAGTTTTTGATAATTCAACTGGGCGCGAAAAGTCACCTTGCCAAGGGGAATATCATCCGGCACTTGCCAAGTAAAGGTCTCGATTTTGGTCTCCCGCGGTCCGATGCGGTAATCGACGCCGAGCCGCGCGGTATTCCATTGCATGATGGTCATGATGCCGTTCGGGTCAAAATACGGCATGCGGAAGATGCGGTCGCCGACCGGCACGCCGTCTCTCTGAACTCCCTTAAAATCCTTGATCCCTTTGGGAACCCCCATATCGACATAAGCGAACACGTCCGCAGCAATCGTATACTCTTCACCTTCGAATCCCTTTTTATCCACCGGGAGATGATACTCTTTGCCGTCGGCGTCCCTTGCCGTGACATGCAGCCACATGATTCGATCTTCAACCGAGCCGGTGGGGATCTTGTGTCCGGCCTTTCCGTTGAACAGCTGCACCTTCAGCACCACAACATCGCCGGGAGCTGCTTCGCGTTCTTCCGGGTGCATGCGAAGCTCGATCACACCGGCAATTTTTCCGGGATCATGGGCTCCATTAAACAGATGCTGCGCCACCATGTCTTCTTTGGCCATTTTTGCATTTCGCCCCCATGCCTTGGGCATATGGCATTGCTGACAAGGGACGCCCTGGTGAGAATAGGGTCCTTCCAGCCATTCTATCTGCGTCGATTTTACCCAGACGCCGAAGGGATTTTTCTCGTTGTGACAATTCGCACAGAGTTCGGCTTGCGCAAAGATGTCGAGCTTTTTCGTCTCGTGATGAGGCGAGACTACGCCCTCCTTGGCGCCGTACTTGATACGGCCGGGCGATACGACAAAGCTGAAGTTGTAGGGAACACTGTCGTCGCTTTGGATGCCGCTGATGCTGTGGCAGAGGTCGCAGCTCACGCTCTCATTGGCACGCGATCCCTCCGAGGGGCGCGGCGGAGGGACGTCGCCCGCCAAATAGGCTAACGGGGCATGACAGCCGTTGCAGCCGTCGACCGGTCCTTTCAATGACGGCACCTTTTCCGCATGCGCAACCGCCAGGTCAAAGTATTCAATTTCGTCCCAATGGTGCGTGTAGGCCTGAGACATCATTGCCTGCGTCCACTGCATGTAAATGTCCGTATGACATGAACCGCAGGCTTCCGGTTTTTCGAATTTGCTGTAAGGCTGGGTGCCGAAATTTTTTTCTCCGGCCGATAGAACCGCCATCATTATGAACAGCAAAACGGAAAGGCCAATAAGAGCGGCTTTTTGGGGCTTCATGCGATACCTCCGCTGAAGAATTACTTGGTGGAAAATAATAAATAATTGTGAAATTGCAACTTTATTTTTAGCTGATATTTTTTATAATGTTCTTGCGGGTGTCTGATAAATCGTATAGACAACCCTGCCGTACGGAGCGGCCTAATGATTTTGCTTGGAAAGAAATATGTTGGAATTCGAACCCTATGCAGCTTATATTGGCGAACAACGCACAAGGATGCAGACTCATGCAGGGTTCCAAACATCTGGTCGACGGATCTCTTTTGATCATCGAGGCTTTGACCCGCGCCGGCGCGGACGTGTATATTGGTTACCCTATTACTCCGGCAAATTTAATCTACGAATATGCCCGGAGGCGTTTTCCGGAATTTTATGCCGCTCCGGATGAAATTTCCGCTTTGCAGTGGGCTGCAGGCTATGCGGCAATCGGTAAGCTTCCTGTAGCAGCTACTTCCTTTCCTGGGCTGGCCCTAATGGTGGAATCCATCAACATGTTCTTTATGATGGAGCTGCCTCTGGTGCTGGTACTTGTGCAGCGGCTGGGGCCGAGTACCGGCTCTGCAACCGTCGGGGCAGACGGAGATTTGCTTTTGCTGCGCGGCATTCTGTCCGGCGGATACACCTTGCCGGTTTTCTGTCCGGCAGATTTGACGGATTGCTGGACGCTCTCTGCCGCCGCGCTCGATGCGGCTGCGAATATGCGGTCGCCGGTCATCCTGATGACCTCCAAGGAAATGGTCATGACTTCCTGCAGCCTAAACCTTGCAGCGCTGCCGCAGATATTGCCTGTAAAAAGATCTTTGAGCGCCGCGGAAGGTTATTCCGAGCCCTATGCAGCAGATGAAAACGATGCGCCGCCGTTTCTTCCTGTCGGCAATTCGCTTCGCCGCGTCCGGTTGAACGCCTCTACGCATGACCGCAGCGGTCTCATTCGCGACAATACGCCGGAATCGCTCGCCAACACGCAAAGGCTGCAAAGAAAAATCCTTCACCACATGAAAAGTTACGACTACTTCGTTTGGGACGCTCAGGACGGCTCAGACCTGCTGCTGATCAGCTATGGAGTTTCGGCTTTGTCAACGCGGGCGGCCGCCGAAGAGCTGCGTCGCCGCGGAGGAGCCGTGGATCTGCTCATGCTCCAGACCCTGCTTCCTGTGCCGCAGGAGGTCATTGACGGCCTGGATCAATATCGAAAAATAATCATCGTGGAGGAAAACGTCACCGGCGCCCTGCGCCAGGTTCTGTTCGGTTTATCGCGCGATGAGCGGATCGTTTCGATCGGTAGCATCGGCAGACCGATTTCCCCCTCGCAGATCATACGTGAGGCGGGATTATGACAAACCGTCTGCTCAACGACAGAATGTTTCCCTATTGTTCCGGCTGCGGCCATGGACTGATTCTTAAAGCGTTGGATGCCGCTTTTCAAACTCTCAATCTCGATCCGCTCAATGCCGTTATCGTCAGCGACATCGGTTGCTGCGGTCTGATCGATGCGCTGGTTAACAGCCATACCGTGCACGGCCTGCACGGTCGATCGACCGCCTTGGCGCAGGGGATTGCCATGGCTGCGGCCGGTTCCGGTAAAAAAGTGATCGCCGTTCTCGGCGACGGCGGCGCTTCGATAGGTCTGCAGCACATTTTGACTGCGGCGCGCTGGAACGTCGAGATGCTTGTCATTCTTCATAACAACATGGTCTACGGCATGACGGGCGGCCAACGCAGCGCTCTTTCGCCGCCGAATTTCCGAAATGACCCAGGGCCTCCGCCGCTTGACGTCTGCTCCTTGGCTGCCGCCGCCGGAGCTTGTCGCGTCATTCGCCGCTTTGCGGATGAGCATTTAACGGCCGCATTCGTCGAGCTGCTGAAGACGCAGGGATTTTCACTGGTCGAGGTGCTTGAAACCTGCCCCTCGCACGGCATACGAAAATATTCCGAACTGAGACAGGCTGCCGCTTATCCGCCGATCGATGCGGCCGGTTCCTCTTCGGCTTTTGCGCCTGATGTGCGGCAAACATCCTCGTTGTTGGATGAAATACCCGCAATTCCCGGCGACTTTACTTCTGAGCTTCGGCAGCAGCTGCAAATTACCGTTGCCGGTTCGGCAGGAGAAGGCGTCCAGTCGGCCGGCGAAATCGCCGCTCTTGCGGCCATGCGTTGCGGACTGGAGGTGCAGAAGCGCGGCGAATACCCGATTACCGTCGGCAACGGCTTTTCGCTAGTGCATTTGACCCTATCGCCGCAGCCGATATGTTACGCCGACCCTCTCGATCCCGATGTGGTTTTGGCAGTTTCGGAAGAGGGATGGAAAAAAGTGCAAAGCCGCATCCGTCCTGCTGCGCGACTTTTAGCCGATGGGGAATTGCAGATCGAACAGGCGGGCATGGAACCGCCGGCTTTTCGGCGGGTCGGCGGCGCCAAAGGAGCCGCTCTGGCGGCGTTGGTTTATTGGGGCGAAACGACGAAAATCATCCCCTTTGAGGCG
>JAPDPN010000086.1:5812-12813 GCA_034506455.1 Candidatus Zhuqueibacterota bacterium | reverse complement strand
GCGAAATATTAATTAAAAAACTGTTGAAAAGCAAGGCGCGACTTGAAACAATAGTTGCCTTGCACGGAAATCCGGTGTATCTTTTATGAGCATAGACCAAAGGGAAAAAGGTGGCAGGAGGAGTGACGTTCATTCTGGTCGAGCCGCGCCTGCCGGAAAATCTCGGTGCCGCGGCGAGAGCGCTAAAGACCATGGGGTTTTCGAACCTTCGGTTGGTCAATCCATGTGATCCGCTTTCGGAGCGGGCCAGGTGGGTGGCGCACGGCTCTCAGGACATTTTGGAACAGGCACTAATCTTTGACAATTTGACGGACGCTGTCGCCGATCTCGATTTTTTAATCGGTACCACCATCCGCCGCCGCAGCTTTCGGCGTCAATATCTGGATGCCCGCAAATTGCCTGAATTTCTGCAGCGAAAGGGGAATGCCGTCCATCGTGTCGGGCTGTTGTTCGGACGGGAAGAGAGCGGCCTTTACAATGATGAGCTAGAGTTGTGCGACCTCTTGACCACCGTGCCGCAGGCGGTTTCCTATCCTTCGCTGAATTTGGCGCAGGCCGTCATGGTATATGCCTTTATTCTTTCCTCGCATGATTTGGAGGAAAGACGTCCTGCCGACGCAGGCGAATATGCCGCCCTCCGCGAACGGGTTGCCGCCCTTTGTCGTCGAGTCGGTTATACCGAAAAGCCGGACCTGTTTACCCGCCTCATGGAAAGGATGGCGTTGATCGAGGCTCAAGATGTGCGATTGCTGCACTCTCTCTGTAAAAAAATCGAGCGGGCACTGGACCGAGAATCGTCCTCCTAAGTTCAGCGCTTTTCCGGCTCGATCACCACGGCGGTGCCGTATACCAGTATCTCCGCAGCCGCCTGCATGATCTGGCTGGTGCCGAAGCGAATGTCGACGATCGCGTTGGCGCCGAGTTGTTCTGCCTCCGCCTTCATGCGGTCGAGCGCCTGTTCGCGCGATTCGGCCATCAGCTTGGTGTACTCTTCGATCTCGCCGCCGACGATGTTTTTCAAAAGAGCCAAAATGTCCTTGCCGATGGCGCGGGCGCGGATGGTGTTGCCGCGTACCAAGCCCAGCGTTTTGACGATTTTGTAGCCGGTAACGCTGCTCGAAGTGACGAGAATCATCGCAGTACCTCCTTGTAAGGATCGCTTTTGCGGGTAAACCACTTTTCACGTGCTACCGAAACCAAAAGAAGCGCCAATCCGGCAATCAGCGACAACATGGCCAACCGAACAGCCCAGTTCAGCGAGGTGTCTCGAAGGATTTCTTCCACCAACTTGTAGCCGCCGTAGGCCAGCAAAACAGCTGCCCCGATCGAAATCAGCACCCAACTGATGCCGCGCTCGATGCGGTTATAGACGTCCAGCCAATATCGATCCCAAACCTCTTGGGAGGGCATTTTGAGTTTCATAGTCAAAGCAACCTCCTTGAGTTGTTTATATTGTAAAAATTCTTTTTGCAGCGCCTCGTCCTCTGCCAGTAACGCTTCAAATTCGCGTTGTTCATCCGCATTCAGCTCGCCGTCGAGCGCCGCGGTCATTAACCGTTCGAATTTTTCTCGCTCGATTGTCATGGATAGATCCTTTCCAGTTTGCTTTTCAAGTTCCGGCGGGCATTGAAAAGGCGGGACATGACCGTACCGATGGGAATTTCTAGTAGATCCGCAATTTCTTTATACGAATAATCCTGAAAATCTTTCAGCAGAATGATCTCGCGGTCGGCCGGTTTGAGTTGATGCAGCGCCGTCCACACTTTTTCTCTAAGCTCTGTTTGTTCCACGGCGGTATCAACGCTTTGCCGTTCATCCTGCAGTCTACTCAGTTCGACCTCGCCGATTTCGGAGAACGAGCGCGCATGCAGCTTTTTGTCGCGAATATGATTGAGGCAAAGGTTGCGCAGGATTTTATAATACCAGCTGAAAAAGGAGCGGCCGAGCTCAAAGCGATTGATGGCGCGGTAAGCGCGCACGAACGCTTCCTGCGACAAGTCCAAAGCCTCTTCGTGCGAGCCGACGAGCCCTAGCGCACAAAAGTACGCCCGCTGCATGTACTCTTTAACTAAAAATCCGTAAGCCTGACGATAGCCCTGCCGACAAAGTCTTACCGCCTCGTCGTCGTCCCGCACTTGCGGAAAAGCCGACGTCTGCGCGCTCTCCATTGCGTAATGCTCCCAAACGTGTTCCATCCGCCTCCGTTCTCCAGACTTTTTGCATCTCTTTATAAACGGAAAGCGGCTTTTTATTCAAATTAAGCAACTGCTGTTGCAAACCCAAAGGAATTCCTTTGCATAAAATCGGTAGGTTAGCTATACTTGGTAGGTAAGAAGGAGACGGGGCATGAAACCTTATTCTTTTTGGCAAGGGTGCCTTTTGTTTGCGATGGTTTTAATACAGCCGTTGCCTTCGGCTGCGCAGGTGGACGAAGCCGTCGATAAACTCAAAGCTCTCAAAAATGCGGTCAAAGATGAGTTAAAAGTCGAACCGATCGATTATGAAAAGCTTAAATCGGTCTTGCCGAAGCGGTTCAAGGGGCTCAAGCGGACTGATCTGTTCGGGGAGCGTGCATCGGCGTTTGGACTCAAAATTTCTTATGCCCGCGCCGAATACCGCGGTAAAAAAGGCGGCCGCGTACGCATCAAGGTGACCGACACCGGCAATGTGCGCAAGTTGGCCTCGACGGCCATGGCAGCCTGGCTGACGGCCGACATTCAGCGCAGCTCCGACGACGGGTTCGAAAGGACTTTTGAATATCAAGGGCATCGTGCTTTTGCTAAATACAGCAAAAGCAAAGAAGCGGGCGAACTAAAGGTACTGGCGGCTGATCGTTTTCTCGTTGAAATCGAGGGCAAAGGGGTGGAAATGGAGACGGTCACTGCCGCGATGAAAAAGATTAAAATTAAAAAGTTGGTCAAATGGCGGGATGAGGGGGTGCAAAAATAGATTGAATGTTTTTTACTTTGCGCAGGCAGCCTCTTCTTCATTTAGGCTGCCTGCGCAGCTTTGCAGACAAAGCGGGGCATAACCTGCCTCATCCATTTTGCATGCGGCAGGATTCGGGTTCATTCAACCTGCCCGTTAAATCCTGCCATATGGACGAAGCTTTATTTTAGCATCGACATTTTGATGGTTTGGCTGAAAGTTTGATCTGCGCTCTCGGCATAAAGCCGACACAAGTAGACGCCTGAAGCATGCCGGCCTTCCCGCGGCTGCCATTGGATCGTATACCGTCCGGCATCTCGACTGCCTTCAACGAGCTGCTCGACCATGCGGCCGTTCAGGTCGAAAATCGTCAATCTGACAGACGAGCGCTTCGGCAAGTCAAAGGTAATCTGCGTGCCGGCGTTAAAAGGATTGGGATAATTCTGCTGCAAGGCAAAGGCGGCGGGGATCGTTTGCGCCTCACCGCTGACGCGCGTCGGCGTTCCGTAGGCCATGATTTGCCGGCAGGATGCGTTCCACGAACCGGCCTCCCAGTTGTGTACGCAGCCGGTCACCCGCACACCTCTGACGATGCCGATCGCACCTTTGAAACTGAACGCTTCGTCGCTCACCAGCGCGCCCCAAGCTGCACTTTCCCATGAAAAGTAGGTGTACTCGGGATCCTCTTTGATTTCAGTGGTCTCCCAGGTTGTACCGTCGCGGGTGATCTGCAGATGAAAAGAGCCTTCCTTGGAAAAAGCGCCGTTGGCATAAACGGTGCCGTCATAGGGGCCGTTGACATAGATCACTTCTGTGATGTCGTAATCGCCTTCCCACACCACACCGGCCGCCTGCCAGGCGTTGATGGTGTCGTCGACAGCCTCCCCGAGCGGCGTTCGGCTCAACCAAATGACCGAATCCGGATCGTTGTCGTTCAGCTCGGGGCATTCGACTTTATTCGCGTCCGAGAGCGGATCGAGGTTGTGCGCCCAGGTGTAGGCTTTTCCCAAAGGGGCGACATTGTCTTGAGGTAACACCAGGGAAGTTGCGATCAGCAAACCTGCAGCAGTTTGGTAAAGTTTATTACGCATGTTACACCTCCTTGTTGACAAAGCTTCCCCCTGACTGCTTTTTTGTACCTTTTTAAACAAAGAGCGAACCTGCGATATTCAATCGAAGCTTTCGGTTAAAGACGAAACCAGATCAGTCGGCAAAAGTGCTCAATTTTTTCAATAGGGCGATTTCTTCCGGCCAGCGTTCCGGAGCCGGTGTTTCGAGGATAAAGGGCAGGTGATCGAGCCGCGGATCGCGCATCAGGCGGGCAAAGGTTTCCATGCCCAACAGGCCGTCGCCCAGGCTGTCGTGCCGGTCAACGCGGCTTCCCAGGGGCTTCTTTGAATCGTTGAGATGGATGCCGATCAAAAACCTCATTCCGATGACCTCGTCAAAGCGCCGAAACGTCTCCTCATAGGCTTCGTCGCTGCGCAGGTCATAGCCGGCGGCAAAAAGATGAGCCGTGTCCAGGCAAACGCCCACGCGGCTGCGGTCTTGGACCTCATCGATGATGCTGCGCAAATGCTCAAAGGTGTAACCGATGTTGCTGCCCTGCCCAGCCGTGATTTCGATGACCGCGCGCACACCCTTTGTCTGATCCAGCGCCCAATTGATCGACTCTGCGACGCGTTTGAGACAATCCTCTTCGCTGATTTGATTCAAATGCGCGCCGGGATGAAAGTTGAGAGAAATTAATCCCAATGCCTCGCAGCGCTGCATTTCATCGAGAAAGGCGGCGCGCGATTTGGCGAGCCCTTCCGGATCCGGACTGCCCAAATTGATCAGATAGCTGTCATGCGGAAGGATGACCTCGGGCGAATAGCCGAGCCGTTCGCAATTGGCGCGGAACGCGGCGATCGACTCGTCCGTCAGCGGCTTGGCGTTCCACTGACGCTGATTCTTGGTAAACAACGCGAAAGCTGTCGCGCCGATGGCGTGCGCATTGAGCGGCGCTGCTTCGACGCCGCCTGCAGCGCTGACGTGCGCTCCGATGGGCTTCATGGCAGGTCCTCCAACTTGAATTCAAGACGAACGGTTGCGCCGACAGATCAGGCGATCGCCTCGGCAAACGTGAGCGGGCCGGTCAGCTCCAAGGTAACGGCGTCGTTCGCCGTGTGCAGCGAAAGCAGGCGAAGATCGGCCGCAAACCCTCTGCCTGCAAGGATTTTGTTGACGTCGAAAAACAGAGCGTCTTTTTCGCGCGAGACGCCGGTCGGCATGCGTTCGACGATCTTGTCGAGAATCGTTTCCTTGAGCTGATCGGTGATCAGCCGCATCGGCTTGAGCGATATGAGTCGGGCGATGAGACAACGCTCGTCGTTTTCAAGGCGCATGGTAACCTCGAAAGGGATCTGCAGCAGTACTTTGACGCTGCCGGTGACGACCAGATTGCCGTCGCGAATATCCAGCCCGAGCCGGCTGACGCGGCCCTCGCGCGGGGCATAGCGGTCGATCATGAGGTTGAAATCAGCCTCGGTCAGCGTGACCTCAATATGTTTCAATATCATTCCTGCCTCCAGGTTTCAGCTGAAAAGTACCTCGATATCGTCGCGGGTAAGCGATTTGAAAAAGCTGCTGTCCGTTGTAATCAAATCGGATACCAGCTTTTGCTTGCGCGCCTGCAGATCGAGCATTTTTTCCTCGACGCTGTTCTTGGTGATCATGCGGTAGACAAAGACCTTTTTATCCTGACCGATGCGGTGCGCGCGATCGGTCGCCTGAACCTCTACGGCAGGATTCCACCAAGGATCATAGAGAATGACATAATCGGCGGCAGTCAGATTGAGGCCGACTCCGCCTGCCTTGAGGCTGATGAGGAAAATCCGCACCGATTCGTCGTTCTGGAACCGTTCTACACGCTGCATGCGGTCGGTGGTATGCCCGTCGAGGTACTCATAGACTACACCGCCTTCATCAAGATGATTGCGTATCAGCCGCAGCATTTTGACGAATTGCGAAAAGATCAGGACTTTATGGCCTTCGGCGAGAATTTCTTCGATGAGCTCCTTGAGCGATTCGAACTTGCCCGAATCTTCGGTAACCGAACGGTCGACCAGCTGCGGATGACAGGCGATCTGCCGCAGTTTGACCAGTCCCTCCAGGATGTTCATGTGCGCCCCTTCGATGCCGTACAGCTCGATGCGGTCGAGGATAACGGCGCGATAATGGTCGCGCCAGCGTGTATAGAGTTGTTCCTGGGCCGGATTCATGGCGCAGAAAAAAGTCTGTTCCACTTTGGGCGGCAGTTCGCGTTCTACGCCCTCCTTGGTGCGGCGCAAGATAAAGGGATAGATGATCTTGCGCAGCAGCTTTGCCGTGCGCTCGTCGCCGTGTTTCTCGATCGGCAGCGTAAAAGCGCGCCGGAAATAGGTCAGCGGGCCGAGCAGACCGGGATTGAGAAAAGCGAACTGTGACCACAGCTCGATCGTGTTGTTTTCAACCGGCGTGCCTGTAAGAACCAGTTTATGGTCGGCCTGTAACAGCCGCGCCGCTTTGGCGGTCTGCGAAAGGGGATTCTTGATCTTTTGCGATTCGTCCAGAATGACATAGTGGAAGCGATATTCGCGCAGAAAGAGGATGTCGCGGCGCAGAATGCCGTAGCTGGTCAGAATGATGTCATAGGGCGCAAAAGCCGAGCAGTCGCGCGGCCGGCTGTTGCCCGTGTGCTGAAACACGCGCAGCTCGGGGGCGAACTTTTGCACTTCCTTTTCCCAGTTGAATACCACAGACGTAGGACAGACGATAAGCGAAGGCTTGCCTATGCCGCGCTGTTTGTCCCGAAGAAGTACTGCCAGCGCCTGGACGGTCTTACCCAAGCCCATATCGTCCGCCAGGCAGCCGCCGAAGCGATACTGCTGCAGAAAATTGAGCCAATCGTAGCCCGCCTTTTGATAGTTGCGCATGATCGGCACCAAACTTTCCGGCAGGGGCGTCGGCTGCAGCGTGGAAAAGTTGGAGAGTTCGGCCAGTCGTTCGTAAAACGAGTCATCGGCTTCAAAGACGGCAGCGCTCTCCTGAAA
>JAPDPN010000086.1:0-5712 GCA_034506455.1 Candidatus Zhuqueibacterota bacterium | reverse complement strand
AGTTGCGCATGATCGGCACCAAACTTTCCGGCAGGGGCGTCGGCTGCAGCGTGGAAAAGTTGGAGAGTTCGGCCAGTCGTTCGTAAAACGAGTCATCGGCTTCAAAGACGGCAGCGCTCTCCTGAAAAAGCGAATCGATCATCGTCAAATGGACCGAGGAGGCGCGCACGCCGGTCTCTTCGGGCACGGTCAAATGAAAGAGGTGTTGAAATTTGTTGAACCACTCCTCGCTCAAAAGCGCCAGGCTTTGATCCGCCAGCTTGACCAGACGCTTGTTCTGCCGTATGGCTCGGCGCAGCTCTTTGAGAGGCAGCGGCACGCCCTCCACGTCGATTTCAATATTGACGTCGAACCAGTCGATTTTGTCGGTAACGGCGACGCGCACGTTCGGCTCGCCGGTTCGTACCCGAAAGCGCTGCAGCGCTTCGCGACCGACGAGCTCATAACCTTCTTCCTGCAGTTGCGAAAGGTTGTTGAATGCCCAATTGAGCGCTTTGGTGTCGATGATTTGAAGCCGACCGCGGGCGGCCTGGCGTAAACCGGTGTCCAAAAGCCGCTGCAGCAGCTTTTCCTCTTCCTGCACATCGCGAACGACCTGCACGATTCGGTCTTCGACCTGACGATAGCAGGTCGGCCAGGGCTCACCGGCGTCAATCTCGACGTCCTGGTACTGAAATTTCAAGTCGAGGTAGAGGTATCGTTCGCTTTCGGACAAATAAAGCCGCTTGCCCGTCAGCTGATCGCGACGGCCGACGACTAATGAACTCGGCAGCTCTATCGGTGCAATCTCCCGCAACGAATGAAACGCATGGCGCAAAAACTCTGGAAACTCTTCGGTCGGAATGACCAAAGCGCCGTCGTTTTTGGTGTACGGTATGAGCAGAGCTGCCTCCTGAAGGTTTCCGACGCGAATGAGGCGCTTGTCCTTCAGCAGCCAGATTGGATGGCCGGTCAGCACTTTGTAGGCGCCGTCGAGCACCGACTCGACACCGTCGAGGATGACGCGCGGGGTCAGACGAAAGGCATCTTCTTCCTGCTCGAACTTGAGCTCGATTCGCGCTTCGGTCGGATGAAAAGTCAACGGCGTCGAGCTTTCTTCATACGGGGCCAGATAGATGAGGCTTTCACGCATCAGGTCAAAGAGCGGCCCCAAACGGCTGCCGTACTTGTAATGATAGATGTTCGGCTTGAACCGTAAACTGCCGCCGAAATAACGGTTGTAGTAAAAAGAGCTGCTCTGATAATCGATTTTCTGCAGATGCGAAATAATGATGGGATCGTTTGGGGCGTAGAGGAGCTCACGGCTGTCGGTGTCCAAATCGCCGATATTGGAAAAACGGCCCAATTGATTGTTTCGGCGCAGATAGGCTTTTTGCGGCGTTAAAGACCACGATTCCTGGGCGAGATGCAACAGATAGATGACGCGCCAGCGAGGCGGAGGCGGCAGCGAGGGGGTTTCGGCGTCGATGTCGATGACTTGTTTGAGAAATTTTTTCCAATTCGGACGCAGTTTGGTGCGCTGGAGCTCCGGTTCGTTTTCCTCGTACCACTCTTTGGCGGCGAGCATGGCCGCCACGGCGTGCTTGCAGGTGGTCCAGTGGGGACACGTGCAGCTCGAATAGAGGTTGCCGCTGATCTCCTGAACCGAGACGCGGTAAACCATTTTGCCGGTGACTTCAGCCTCGAAGCGGTCATTATCGATTGATAAAAGCTTGACGCGGCGTTCGCGGAAACAGCGTTCTCCCCTTTGATAAACTTCGCCGGTGACGAGATTGCGAATTCTTAGGTTGGAAAGTCTCATAACCTCTTTTGCCGCAACGGCAATTATGAACGTTTATGTTAGGAGGTCTGCAGGAAAAAATCAAGGTTTATTTTACACTTGCACGCCTTGAACCCGCTTCTAGGTTATTTTTTGCAACAAGAAGGATTTATATGCAGAAAAGGAAAGCATTAACTTTAGATTCATTTGGGCGGTGTAATGCTGAACGAGCTAATTGTTGAAGAAAAGCTTGAGTTCTGCAAATACCAATTCCGACGGGCCGATGACGGTGCGACACTGGGGTAGGGAATTGAGGAAGCGTGTGCCGTAGGTTTTTTCCACTATCCGTTTGTCAAAGCTGATGACGCAGCCGCGGTCGTTTTTGTGGCGGATCAGCCTGCCGAAACCCTGCTTGAATTTGAGCACCGCCAAGGGCACGGCATAGTCCATAAACGCGTTGCCGCCGGCCGCTTCGATGGCTTCGTAGCGCGCCTGGATGATCGGCTCACTCGGCACCTGAAAGGGCAGGCGGGTAATGATGACGTTCTCCAGCGCATCGCCCTGTACATCCACCCCTTCCCAAAAACTGTCGGTGCCGAACAGCACCGAAGTCTTGTCCTGGCGGAACTGCCGAAGCAGCTCATGTCGGTTCAGATCGCCCTGCTTGAGCGCTTGAATGCCGATCAACTCGAGCGATTCTTTGAGACGCCGATAAGTCTGGTTCAGCAGCGAATAGGAAGTAAACAGGATAAAGGCGCGGCCTTGGGTGATGCTGACGGCTTTAAAGACCGCCTTGGACAAGGCTTCGGCAAAGCCGGAGTCGCGGGGATCGGGCATGTCGGTAGGGACGCAGAGCAGTACTTGTCGTTCAAAGTCGAACGGCGATGGCAGCAGCAGCTCGCTTCGACGTGAATTCGGCAAAGCGGAAAAGCCGATTCGCTGCGCCCAAAAGGCAAAGGATTGCTCGACGGTAAGTGTAGCGGAAGTCATGACGACGGTCTTGTAGGCTTCAAAGACCGCTTCTTTCATGATGCTTTTGACCTCCAGCGGCGAGATCTGCAGCCGCACAATCGGTCGGCCGACTTTGCGCGGCGCCGTCTCTATCCAGCGGATTTCGGTTTCGCTTTCCTGGAAGAGGATCTGCTGCAGGATATCGGCGGCGGCCGCCAGCCTCTCCGCCTGCGCTTCGATGTCTATGGTAAGCGCCTCCCAATCTTCCTGAACAAAAGCGCGCAGTTTTTTCGCCTCTTCACAAAATCGCAGCAGATCGACGGCATAAAGTCGCAGCGACTGCATTAGATCGCGAAAAAGGTCTGCCAAACCGGTCTCCACAAACAAAGAGTCGACGGTTTGCGGCAGGAGGCGAATTTTGCGTTCGTTGTCGCCCTCCTCCGGTGTATGAGCAAAGACGGTTTCGAACAGGCGGTCCATGGCAAAATGCATCGACTCGAGCAGGCTGTCGGCGTTCGGCGCGAGCTTGTCGCGCACCGTCGTGACGAGACTTTCGCTCAACGCTGGCGGCAGCTCGTTGTGATGCTTCAGCACACGAGAGCGCAGCGTGTGCAGGAAGCCTTTTTCGAGATTCTTTTTGCGGTGGTGCAGCCGATGCAGAATACGCTGCAGTCCGGCGCGGGTGACCTGGCTGCCGAAATAGTTGGTGGCCACGTCTTCGATGTGGTGGGCTTCATCAAAGATAATGCGCTGGTAAGGCGGCAGTACTGCGGCGTCCTGAAAGCTGCCGGTTTGGCGTCGGATGGCGAGGTCGGCAAACAAAAGATGGTGGTTAACGACGAGGATATCGGCACGGCCGGCTCTGCGTCGCGCTTTGTTGACAAAGCAGTCGCGAAAATGGAGGCACTTGGCGTGCGTGCAGGCGTCGCCTTCGGCTGCAATTCGCTCCCAAACATCGTTTGATGGAATGTAGGTAAGATCCGCCTTGCTGCCGTCCTGGGAGGCGCGCGCCCAGCGAATCAAATCCTGCAGCTCCTCGTACTCGTCATCTTCCAGGCCGAGGTCAAGTTCACCTGCAATCTCGTCGACTTTGCGCAGGCAGACATAATTGGAACGGCCTTTGACCAGAACAGCCTCGAACTCGACCGGCAGCGTCTTTTGCAGCAGCGGAATGTCCTTTTTGATCAACTGCTCCTGGAGGTTTATGGTGTTGGTCGAGATAACCACCCGTTCTTTGTTCTGTTTGGCCCAATAGATCGCGGGCAACAGATAGGCCAGGGTCTTGCCGGTGCCGGTTCCGGCCTCAACCGCCAATGCAAGGTTTTCGTTAAAGGCGCGGATAACGGCTCTGATCATTTCGGCCTGCTGCGGCCGGATCTCATAATCGGGCAGCTGCTTGGCGATGGGACCGTTCGGAGCCAGAAGCGCAGTGATCGCTTCCGCTTCCAGCGGTTTGCATTCCGTCGGTGCAAACGGTTCGACGACGACGTAAAGGTCATCGACGCGGTTATTGACGATGTAAAAGGCGACGCTGAAATCCGCCAGGCGCGCGGCGATGGACAGATCGGCATCAGAAGGCGTTAGAGGACCGGAGGGATGGTTGTGGATGACCACGTCCGCTTCGCGCGCCGCCTGCATCACGGCCGGAACCGCCGCCTCGTTGCCGCGCGCCGTCGGCACGACATCATGAACGATCAAGTCATCATCCAAATAGCCGAGAAAAAAGACTTCGTTGCCCCCTGCGGCGCGAATTTCCTCCGCCATACGCAGGCAGACATCCTTTGCAATGTATGCCGAAATATTCTTCATGATGCCGGTGGCGTTTGCCTTACCCCCCAGTTGCCGTGTTATGAAAGATATTCCGCATCATAACCGAGCTCACGCAGGTAAAGAGGAAAATCCTCAAAGCCGTGCATCGTGTAGATTTTTTGCGGCCGAACCTGTTGAACAAAGAACAGCAGCTCATTGAAATCGGCGTGATCGCTCAGCGGAATACAATAATCGGCGCCGAAACGGTTGCCCAACGGACTCTTGGCCCAGCCCGAAAGCAGTACGGTGCGCCGTTTTGCGGGGAGACCGGCGTAGCGCCGAAACCGCACGGCATGAGGCGGAATGATCAACACCTGACGGCCGGTCAGCGGCTCATGTCGCCAGGGACTGCAGCCGGAAAACGAGATGCCGAACTGCTCATAAATGCGGGCGATCCGCCAGGCGTCATGGTGCACGCGAACGTCATATCCGGCATCCCCGAGCAGCTTCATCGCTTCCTGTGCCTTGCCGAGGCCGTAGGCCAGAACCACCGGCGTCGCTTTTTTGCGAAAACACTCTTCGATGAATTCCAATAGTTGGGCTTTAGGATCACCCTCCTCAGAAAAGGTGAAAGCGGGATGGCCGAAAGTCGATTCCATGATCAGAATGTCGGCACGGGGAATAACGATCGGCTCTGCAGTCAGCCCCGCCTTGACCTTAAAGTCGCCTGTATAAAGCAGGGAACGACCGTTGCGCTCGATGCGGATCATGGCGGCGCCCAGCACATGGCCGGAAGGGTACAGCTCAACCTTGAGGTCGCCGACAAAATAGGGACGATGATAGTCGAGCGCTACGGCCTTTTTTTGACGGGCACGCAGTGCGTGAAAGAGAATGGTCGGTTGGGTCGCCAAAATCTGTGCATGGTTTTTGAGGTGATCGGAATGCCCGTGCGAAACAAAGGAAAAGGGCGTCGCCCTCTGCGCATCCAGCCAGAGATCGACGCCTTCCAGCTTGATGCCCCTCTCATCGAATGAAAACATAATCCTTCCTTGCCGACGACGGCTCAGCCGACCGATTTACGACGCTGCACGAGATCGAGGAAATACTGATGAATGGTCGGATCTTCCGTCAGCTCCGGGTGAAACGTCGAGACCAGAACATGCTTTTGCTGCGCCAACACGACGTCCCGGCCGTGTTTGCCGAGCGTTTGCACTCCTTCTCCTAAAGCGCGAATCTTGGGGGCGCGGATAAAG
>JAPDPN010000085.1:6742-13089 GCA_034506455.1 Candidatus Zhuqueibacterota bacterium | reverse complement strand
CGTTGCTTTTGAAATATCGCCTTCTGCTGTAAAACAGTGTCATGTTCAACTTTTTCAATTGCTTTGAGCAACTCGAAGGACTATATTTAAACGATTTCGTATCAACAGAAGGGTGGCGTGAATGATTGACGATAGCACTATGAACAGACGAGAATTTTTCAGCAGGTTGGGTTTGGCGGCGGCGCCTTTCATTCTGCCGAGCGCTCTGTGGGCAAACAACGGCAAACGGACGGCCTTGGGCGCCATTCAGGTGGGAGTGATCGGCGTCGGCAAGCAGGGCGGCGGACTTTTGGGCGGCTTTTTGCGCCGCGATGAAGTGCGGGTTGTAGCCGTCTGCGACGTCGATCGCGAAAAACTGGCCGAGGCCAAACGCCGCGTTGAGGAATATTATAGCAATAAATTCAAGCGAACCTATAAGGGCTGTCGGGAGACGATCGATTTTCGCGAAATCGTCGAAGCGGACGACATCGATGCCGTCGTCATTGCCACGCCCGATCACTGGCATGCCTTGCCGTCGGTCCTTGCCATGCGCAACGGCAAAGACGTCTATTGCGAAAAGCCGCTGAGTCTCACCATTACCGAGGCGCGGCTGATGCGTGACGAAGCGCGGCGCACCGGCAGAATTCTGCAGACCGGCAGTCAGCAGCGCTCCTCGGATCATTTTCGTTTTGCCTGCGAGCTGGTGCGCAATGGCTATATCGGCGAGGTGAAAAGGGTACGCGTTTCCATTGCCACCGGCTTTTTGCCTCATCCCATCGAATGCGACTTGCCGGCCGAGCCGGTGCCCGAGGTGCTCGATTGGGACCGTTGGCAGGGACAGGCGCCGGAGCGGCCGTTCAACGCCATATTGGCCCCGCCGATCAGCTTTGACGGCTTTCCGGCGTGGAGAAACTATCGTCCCTATTCGGGCGGCGGCATGACCGATTGGGGTGCGCATCATTTTGACATTGCGCAATGGGGCTTGGGCCGCGACGGCAGCGGGCCTGTTGAGATCATTCCGGCAAAGCTCAGCGACAACGGCTACCTGACCTATCGCTACGATGACGGCATCGAAATGACGGCCGACTTTGAGGACAATTTCATCCGTTTCGAAGGCACGCACGGCGCCGTACAGGTGAACCGCGGCTATCTGCGCACCGAACCGCAATCGCTGCAGTCGGTCACCCTCAAGCCGAGCGAAATTCATCTTTACGAAAGCAAGGACCACATCGGCGACTTTATCTCCGCAATTCGTCGCCGACATTTGCCGATTTGCGACGTTTCAATCGGCGCAAGCTCGGTGATCGTTTGCCATCTCGGCAATTTGGCCGAGCAGTTGGGCAGGACGCTGCGCTGGGATCCGGTCAACGAGCGCTTTATCGACGACGACGAGGCGAACCGCCTCTGCAGCCGCGCCCAACGAAGCCCCTATAGGATTTAAGAGGGCGTAATCGCCATCTAAAAGCCGTCGGCGTTTCATCCGTTTAAGATGAGGACAGCATTTTGAACCGAAGAGAATTTCTCGGCATTGGTCTCCGCGCAGCGGCGGCGCCTTACATTTTGCCTGCAGCCGTCTTGGGAAGAGAGGGCATGCCGGCGCCCAGCGATAGGATCACAATCGGCTGCATCGGCGTCGGTTGGCAGGGAACTTCCAACATGGAAGAGTTCCTGGAACAGAAGGACTGCCGAGTGGTTGCGGTCTGCGATGTTGATAAAAAGCATTTGGCGAATGCCCAGGCGCTCGTCAACCGCGCTTACGGCAATCGCGACTGCCGCGCTTACCACGACTTTCGCGAGCTGTTGGCGCAGCCGGACATCGATGCGGTCATGCTGGCGCTGCCCGACCACTGGCACGCTCTCATCGCCGTGGCGGCGGCCAAAGCCGGCAAGGACATTTACGGCGAAAAACCTTTGTCGCACAATCTAAAGGAAGGCCGCGCCATTGTCGAGGCGGTCGAGGAGAACGGCCGCATTTGGCAGACCGGCTCCTGGCAGCGCTCCGAGGCCAATTTCCGCTTTGCCTGCGAGCTGGTGCGCAACGGCCGTATCGGACGCGTGCACACCGTCGAGGTGGGTCTGCCGGGCGGACACACCGACTTTGCCGGAACCTTCGGCAGGCAAAAACTCGAGCCGCCGCCGCCGGAACTCGACTATGAGTTCTGGCTCGGCCCGGCTCCCTACGCACCCTATGCCGTAGAGCGCGTGCACAAAAACTGGCGCTGGCACCTCGATTACGGCGGCGGTCAGCTCATGGACTGGGTGGGACATCACAACGACATTGCCCATTGGGGATTGGATCTCGACCGCAGCGCGCCGATCGAGGTCGAGGGCGTCGGCGAGTACCCGAAAGACGGCTTTCGCAACACGGCCACCCGTTACCGCATCGTCTGCAAATACGCCGAGGGGGTGGAAACCATCCTGGCAGGCGGTTATCCGGAAATCGCTTTCGGCACCAAATGGATCGGTGATCTGGGTTGGGTTTATGTCAGCCGCGGCGGCGTCATCAAAACGCAGCCCGCTTCGCTTCTGCGCGAACAATTCGGACCGGAAGAAGTGCATCTCTATCGTTCGCCCGGACATTTTCGCAACTTTTTGGACTGCGTCAAATCTCGTCAGGAAACGTTGACGCCGGCCGAAACGGCGCATCGCGCCGCCACGCCCGGCCATTTGGGACAAATCGCCATGCTGTTGGGACGAAAGATTCGTTTCAATCCGCAGACAGAGGAAATTATCGGCGATGAGACGGCCTCGCGCATGTTGAGTCGCCCCTATCGTGCGCCGTGGAGCCTTTAGAACGACAGGCCAAAGATGCCGCGGCGGGCGAAATTTTGACCCGCAGTTAAAACGTGGGGTCGCAAATGAAGCGCAGAGAGTTTATTAAGAGCAGTGTTGCGTTTGCAGCCGGTTTGGCTGCACCGATGATCGTTCCAAGTCGCGTTCTCGGTCGGGGCGCTGCACCGCCGAATGACCAAATTACCCTCGGCTGCATCGGCGTCGGCAGTATGGGCAGCGGGCACGTTCGCTCCTTTCTCGGCCAGCCGGACGTCCGCCTCGTTGCGGTTTGCGACGTTCGGCGCGAACACCGACAGCGCGCCAAACAGACGGTCGACGAACACTATAAAAACAACGACTGTCGCGAATACCACGACTATCGCGAGCTTTTGGCGCGGCCGGACATCGACGCCGTGATGATCGCCACGCCGGACCATTGGCATGCGCTCATCGGCATCGAAGCAGCGCGGCAGGGCAAGCACATGTACTATGAAAAGCCGCTGAGCCGCACGATCCGCGAAAGTCAGGCGGTGCGCGACGCGGTGAAAAAGAGCGGCGTCGTCTTTCAGTTCGGCACGCAGCAGCGGTCGGATCAAGAGTTCCGCCGCGCCGTGGAGCTGATCCGCAACGGCCGCATCGGTGAGCTGCTGCGCGTCAAGATCGGCTCCGCTTCCTATGAACAAATCCCGCGTCCTCCCGAACAGCCGGTTCCCGAAGGTTTCGACTATGATTTTTGGCTCGGCCCGGCACCCTATGCTCCCTATTCCTACGAACGCTGCACGCGACAATGGACGCTGATTTCCGATTATTCGTTGGGCTGCGTCAGCGGCGCCTGGGGCATCCATTCGGTCGACATCGTGCAATGGGTCAACCGCTCGGATCATGCGGCGCCCGTCTCGGCCGAGGGCAGCGGCTACTTTCCTACGGACGGGCTTTTCGATACGGCGCAGCATTTCGATGTGGTGCAGCGCTACACCAACGGTCTGGAACTGCGGCACATGGACATGCACACGGCGAAAAAGACCGCCTGGCAGTTCGGCCTCTTTTGGATGGCCATCCTCTTTGAGGGCACCGAGGGTTGGATCTATGTCGGCCGCGGCTTTATGGATGCCCGGCCGAAATCCCTTTTGACGGAAAAGCTAAAGCCGAGTGAAGAGCGGCTGCCGGAAAGCCGCAACCATCACCGCAACTTTCTCGACGCTGTGCGCGGTCTTGCGACGCCCGTCAGCCCCATCGACGCCGCCTTTTACAGCGACATTGCCTGCCATCAGGCACACATCGCGATGGTTTTGGGACGCAAGGTTTGTTGGGACAATCAAAGCGAACGGTTTGTGGACGATCCCGAAGCGGACCGTCTCATGAGCCGCGCCATGCGCAGTCCCTGGCATCTCTAAATTTTCGGAGCAAAGCCGATGAAAATCGAGAAACACCTGCAGACGCTGTTTTTGATCACCGCCCTTCTCCTTGCGGTTTTGTCGCAGTGGGCGGCCGCTGAAATGACGCCGGAGGAAAAAGCCAAAATCGAAGCGGCGGCGCCGAAAGAAGCTTTCGCGGCTCCGCAAAAGCCGCGCCGCTTGCTGGTCATGAACCTCAACATGCGCGACGGCAAGCCGTCGGCCGGTCACCGCTCGACCGAATGCGGCAACTATGCGCTGCAGCTCATGGAGCGCACCGGCGCTTTCCAGATCGTCTTTAGCAACGACACCCTCATGTTCCGCGCCGAAACCCTGCGCGAATTCGACGGCATCTGCTTTTTGAACACTGCCGGAGTGCTCTGTAACGATCCGGCGCTGCGCATGAACCTGCTCGACTTTGTCTCGCGCGGCGGCGGCTTTGTCGGTATTCACGCGGCAGCGGCAACGTTCGTCCAGTGGCCGGAATATTGGCAATTTCCGGCTTTCGGCCAGATGCTCGGCGCTTATGAAGACGGCGGCCATCCCTGGAAGCCGCACGAGACGATCTGGCTGCGCGTCGAGGAGCCGGCTCATCCGCTGACGAGCATGTTTCCGCAAAGTCCTTTTCCCATACAGGATGAGGTCTTTCAGTTTCGTCAGCCCTATTCGCGCGATCTGCTGCGCGTGCTTCTCTCCATCGACACGGACAGAACCGATATGAATCCCCAGCGCCGCTTTTTGCCCGAGCGGTGGGCGGATCGCGATTTTGCGATCAGCTGGATTCGCCCCTATGGTAAGGGCAGAGTCTTTTACACCAGCCTGGGCCACAATGCCGACATTTATTGGCATCCCCAGGTTCTGCGGCACATCTTGGCAGGGATACAATATGCGCTCGGCGATCTGCGTGCGGACGATGCGCCGAGCGTTCGACGATATTCATCAACCGAAAGGTGAGTCTCATGAAGCGAAGGGAGTTTCTACGCCGCAGTCTGGCGGCGGTTGCGGCGCCGCTGATCGTGCCGTCGTCGGTGCTGGGCCGCCAGGGGCACGTCCCGCCGAGCGACCGCATTGTGATGGGCTGCATCGGTCTGGGCGGTCAAGGCACGTATAACATGCGCGCCTTTATCAGCCAACCGGACACGGAGATTGTGGCGCTGTGCGATGTGGATGAAGGAGTCGCCGCCGGAACCGTTCGCGGGCAGCAATCCGAAGCGAGTCATGGTCTGCGTCAGGCGGTCGAAAAGGCGGTGCAGGCTTATGCGGATATCGGCCGTCCGGTTTCCGCCGATCGGTTTGCGCAGTATATCGATTATCGCGAGCTTTTAGCGCGGCCGGACATCGATGCGGTGACGATCTGCACGCCGGATCATTGGCATGGACTTATTTCCGTCGCCGCCGCCGAAGCGGGCAAAGACATTTATTGCGAAAAGCCGCTGGTTAATTCGGTGGCGGAAGGAAGGGCGGTCGTCAAAGCGGTCAAGCGTTACGGCCGCGTGCTGCAGACCGGCAGTCACGAACGCTCCAACGATTCGGTTCGGTTTGCCTGGGAGCTGGTCAAGAACGGCCGCATCGGCAAGCTTCGTGAAATACACGTCAACATGCCGAACAGCGATCCGCATCATATGGAACTACGGCAGGATCGCGGCGATCATCCGGAAATGCCCCTACCCAAAGGCTTTCACTATGACTTTTGGCTGGGGCCGGCGCCGGCAGCGCCCTATACCCTCAAGCGCACGCATTTTTGGTGGCGATTCATCCTCGACACCGGCGGCGGTGAAATGACCGACCGCGGCGCCCATATCATCGACTTGGCGCAGTTTATCCACGAAAGCGACGATTCCGGGCCGGTAGAACTGCGCGCCGAAGGCAAACAGGTCGAAAGCAAACTTTTTGATTGTTTCATCGAATACGCCTTTGAATGCACGTATGCGGACGGCGTCAAGATCATCGGCACCAGTACTGGCAATCGCGGCCTCAAGCTGTTGGGCAGCGACGGCTGGATCTTTATCCACATTCACGGCGGCAGGCTCGAGGCGTCGCATCCCGATATCCTCCGGCAGAACATCAGCGCTGCAGAGATTCACACCGAGCGCAGCCCCGGCCACCACCGCAACTTTTTGGATTGCGTCAAAACCCGACGGCTGCCCGTTGCGCATGCCGAAATCGGCCATCGCACGGCAACCATCTGCCATTTGCTCAACA
>JAPDPN010000085.1:0-6642 GCA_034506455.1 Candidatus Zhuqueibacterota bacterium | reverse complement strand
GAGATTCACACCGAGCGCAGCCCCGGCCACCACCGCAACTTTTTGGATTGCGTCAAAACCCGACGGCTGCCCGTTGCGCATGCCGAAATCGGCCATCGCACGGCAACCATCTGCCATTTGCTCAACATCGCCATGCTGACCCGCAAGCCGATCCGCTGGGACCCGGTCAAGGAGATCAGTGATGATCCGGACATCAATCGACTGCTGGCGCGGCCCATGCGTTCGCCTTGGCAACTTTAGGACTGTACGTTAGAAGGAGAAGAAAATGCTTCGTAACCTTATCATTTTACTCTTGTTGACCACCGTCGGCCTAAGCGCTGATTTTCAACAGACCCTGTCAAAAGTGGCCGCATACAATTACGGCGACAGTCGTGAAACCCTCAGCGAGTTGTCCGACATGTTGCGGCAAGCCTCCGGCGATGCAGTCAAGCTCGCCGCCTATGAAAGCGCCATGCTGAAAGTGTTGGCCGAGCCCAAGACCACCTTTGCCGCCAAGCAGTATTTGTGCAAAGAGCTCAGCATTATGGGCAGTGAAGCCTCGGTGCCGACTCTGAGTAAAATGCTCTATGATCCCAAAACGGCGGACATTGCCCGCTACGCGCTGGAGCGCATTCCAGGAGCCGCTGTCGACCGAGCGCTGCTCAAGGCTGCCGTCAAGACCAAGGGATTGGTGCAGATCGGCGTCATCAACAGCCTCGGCGAAAGACGGACCCCTGGAGCGGAAAAAACTCTTGGCAAATTGTTAAAGAGCAAGGACCCTCAGGTGGTTTCCGCTGCGGCAGCGGCACTCGGCAAGATCGGCACTCCGGCTGCCGCAGAATTGCTGGCCAAAGCATTGAACACCACGACGGCTCGCCCGGCCGTTGCCGATGCCTATTTGCGCGCCGCCGATCATCTTTCGACGGCAGGCATGACGGCGCAGGCGGAGGCCGCCTATCGTCGCCTTTTTGACCCCAAAGAGGCCCTTCCATTGCGGTGCGCGGCCTTGATTGGTCTGGTACGCACCGTCAATGACCCGACGGCACTGATCCTTCAGGTACTGCAGAACGAGCCGGCCGAGCTCAAAGCCGTGGCGGCGAGTCTCATCCACCAGTGCAAACGGCCGATCGACTTGAAAGCAATAGCAGCGGAACTGAAAAATTTCGACCCCCAGAGCAAGGTGCAGGTGTTGACGGCCTTCCGCATTAAAGGCGATGCGGTTGTTCGCGGGGCCGTCCTCGAACAAATCGATGACCCGATGACCGAGGTCAATGTAGCCGCGGTAGCGGCTTTGTCGAGCGTCGGAACTGCGGAAGACGTTAATCTTTTAGCCAGACTGGCGGCAGAAGCCCTGGAACCGGTCAAGTCAACCGCTAAAGAGAGTTTGGCCAAGTTGAAAGCTCCCGGTACCGATGAACAAATCATCGCCGCTCTGGAAAACTCTGAAGGCCCTATGCTCACGACCCTGATCGAAGCGATCGGCGATCGCAACATGGACGCCTCCGCCGCTCTGCTGCGGTTGACGCGCAGGCCCGAGCTGCGCGTGCGCGTAGCGGCTTTTAAAGCGTTGGGCCAGGTTGCCAAGCCTGATGACCTGCCGCGGTTGATTGATGCGTTGATCCTTTGCTCGGCTGACGCCGATCGTCGCGAGGCGGAGCGCGCCGTCACCGCGACCGCCAAACGGATTCCGGAGCCCGACAAGCAGGGTGATGCGGTCATCTTGGGCCTGCAGCGCGCCGGGACGCCGGTCGCCAAAGCCTCGCTGATGCTTGTGTTGGGCCGAATCGGCGATCCGGACGGCCTGCCGATCCTGCAGGCTGCGCTCAAAAGCAAAGATCCGGCCGAGCAGCGGGCCGCCATTCTGGCGCTCAGCGAATGGCCGACGCCGGCCGCGGTCGACGATCTTTTGAACGCCGCCAAGACGCTCAAAGACGAAAGCCTGCGCATCCTGGCGTTGCGCGGTTTTATCGCCCAAATCGGCCTGCCTTCGGAACGCAGCGCCGCCGAAACAACGAAGCTCTATCAGACAGCCTTGGAGTTGGCAGCCAACCTCCAGGAAATGAGAATGGCCATGTCGGGTCTTGCCAAAGTGCACAGCGTCGAGGCCTTTGACCTGGCGGCCAAGTACCTCGAAGATCCGCAGCTCAAGGCCGAAGCAGAGCTGGCGGTGCTCGAAAACGCCGGCTATCTCGGCGATCAGAAAACCGAAGCCCGCAAAGCCGTTATTCGCAAAATCGGCGAAGGTACGCAGGACGAAAGGATCAAGCGCGCCGTCGAATATCTGTTGCAGTAACGACAATTCCTGATCGGCTTTAAACGCGGAAATCCCCTTGCGGCGCGCGCCTTGGCAGTCATGCTGAGAAGCTCTGCGCCAAGGAACCAAATAAAACGAAAAAGGTTCAACAGTCGGCATTTCGATTGTAAAATTGCGGAAAATTTGCTATTTTATGTGCAAATAATTTTTGTAAGGAGATCGTGCAGATGAAATTGACGTCCCTGTTTTGTATGGCTGCTCTGTTGACCGCTTTGATTCCGCTGATGCCGCAGGCTGCCGCCTTGGCCGCGGATCAGAAGCTGGTGCCGATTCCCATCGAGCTGCCCAAGCCGATGTTCGTCGGCACGCCGACGCCCATGAAAGTGGAAAGGTTGGAAAAGCCCACCGGAAAACCGCGTCCGCCTTTTCTTGCGCCGGAAGGCACCAAGAACGTTGCTCTCGGCAAGCCGGTCACCTCTTCGGATGACCTGCCGGTAATCGGCGAGCTGTCGATGATCACCGACGGCGACAAAGAGGCTGCCGACGGCTCCTACGTCGAGCTCGGACCCTTTAAGCAATGGGTGCAGGTCGATCTGGGCGCGCGCCACGCCATCTATGCGATCGTAATGTGGCACTATCACAAGCAGCCGCGCGTCTATTACGACGTGGTCGTGCAGATTGCCGACGATCCGGATTTTACCAAAAACGTCGTGACCGTCTTTAACAACGACATCGACAATTCTTTGGGCTTCGGCAAGGGCGAAGATTGGCACTATGTCGAGACCAATGAAGGCAAGCTGGTCGACTGCAAAGGAACGATCGGCCGCTATGTGCGCGCCTACACGGCAGGCAACACCAGCAACGATCTCAACCACTGGATCGAGCTCGAGGTCTACGGCAAACCGGCGAAATAAACGCCCGAGATGTGCTCGTCATGTCTTTGAATTCCGTCACATCGCGCCGCCTACGAGCGGCGCTTTTTGTTTGCGTCCTGCTTGCCGCAGCCGGTCTGCGGCTGCCGCACTTGGCGCAGCGGCCTCTGCACACCGACGAGGCCGTGCACGCCGTCAAATTCGGCCTGCTTCTCGAAAAAGGCGACTATCGTTACGATCCGTATGAATACCACGGCCCGGCGCTCGTCTATCTGACGCTCATTCCGGCTGCTCTGCGGCAACAATCGACTTTCGCGGAACTGGATGAGATCACGCTTCGCATTGTGCCGCTTTTCTTCGGCCTTGCCCTAACGGCGATTCCCTTGGCCTTTCGCAGACTCTTGCCCAAAGGCGCCGCTTTTTGGGCAGCGCTGTTGACTGCAGTCTCGCCGGCGATGGTCTTTTACAGCCGCTATTACATCATGGAAATGCTCCTGGTCTTTTTCACCGCCTGCTTTCTCCTGGCGCTCTGGAAATTTCTCACACAAGGAGGAATACTTTGGGGAGCAGCGTTGGGGCTTTCCATGGGACTCATGCACGCTTCCAAAGAGACCTTCATTCTTTCGTGGGCGGCTGCCGCCGCTGCCGTAGCCTTCCTGGCGGTCGGAAAGCAGACAAAATTTTCGTGTGCCAAGCTCGAGGTCAAAGCTATCCTTGTTGCGTTTGCTGCGGCTTTACTGGTTTCAGGGCTGTTCTTTTCCTCATTCGGAAAAAATCCGCGCGGCATCATCGATTCCGTGATGACCTATGCCGTCTATTTTTCCCGCGGCGCCGGTCACGGCTCGGCACACGTTTATCCCTGGTATGCCTACTTTAAATGGCTGGGATGGAATTACACTCATGGGAAACCTTTCTGGTCCGAAGCGGCAATTCTCCTCCTCGGGCTGGTCGGCTGCGCAGCGGCTTGGCGCCCGAATGCCGAAGAATCGAAAGCTTTTCAGCGCTTCCTCTGTCTCTATACGCTGATTTTGACGGCACTCTATTCGCTGATCCCTTACAAAACCCCTTGGAGCATGCTCAGCTTTCTGCATGGCTGGATCCTCCTGGCGTCTGCAGGCATAGCCGATCTCCTCAAACGGGCGCCGAAAAAGCTTCTGCAGCACCTCTACCTGCTTTTTGCCTTGGCCTCCCTCCATCTCGGCCTGCAGGCGTTTCAGCAGAATCGACAATATGATACCGATTCTTCAAACCCCTACGTCTATGCCCATACGCATCGCGATCTGTTCCGCCTGGTGCAGGCCGTAGAACAGCTCTCTGCGGCTTCTCCGTTGGGTAAGGATGAGTATATCGAAATCATCTGCCCGAACGATGATTACTGGCCGCTGCCGTGGTATTTGCGCCGCTTTCGGCGCGTCGGGTATTTTAGCGCCGTCAATTTTGATCTGCCGGCTGCGCGCCTGATCATCGCCAAGCCGGAGGTAGAGAATGACCTTCTGAAAAAGCTCTACGAGCTGCCGCCGCCGGGACAGCAGTATCTCTATTTGCCGTTTTTTGCCCATCCGCTTTGGCTGCGCGACGGAGTCGAGATCGGCCTCTATGTGCGCAAGGATTTGTGGGACCAATGGTATTACAGCGACCAAAGGGAGGGCTCAGACATGGCAGGGGATTCCCGATGAAGGTCAGCTTGATCTGCAGTCGATGCGGCCGAGCTTTTTCCGCCGGCGAACCGATCTGGCGCTGCCGCTGCGGCGGTTTCTTTGACTTGGTTTTAGCAAAACCGTGGGCAAAGCAGGAACTGGCAGGATCTGCAGCCGGTATGTGGCGGTATCGCCGCACTCTGCCGCTCAATGCCGATGAAAACATTGTTTCATTCGGGGAGGGGGCTACACCGCTTCTTCGTTTTGCCTATAACAAAAAGCCGGTGTGGTTGAAATTGGATTATCTGTTTCCGACCGGTTCCTTCAAAGATCGCGGGGCGTCGCTGCTGGTCAGCAAGATGAAGGAGCTGAGAGTGCAGAAAGCCGTGGAGGACTCGTCGGGCAATGCCGGAGCGGCCATTGCCGCGTATTGTGCCCGCGCCGGCATCCAATGTGAAATTTATGTTCCCGCACAAACCTTGCCCGCCAAGATCAAGCAGATCGAGGCGGTAGCTGCCATGGTGCGCCTTGTACCAGGTACTCGTGAAGAGACGGCTCGAGCGGCTTTGGCCGCAGCCGAGACCAGCTATTACGCCGGCCATGCCTGGAACCCCTTTTTCCTGCACGGCGTCAAAACCTGCGCTTTCGAACTGTACGAACAGCTGGGAGAGGCGCCTGCCGCGGTTTTTGCGCCGGTGGGCAACGGCACGCTGCTCCTCGGATTGTATATCGGCTTTTGCGAGCTGCGCGCCGCCGGATTGATCGAGAACCTGCCCGCACTTTTCGGCGTACAATCATCCGCCTGTGCGCCGCTTGCGGAAGCCTTTGCCCACAATCTGACTGAACCCGCGACGATCCGCAAAGGCGACACACTGGCAGACGGCATCGCGGTCGCCATGCCGGTGCGCGGGGGGCAGATTCTGCAGGCCGTTCGCAAGAGCCGTGGTGCCCTGCTGCAGGTCTCCGAGAATGAAATCGCCGGCAGTCTCGGCGAGCTGCATCGCGCCGGTCTTTATGTGGAACCGACCGCAGCCGCGGCGTGGGCAGGTTATCGACATCTTTGCGCTGATTCCAGTCTATCGCCGTGCGTCGTTGTCTTGACCGGACATGGCCTCAAACATTGCGGTAAATGAGCCGTGAAACGTTGTTTCTACCTTTTGCTCTGTCCACTTGTTTTCGCTGCGGCGCAAAGCCGGCAGGAAATTGACAAAGGCTTGGTCGTCAGCGAGTATACCGTCAAGACTTCGCTATTCGGCAAAGCCTCCATTGTCATCATCAAAATCGATCCCCGTCATTACGAGTTTACGCTGCTGACTTCTCGGGAACTGGGGCATGAGCCGCTCACCATCGCCGAATGGGCCGAGCGTTATCAACTGTTGGGGGCGATCAACGCCGGCATGTATCAGGAGGACGGCAGGCGTCATGTCGGTTTTCTGAAAAGCAACGGCCGCGTGCACAATTCGGCCGTCAACAGTTATCTTTCGGTGCTGGCTTTTCATCCGGTTGTAGACACGCTGCCGCCGATTCACATCTTTGACCTTGACGAGCGTCCGCTGGGAGAGATCACGGTTCTCTATCGCTCGGTCATGCAAAACCTGCGGCTGATCAAGCGCCCTGGAATCAATCGCTGGTTCAGCGCGGCCGGGCGGTGGTGCGAAGCGGCGCTAGGACAAGACGTCGACGGCAACATCCTTTTCATCTACTCGCCCACGCCCATGACCATGACCCGCCTTAACCAAGCCCTGCTCGAGCTTCCGATCGGTTTGGTCGCCGCCCAGCATCTGGAAGGCGGCCCGCCCGCTTCACTCTATTTTTCGCATGCCGGTAAGACGATCCACTATGTCGGCGGAGAAAACCGAGAATTATCTCCTCACGGCGCTCCGCAGACGATCCCTAATGT
>JAPDPN010000084.1:9189-13870 GCA_034506455.1 Candidatus Zhuqueibacterota bacterium | reverse complement strand
CCGATATGGATCCCTTTGAAAAAGCCTATCATAGAGAACGCGCCCGTGAGCTCAAGGGATTGGTTTCAGTGGATTTTGTGGCGTTGTTTCAGAAGGGGAAAAAGGAATATGACATTGCGCTCCAGGATCGGGATTTGATCGTGGTACCGCCTGTCGAGAATACCGTCTACGTCGTCGGGCATGTCAAAAATCCCGGCCTCCTGCCTTACGAACCCGGCAAGAGCTATGAGTATTATATTAAGCGGGCGGGCGGCTACAACAGCGGCGCATGGTCACGAAGGGTCAAAATTAAAAAAGCCGGAACAGGCGAACTGCTCAGTCCCCGTAAAACGCACGTGGAAATGGGCGACATGATTTTTGTGCCGCAGCGGATGGAAAGAGACACATGGGCAACTTTTCGCGATATAGCTACACTGACTACTCAGATTTCTACAATAGTTTTGCTATTCATACAGATCAATTATTCTAAAAATTTTCAGAAATAAATTTTGACGTCATGCTTTAATATGCTAAAAATATAGGAATAATTTTCTCCTGGATCGGGCCGTATACATTGACTTTGCCGTCATCCGTGACAAAGACATCAATCTCGGACCGAAAGCCGATTTTCTTCTCCGGCAGATAGATGCCCGGCTCTATTGAAAAGCAGGTCCCCGGCAATATGGTCCGTTCGTCCTTGGTTTCGAGATTATCCAAATTGACGCCGTTTCCGTGCACCTGTTCGCCGATGTTGTGCCCGGTACGGTGAATAAACGCCGGCCCGTATCCCGCCTCGGTAATGACGTTCCGGCACGCTTCGTCGACTTCCCAGCCGTAAACCGGCACGCCCGCTGCGAATCGGTCTTGGATCAGCTGCAGCGCAGTGTTCCGCGCGCGAACGACAACCCGAAAGATCTCTTCCCACGCTTTAGGCGCCTCTTCGCCGACAAAAGCCATCCACGTAATATCGTAATAAATGCTGCGCGGCCTATCCAGCTTCGCCCATAGGTCGAGAAGCAAGAGATCGCCCGGACGAATGGCCGTTGCGGCTGAAGGCGAGGGCTCGAAATGAGGGTCGGCGGCATGTTCGTTTACGGCAACAATAGGCCCGTCCGCCCAAACCAGTCCTTTCTCATGCATCCATTCATGCATAAGGACTTGAATTTCGTGTTCCGTCGGCTGTTCGCCCTTCCGTATGCGGACGGCGATTTCTCGAAACGTGCGGTCTTTGATTTCGTGCAAAATTTTTCCCGCCTCTTCATGCGTGCGCAGGTCTTCCAATGAAAGATGCGCTTCAAAGCGGCCTACAAGATCTGCACTCGATACGACCTGTACCCCAAAGCTGCGGATGAGATCCACAGTTCCGGCATCCACAATGGAGACGGCGGGAACGGCATTGAGCGGCGAATACTGCATGGCCACGGCAGCGGCGCCGGCTAGCATTTCCCGCAGCCCCTGGTGCAGCTCCTGCCACGAAAGATAAATCCGCTTCTGTCCGGGAAGATGATCGCAGCGCCATGGCTCGATACGGTGCACAAGCTTTTTCGGCTCGCCTTGCGCGGGGATATAGTAAAACCAGCGCCGCGAGGCAAAGCGTGAGGTGTCCATCTGCAGGATGCGCGCAGCAATTGGATCACGGTGGTGAAAATCATAAAAAAGCCAGCCGTCGATTCGCCTGCGCTGCAGCTCTTGTTGAATGGCGGCAAGATCCATGATAACTCCTTGGGTTTATGAAGCAGAAAGGTTGGACCGTATCAGCCGAATCAGCATATGCTCAATGGACTTGACGTCTTCTTCGATGTTGTCGATCTTTTTTAAAGCTTCGAGATCGTTGACAAGCGTCAGGTAGTAGTTCAGCCGACAAATGGAATTGAATGCGGCATGATAGAAATGGAGTTTGGCTTTTTTGCCGCGGTTGCGGAAGCCCAATGCGATATTGGCGGCGGTATCGGCAGCGAGGCCCCGCATGACTTCCAAAAGCGATTCATACTCCTTTTTGGCCGCTTTGCTTTGGTAAAGAGTGAGGGCAAGCTGATGACTTTTTTGCCAGACAATGAGATCCTTGTAGGTTTCCACCTTATTGGGCATAATGCATCCTTTCGCGATGTGTTATTTTCGATACATCGACGGCATGAACGCCTGCTTTTACAAAAATAAACATTTCATTAAAGAAACGCAAAAAAAACTATTCATGGATGCGCCTATTCATTTTGTAAAATCAAAAGAGAATGTTTAAATTGATTTATAAAGGATCATTTCGACGAGGAAAGGCCATGGAAAAGATCAAAGTAGGCATTATCGGAGTCGGCAAGCTTGGAAACTTTCATTGCAATGCGCTGTCGCAAATGGAATCGGTCGAGCTGGTCGGTGTGCATGATGTCGATGCGCTGCGGGCACAGGAGATTGCCGAGCGCTACCGCTGCCGGGCATTTGCCGAAACAGCGGAATTGATTCGCGAAAGTGATTGTGTCGGAGTCATAGTGCCGACGACGCACCATTTGGCGACGGCAAAAGAGGTACTACAGGCCGGCAGGCCGGTTTTCATCGAAAAGCCTATTGCTGCGACCTTAGAGGAAGCCGATGAAATCGTCCGATTGTCCGAAAGCCTGGGGATTCCGGTGCAGGTTGGGCATATCGAGCGGTTCAATCCCGCGATTCGGGCGCTGGACGGCAGGCTCAAGGATCCATTGTTCATCGAATCTCATCGGTTGTCCCCTTTTGATCCCAGAGGCACCGATATCGCTGTTATATTGGATTTGATGATCCATGACATCGATATCATCCTCAGCCTTGTGCAGAGTCCGGTCACGGAAATTCGTGCGAGCGGGGTGGCGATCGTCTCGGACGAAGCGGATATTGCTAATGCCCGCATCGAGTTTGCATCCGGGTGTGCGGCCAACGTCACCGCCAGCCGAATCTCGCAGCGTAAAATGCGCAAGATGCGAATCTTTCAGAAGGATGCCTACATTTCGATCGACTTTTTACTCAGGCTGACCGAGATCTTTCGTCTCTCCGACGAGCCCGCCGCTTCCGACGGCATCAATTTGGGCATGATCGATAAGGGCAAATACAAGCGGAACATCGTCTATGAAAAGCCCCCGGTGCCCGAGCAGGACGCGATGCAGGCGGAATGGCAGAGCTTTCTTGAGGCCGTTAGGACTGGCCGCACGCCGGTCGTAACGGCAAAGGAAGCGCGGGATGCCTTGGCGGTCGCCATGGAGATTAGGGAAAAGGTAATGGCAGGTGCGGCGCGGGTGATCGGATGAGCGGGAGGAAACTGCTCGTTGTCGCGGGGGAGGCTTCAGGGGATCTGCACGGCGGAAGGCTGATCGAAGCGCTGCTGGCAGCTGACCCCTCATTCAAAATCGCGGGCATCGGAGGGGACCGGATGCAGGCGGCAGGCATGACGCTCATCCGTCACATCAGGGAAACCTGTTTTATGGGCTTTGCCGAAGTCGTGCGCCATTTAGGAAAAATTCGCCGCACCTTTGCTGAAATCATGAATTACGCGAGGGAAGAACGGCCGGAACTGGCCGTTCTAATAGACTATCCGGGCTTTAATCTTCGGCTGGGCAAACGGCTCAAAGCATTGGGCATTCCGGTCTTTTACTACATTGCACCCCAGGTCTGGGCATGGCATGAAAGCCGCGCCCAGAAAATGGCTGCATTTGTCGACCGCATGGCGGTGATTTTTCCTTTCGAGGTGGATTTTTTCCGACGTTACGGCATCGATGCCCGCTTTGTCGGCCACCCTCTAATGGACGGCCTGCAGATCACCCTGTCGCGGCAGGAGTTTTTTCGTTGGTATGACCTCGATGAAAATGCCCCTCTGCTTGCTGTTTTCCCCGGCAGCCGCATGCAGGAAATCGATCGGCTGCTGCCTATGCTGTTGAAAACCGCCGAGAAGCTCAAAAGTCAGTATCCCAAGCTGCAGATCGCGGTCAGCATTGCAGAAACCATTTCCAAGCAGAAAATGGAAGTACAGGTCAAAGGCTTTCCAGTCCATTTGGTGCCGGGCTGCGCCTATGAGTTGATGGCTTACGCAGACGCCGCCGTCGTCAAATCCGGCACCAGCACCTTGGAGGCCGCCTGTTTCGAGACGCCTTTTTGCTTGGTTTACAAAGTCTCACCGCTTTCCTTTGCGATCGGCAGGCGCGTAGTCAAAATTCCCCATATCGGTTTGGTCAACATTGTTGCCGGAAGAGGAATCGTCAAAGAATTTGTGCAGGGTGATGCCGTTCCGGATCGCCTCCTTCCTGAGGTCGAACGTCTTCTTTTTGATGCGGCCTATCGTCAGGAGATAAAATCATCTCTGGCGGGAGTTAAGGGGCTTCTCGGCGCACCCGGCGCATCGGTTCGCACTGCATCACTAATTTTAGAGATGCTGCAGGAAAAACGGTATGCTCACTAAACGGCAAAAGCGGGAGCTGTTGCGTTACCTTGCCTGCAAGATTGCCTGGCTTATCGTTTTGCTGTGGTGCCGATTAGGTAGAATCCGAATTCAGAACCGACGTGCTCTCGATCGGGCTCTTGCGAGCGGGAGACCCATCCTATATCTCGTTTGGCATGGACGCATGATTTTGCCGCTTTATGTGCACCGCGGACAAAAAATTGTGGCGATGGTCAGCGAGCACGGTGACGGGGAGGTCATTGCCAGGACCGCGATGCGCTTGGGTTATCGCACCGTGCGCGGCTCAAGTAC
>JAPDPN010000084.1:0-9089 GCA_034506455.1 Candidatus Zhuqueibacterota bacterium | reverse complement strand
AATGAGCTGCGACGACGAGGCAAAAAAGTGGTCATTCTCAGCCGCGGATACGCCAGAAAAAGCCGAGGCACAGTCCTTGTATCGGATGGAGAGCTGGTTCGGGCGGATGCTGAAGCGGGCGGAGATGAGCCGCTGCTTTTGGCCCGAAACTGCCCCGGTATCCCCGTCATTGTCGACAAGGATCGCGTCCGCGCTGCTCGATGGGCGGTCCGGCACTTTGTAGCGGACGTTATTTTATTGGACGACGGCTTTCAGCATCGGCGGCTGGCGCGAGATTTCGATTTGGTAACGATGCGCAGTATCAATCCGATCGGCAACGGTTGGTGCCTGCCTGCCGGACCTTTGCGGGAGCCTGTTCGCAGCATCTGCCGTGCGGACTTTGTTTTGTTCACCGGCGGGAGCAGTTTGGAAAAGGTTCCGCGGCAAGTGTTGTCGGCAAAACCGTGGGCATGCGCCACCTATCGCTTCAGCGGGGCGGTTGACAGGCAGGGAAAGGTGCTGAATATCGGTGATTTGAAAAATTGTCGAGTTGTCGCCGTTTGCGGACTGGCAAATCCGAAATATTTTTTCCGCATGCTTGAGGAGAGCGGAGTCGTAATAGCGGCAAAAATTACCTTTCCTGACCATTATTATTATCGAGATCAGGACATTGAAAAAATAAGCAAAACACGCAAAATCGTTAATGCCGATTATGTGGTGACGACGGAGAAAGATTGGGTAAAGCTGGAGTCGAGGCGCTTTGAGTCATACTGGCTGATGATGCGGATGACTTTGCAGGGAGAAAACCTGTCAGTGTTATTGTCTCGAATTGAGAATGTGCTTGGTTAAGTGTATCATCAGCATACAAAAATTACTTGCAAATTAGAATTTTATTTATTATTATTTTATGTCATATAATCAAAAGGTGTTTGTTCGAAAAGGAGACACTTTGTGGAAGAGAGGGAACGTCCGCTTATATTAATCGTCGATGACGATAAGAACATCTGCAAGATGATCGAGGCGAGTCTTCGCAAGGAGCGGAAATACGAAGTAAGCACCGCGCTGAGCGGAGAAGCCTGCCTCAAGTTGATCAAAGAGGATTTGCCCGATTTGGTGCTTTTGGACATTCAGATGCCGGGCATCGACGGTATCGAGACGCTTAAGCGGATCAAGGAAGAGGAGCCAAGGTTGCCGGTAATTATGATGACCGCACACGGCACCATCGAGCGGGCGGTAAATTCGATGAAGCTCGGCGCCTATGACTTTCTGACCAAGCCGTTTGCGCGCGAGCGCCTGTTGGTCACCGTACAAAACGCCCTATTGAACAGTTCGTTGCAGAAGGAAGTAAGCGAGCTCCGCTCCGAGCTGAAGAATAAATATGGATTTCACAACATCATCGGTCAGAGCGGCATCATGCAGGATGTCTTTCGGGCTGTCGAAAAGGTGGTCAACAGCAACGTTACAGTGCTGATCCAGGGCGAGAGCGGCACAGGAAAAGAGCTGATTGCCAGGGCGATTCATTTCCATTCCAAGACCAGGGCAAATAAACCGTTTGTGGCTGTCAACTGTTCGGCGCTGCCGGAGTCGCTGCTCGAAAGCGAACTTTTCGGACATGAAAAGGGCAGTTTTACCGGCGCATCCGGCAGAAGGATCGGCAAATTCGAACAGGCGGACGGCGGCACCATTTTTCTTGATGAAATCGGCTTGATGACGCCGGCAACACAGTCAAAAATTTTGCGCATTCTGCAGGAACGAGAGTTCGAGCGCGTCGGCGGCAACGAGCTGATCAAGGTCAACGTGCGCGTCATTTCCGCAACCAATAAAGATTTGGAAGAGGAAATGAAGGCGGGCAACTTTCGCGAAGATCTATACTATCGCATCTCGGTGTTTCCCATCAAACTGCCGCCCTTGCGCGAACGCAAAGAGGACATACCTTTGCTGGCGGCACACTTTTTAAAGAAATTCAACGAACAGGAAGGAAAACACATCGAAGGCATCTCTCCCGATGCTTTGGAACTGCTGATGGCCTACAACTGGCCGGGCAATGTACGCGAGCTGGAGAATGCCATGGAAAGGGCGGTCGTGTTGGCCAACGGCGATGAGATTACCGCCAAAGATCTGCCGCCGGCTGTTCGGGCTCTGGGGGAAAAGCGCATTTATGAATCGGACAACAAGCTTGCCAGCTGGATCGAGAAATTGGAAGAACAGGCTTTGCGGCAAGCACTTTTGGAATGTGAAGGAAATATCTCGAAAACAGCTAAGCAACTCGGAATCGGCCGCGCAACTATCTACCGCAAAGCGAAAAAGTACGGTCTGCCGATGATAAAAAATAGCTGATTTGGTTTTCGCATTCGAAAAAAGGCGAACCTCAGAGTTCGCCTTTTTTGTTTTATTGTGATACACTGTTTCGCTTAGGTACGATTCTTCTGAGACGACTTTAATAATTAGCTTTAATGCTTTATTGTAATTAAAGCAGTTAACGCAATAAAAACGGCTGTTTGGTGGTATGGGTTTTGCGCAGAAAAAAACACTGTTATACTGTGTCTGCATCGTTCGGGATGCAGCAATGATTTTATTGCAAACAAATGACGGCATCGAAAACGATTCATGCAGGAAAGCTGTATCGGATGGAAAAGCAAAGTTTGAAGCAATTGATTCAAGCTGTTTGTTCCGGCAGCCATACGCAGGCACAGCTGATCGAAATCATCAGCTTAATGCAAAAGATATCATTAGGCTATTTGAAATATCAAGAAATTATCGGCAAACGAATTTCCGGGGAGAGGATCGATACTGATCTTGAACTTCAGGACTTGGCAACCGACTGCATTGCCGAGCTGTTTACCTGCGACGAAGACGGGACTTTCCTGCAGCTGAAACGATATTATGAACCGAAATTTGCCGAACATACTTTTGTATCCGATACCGACGTTATGATCTGGACGCGCCGTTTGGTTGTGAGAAAGACCAAGCAGGAGCTGTCGCGCATTTTTCGCGAGAGAGATCCGGAAGGCGCCAAAATCGTCCGCAACATCAAGGTTGCCATTCGCAGTTCGGAAAAACTGGCCATGTTTTCCGAAATGGGAAAGGAATATGTCTTTTATAAAAACGGCCTTGATCTTGCGTTGAATCAGCCGATTATTGTCGAGCAGATTCTGCCCTATTTGCGCAAGAATCGGCCGCCGATTCCGGAAGAGGTGCTCTACAATCGCTTCATTGACATTTACAGCCCCAACGACTCGGTTTCGGGTGCGATCCGAAAATTATTGAAAAATCTTCATGATTCTGACGAATTTCAGAATTTTTTGCCGGTAGATGCGATCGTCAAGCTTGTACGCAAGATCAAATTCGAGTCGGCGCGAGACACTTTGTCCGCCGAAGAACACGTTCCCACGCCGCAGGACATTCTGGAAAGCAAAGAGATCGAAAGCTATATCGACGTGGTTATGAAAAAAGTGGACGACAAGATATCCTCGCAATATCTCAAGTCCAACAAGTTGGATCCGGAACGTGCGGCAATCTACAGCAAGGCTCTACGAGATGTTCTTTACGATCTGATTCAAAAAAAGGATACTTCCTCTTATTTCCGCAATCTGCGCTATTACCTTCCGCAGCTTACCCAGCGCGAATATCGTCAAAACGAGCGATCGATCTTTGAGTATTTGGCCAAAGTCGCCAAAAAAGAATTTCGCCTTCAATTGAAAGCTCTTCTTTAATTTTCCGTGAAATAATTTTTTTGTCGGTATTTATTGTCAGTATTCAAGCGAATGGATTCGCTGGGCTGAACAATAACCGTTGCGGAAAATGACCGAAAAGACTCCAATAAGAGAATTATGCCGAAAAGGGCGGGAGTTTGAAAGGGCGGCTTTGGGAGAACCTCTCACGGCAGAAGAAAAGCAACATCTCGATCGCCATCTGAGCAAATGTGTTCAATGTCGAAACGCCTACCCGGCGGTCTGCAGTCTGTATGATCAGATTAATAACGAACTGCGGCGGCCTGTACATAACAAGGTGCTCGATTTGGCCAAACGCCTGTCCTCTCCGGAAGTCGAATACGGTTTGCTGATTTGCAGGCCGATCGCCTCAAGTGAACCAAATCCGCAGGCTGGACTATTTTTCACCGAGCTGCTATTCTATGCCAACGGCAGCCGTTTCGGAGCAAAACAAAAGCTCGCAGATTATGGTCGCGAAGATTTACAGGACTTTTTGACGATCCGCGCAATGAGCGACCTGCAGGATCATAAACTGCTGCTGTATCTTTGGCAGGCGAATTGTGATGATTTTTCCGGCTGGAAGCTTAAATTGGCCGATGAGGAGGTCGATGTCTCCGCCGAGGGCAAAGCATCGATTCCATTGTGCGGAATCAAGGAATTGCACGGCAAAGTTATTCAAATTGAGAAAAGTGCCGACCCTTCAGCCTTCTAAAAAAGAACTTAATCCCAAGTTTCGCCATTTTATTGAATGCCGGATAAAAATCCGGCTTTTTTATTGCTGCTTGATTTGCGCGGACATTTTCGATACATTGTAAAGAACGGCATCACAAGAAAGCACTGCAGCATGGCCGCACGGGAGCTTTTAGTCATTGAGCACGAACAAACGAATCTCAGTTTGTTCGAAAATTATTTCAATGAGGCGGGATTTCGGGTTCGTTCGGCAGTCTCGGAAGAGGAAGCACTGGACATTCTTTCCGCCTCTTCTTTCGACGCCGTGCTGTGTGAATTGTCGGCGCCCAGGATCGACGGCCTCACCGTTCTTCGCGAGCTGCAGAGGTCCTTGCTCCACCGCCGATGTATAATCGTCTTCCTGACCTCGAAAAGCGACGTGTGGAGCCGAACGGCATGTCTGCGCCTTGGGGCGGATGACGTCATTGTCAAGCCGATTCATGCGCGGGAAATCGTGGCGCGTGTCGGGATGCTTTGGCGACGTAGAGGGCGCTGCCGAGCGTCTTCAGATTCTTCACCGGTTTTCGGCCGATTGGAAGATCATTCCGTAACCGATCTTATCGAAAGTATCGGGATCGAACGGAGAAGCGGTCTACTGCAGCTGGTCAACGAAAATGGTTTCACGGGATGTATGGCTTATCGCGACGGATGTTTGATTGCTGCCGAGACCGGTTCTCTTTATGCTGAAGAAGCGGTTTTCAAAATGATGAGCTGGCGAACCGGCATTTATAAGATATCTTTCGGCCGTATAAACACGGAAGACGAGATGTCGCTAAGCAATATGGGCATATTATTTCAAGGAGTCAAACGCATGGATTTGCGCAATGAGTTGCTCAAACAACTGCCTTCTTTGGATTCGGTGGTCATTATTACCACAAATTTTCGTCAAATCGTTGCCCAAAAAGATACGAATCCCGAATTACGAGAGTTTTTAACCTTATTTGACGGCGAACGAACCCTTGGCCGCATCATCGACGAGTGCCGTGAAAATGAAATCGTCACTTTGAAAAGGATTGTCAAGCTGTATAAACTCGGCTTTTTGCATGTGCTCAAAGATTTCGGCGGTGAGAGCGAACCCGAAAGCGAGCCGGCAGAGGAAGAAGAGTTGTCTCCCTTTTCTTTTCTGCCGGAGGAGGCTGAGGAAGAGGAAATTTTTCCTCGCGCAAAAGGAATCCCTTTCTCTCGCCCCTCGGTGACAATGCATGAAGACGAATCGGCTAAAGATTTTCCCGCGTCCTCTGAGACAACGGAACCGACGATGATCCGCGCAGAACAACTCGGCACCATTCTGGTTATAGGGTCAAATGAAGAAAAAGCCCGCCAAGTTGTAGAGGCCATGACGCAAAAGACTCTGCAGACGGAAAGAGTCGGGAAGCTCGACTTTCGCTATTCGACGCTCAATTCAGCAAACGGAAGCTATTTAACGGTCTTTTGTTTGTCCACCGATAAAGAGTTGACTCCTCTGGTGGATTATGCTGCCAAGGATTTGGCAGGCATCATTCTGGCACTCGATAAGGATTCCACGCGGTGGGACTATTACCGTTATTTGATTAACGCTCTTCACCGCATTACAAAAGCGCCGATTCATGTTCTTTTTTACGCTTCGGCAGGAAAAAGTGTCGAGTTTGATCAAGTTCGCAAACTCCTTAACGCACCGGCATGGGTAGAGGTTCATGTGCAATCAACCTTTGAGCCGACGGCGCTGCAGAGATTGCTTTTTGTGCTTCTTAAGAAACGCCGACCCGATGCCGCCGCTTTTGTGAACCAATAAGATGCTTCATTTGCATGGTCGGATTACCCTCGTACAAAATTCTCATTATCAACAGCGAGTCGGCTGAGCTCGAAGAATTAGCCAGGCTGCTGAAAGAGCAACGGCATCGAATCGAGAAATCGGATTCCCTGGAAGAAGCGTTTCAATTTCTGCAAAGAGAAAGGGTCGATGCATTGCTTTTCGAGCCGCGTTTGAGCGACGATCGCGGCAAGAGTTTTATCGACCAGCTGCGCAGAACATATGCCGAGCCGCCAATAGCGGTTATTGTGTTGACGGAGGAAGCGGATCACGAGCGACGCATCGAGCTGTTGGAGCTGGATATCGATGATCTGCTGCAAAAGCCTTTTGATCCGCGCGAAGCGATGACCAGGATTGATGTCCTGCTCGGCCGCATGCGGCCGTTGGTGCTCGATGAAAGCGGGCAAGGAGACGGCCTCTCCGGAAGCCTCATGGAAATGGGCGTCGCCGATTTGATTCAGACTGTCATTATCGCCGACAAGTCGGCAATTATTCATCTTCAGCATAAAACGGAAACGGCGCGGATTGAGGTGCAAAAAGGGGAGGTCTGCGGCATTCATTCCTACGATCAGAGCGCTCCGATCGAAGCTTTGTTAAATCTATTGGCTTGGGAAGAGGGAAGATTCTCCATCGAGTTCCGAAACGAGATCGGAAAACCCAAGCTCGGTTCTGAGGACCGCGCCCGCATTGCCCATATTTTACGCAGCGTCGAGCAGCTTCACGAAATTATTGGCGAGCCGTTTTCATTGCAGACGAAATATGTGGCAAATTCTTCCAATTTCAGCGGCACTCTATCGTCGGCGGAACGAAGCGTTCTGCTGCTTTTTCTCGAGCCGAGTTCGATACGTCGGGCATTGGCGCTCAGTACTTTGGAGGCAGAGCAGGTTTTGCAATGCATTCATTCTCTAATCCGAAAAGGGCTGCTTTTGAAAACCGAAGACTATCGCCGAGCGGAAGATGAACAGTTTGTTTTTAATCCCGTTTCGGGAGGTACAGTACTCGGCGCAAAACAACAATTCAGCCGCATATTTTCTCTTTTTCGGCAGGGAGCACCCTTGATCAGCAGCGGTGAATCGCCCGCCGGATTTTACAATCGGCCGCGGCTCAGCAAGGCAGAGTTGATGTTGATTCGACAAAAATTTGCATGATGAAGGTAGTCTAAAGTGCTGCGTTCTGTTCAACGAACAGCCGAGATTGTTGTTTTAGGGCCGTCTTTTGCTTTGCAAAAACGACTGCTGACCCATCTCTGCAATGAAGTCGTTTTGACGCGGGACAACTGTGCATTCGGGCGAACGCGAATCAGCAACGAGCTTGAGCTGTACTTTTACGGATTGGGAGAAAGCGACAAGTCCAAGGATTTTGCCTGGGATTTGGTTGCCGATAAAATCCTCGGTTTTTTCCTGCTTTTTAATTGGTTTGACGGCGCTTCTTTTCAAAAAGCAATGGAGACAGCGGACGAGTTGTCACGAAGATTCGATGCTCACGGGGTGATTGCCGGTGATCTTGCAGAAAACCTTGTACCGGTCAATGAAAAGCTGATCGGTTACGGTTTTTCTATCTCTGAGCGCATATATTTTTCCTTGTGGAACTCGGCAAGCAAAGCTTCCAGTCGCGCGTTGATGCGGCTTTTGGTCGATGCGGTTATGACGCATACGGGTTGAGGCACGTGCAAAAAGAGAACGAAATTCCAATCGGCGTAAAACTGCAGCTGCTGCGCCATTTATTGACCGGAACGCCGCCGCAGAGCTTTCTCGATAATCTGACAGCCGCGCAGATGATCGCCGCCCACCAATTTATTTGGGAAAAGACGCTGGAAATCGGCATCCAACTGTTGGGGGACAAGTTTTCACAGTCTGCAGTCGTCAAGCGGATACAGAGCATCGAGGCTTACAAGATTGCCGCGGGCTGCAGCGAACCGCAACAGCGATGCGAAACCAATGCGTGCTTGGACGAACATCCCGAATGTGTGCATCGCAAACTCAAACTACAGATTGAAAATCTCTGCGACTTTGCCGCCGCTACCCTTCAGCTTGTCAAGTCATGAAAAGGCTTCTTCTCACGATCCTCGTTCTCTTTACAACGCTTTTTGCCGTTGAACCGGAATATGAAGCCTACATCTCCGGCAGAATTCTTATCTATTCCACTGCCGAAGACGCCTTCTACCGACCGAACATCAGCCGCATCATTAACAAAGCAATCGAAGAGATCACATTCGATCTTGACTGCTTTTCTGAAGATACGCTTGTTGTCTATATTGCGCCTTCGCGCCGCACCTTTCGCGAGATGACCAACGGATCTTTGCCGACCTGGGTGGGGGCGTTTGCCGTTCCCAATCGCCGCGCCATGATCATCAAATCCCCGCGCTGGTCGCAGGATCTCTCCTTTGAAACCACCGTCGTGCATGAGCTGACGCACTTGATTCTGCATGACTGCCTGGAGGGTGCAGAGATCCCGCGCTGGTTGGATGAAGGGCTCGCCATATTCTATTCTAAAGAGGAGCGAAGGAAAACATCGACGGTTCTATCTAAAGCGATTGCTTCGAATTCGCTGATTCCGCTCGATCAGATCGAATGGGTACTCGAATACGGACGAATCAAGGCAGACTTGGCTTATCAGCAGAGCTATTCCGCCACCCTCTATTTCCTGCAGACGTACGACATCGACGGACTGCGGCAGTTGTTGGACGGCCTGCGGCGGCGTCTCCCTCTCGATGAGTGTTTTGTTTTGGCCACCGGCAGCTCTTATCGCCAGTTCGAAGCCGAATGGCGCGCTTTTATTTCTAAACATGAGAAATACGTGTGGCTTTATGAGTTGGAGGATTATTTTTGGATCGGCGTTATCTTTTTGGCGGTTGCCGCTTTTATCGCCAAATGGATTAGAAA
>JAPDPN010000083.1:5366-13978 GCA_034506455.1 Candidatus Zhuqueibacterota bacterium | reverse complement strand
GGAAACGGCATCCCCTGATTGCCGACAATGAAAAAACTCTCCGACCGCTGCCCCGTGATGGTTGTGCTTTCATTCAGCGAGGCATTCTTGTCATAGCTGAGACTCAGGGTTATATTGCGGCCGATCTTGAGCCCCGTATTGACGCCGTATGTTTGATTGCTGCTGCGGGAATCGCGCATGGTGTTGGCTCCGGCGCCTTCTTTGATCGTCTCTCGGGGTACGCCGGGATCTTTGGTCAAACCGAGCTGGTATTCCATCGTCGGGATGCCGGCCAGGCCGTATTGCGTATAGTTATAGCGATCGCTGTACTTGAGGCTGATGGGATCGACGGCGTTGATGAAACCGCTGACAATGCCCATAATCTGAAAAGAGCCTTTTTCCTTATTTTGTTTTTGCTTTGCATCGCCGCTTTTGCCCTTGTCTCCGCCCGGTTGATCAGGAGTCTGCTGCGGCCGCGTCGGCGCAGCGGTCGGCCGGCGCGCGCCCGGCTTGGGCTTGTAAACCGTTTTGAGCAGAGTGCCCAAGTTCAACGTTCCGTTGGCGGTTAAACTGGTTCCCTGCGTAGCGCTCTGAGCCGCCAAGGTCTGCTGTCGATTGAAACTGTAACGGAAATTGGTCGAGTAATTGAAATTGGTGGTAAACCAGGAGAATATTTTGGGATCGTAGCGTAAGCTGGCGTTTTGATCGATATCCGTCAACAGGCCGAAGCGGCCGCTGCGCAGATACCGCCATACCAGACTGTCCGGCACGTCGCGCATGTCGTTGGTGTAATTGCGGCTGACGTCGATGCCGAGGCTTTCAAAGATTTTCATGTTTCCGGAAACGCCGCTGTTGATGCGGAAGGAACTGTTTTCCGAAACGACGCCGGTACGGGTTTCGGAGACGTTCATCGAGCGCGAACCGGAGATTTTGGCATTGATCGACTGCGGCAGGTAGTAAAGCTTCATATCGGTCAACTTGGTGAGAATTTTTGCGTCCCCCAACCAACCAAAGGGCCGAACAAAGTTGTTCTGCCCGAAAACGATTCCCCAGGAAAGACTGCCCGATTCCGAGCGGTCGATCTGATATTTCTGCCGCGAATTGCTGCCGTAGCCGTCGTTACGGCTGTAGCTGGCCTTGAACGGCGCCAGGATGTTTTTGACGAAAAAGTTCTGTGAACGGCTGGTGAATCCCAACGAAATGCTCATTCCCTTTTTTTCATTAAACGTACGGATGCGCTCCAGGGTCGAATCGGGCAACCCCTTGGTCACCTGAATGTCTTCGCCCGGCAGATATTTCGGCGTTGCTTCGCTGGTCGAATAGTTGAGGGAAAGGGGCAGCGACAGTCCCAATTTGGAGGGCAAAAACTTTTCCAGAGAGATGCTGGCGCCGAAATCGCCGCTGAATTGATTGTCGCCGGTGCCGAACCGCTCGGAGACGTTGTGAAAGTCGGCATCCTTGCGGTTGATCTCGCTGTTGAAGCGAATCAGATCCGCCCAACCGACATCCAACCGCGCGCGCATGGCAATGCCTTTGTCCTTCTTGACGTTCGACAGGCGCAGCTCGTTCATCCAAATCTCGCCGGTGAAGGGCAGATTCGGGTGCAGGTTGACGACGCCCGCTTCCAACATCTTGATGTTGCGCAGCGCCGGTTTGCCGTGAATCACCCAAACTCGGCCGTCGGGTTGTACCTGACGATAGATGTCGGCGTTGGTCACGGGGTCCTTTTCCGGCTGCTGGGTCACTTTCATCTGCGACAGCTTGATGAGATCCACTTCGATATTATTGCGCGTCCAGCCTTCATAGACCCGTTCGCGCACTTCATAATAGTTGTTTTCGTCGGCGCCGAATCGTAAAAAGAACTCAACGTGACTGGAATCTTTGGTGATATGCTGACCGGCCGGGTCATGGCCGTACACGAACATCTTGAGGGTGTTGTAATAAATATAGTCCTGTGGATCATAAAAGGTCTTTTGCGCCAAAGCATTGTACTGCGGCAACAAACCCGTGAGGCGCAGGACCAGAGACTGCTCTTTGGCCATTACACGCGTAATGCGATCCACCTCGCCTTCAACACCCGGAGGCGGCGTGTAGGTAGGGTTTTCATGCGTATTGACCACCGAGAGAACAAAGGTCTGGTCGTCTTTAGTATAGTTGTTCGGCTGCTCCGGCGTGGCTATCCCCTGCTCCTTCCAGTCGCTGCCCACCAGATTGATTTCCGCAATCGAAATGATGTGCGCGCGTCGATTCGGCGGCACAGGGCCGAAACCGTCGAACCAAATGCGTACATATTCTACCAACGAAAGATCCGGGCTGCCGAATTTTTCGACAAACTCGTTGAGAGGAATCTGGTACAGCCGCCAGCCGTAATCTTCGCCGGTCTCCAGACTGATGCTCGCGCCGATAACGTATTTTTGATAATCGGGATGGTTATGATTCAAATGAATGGCGTAGTGAAAGTAATCGTTGCGCAGATCGACGTCGCCGTTGCCGTTCAGGTCTTCGGTGTCGGGAATTCTTCCGCCTGCGTCGCGCTCATTTCCTTCGGTTCCGTTGGTTCGTGAATAGTCGATTACACCGTTGACCGGCCGCATGGGATCATAAGCCCAATCGTCATCGCTGTAGGGCTCGCCCGGATCTTTGATGTTGTTGCCGTTCAGATCCCAAAAATCTCCGCCGGCGGCAATGGCCCGCGGATCATTGTTCGACATGCCGTCCAGACCGATGTCTTCGTCGTCGTCCAGCAGACCGTTGCGCAGACCGTTCTTCAGGCGGTCTTCGGTGTCGAATTTGCGGTTGGGAATGATGTCCTCTGAAATCTTGCCCAATTCGATGTGCATGACGCCGGTGGTATTGGGATCGTTCTGTACCCAGATTTCGATATATTTGGCTTCGGTCTGGTTGCTGTAGCCGGACGAAAGGGAGCGCATGATCCCCTGCCATGATTCCTCCGGCCTGGCCGCCTCGGGCGACGGGGTAAACTCCATGATCATGATGTTGGTGGTTTGCGCGACATTGGCGTTGATGTCCTTGTTCGGCCAAATGTATTTGATCGGGTATTGAGAATAGGGGTTGTAATAAACCAACCGGCCGCGGTCGGAGAGATCATTGATAACCGGCTGAGGATATCTGGAAAGCGGCGGCGAAGCATAAGCCCAGCCGCGCCGAATGATCGGCAGGGGCGTAATCCGTTTCGAGGCTTCGAAATCGTCAATATAGGCCACGCCGCTGTTGTCGCCAGTCTTTTCGTTGTTGCGCGTGTTGGGGTTGGGAATGATCTGCGCAATCTCTCCCTCGAATTTGACCGTCGACTGTTGACGAGTATCGACAAACGGCAGCAGGTTGGCCAGCTTGGTGAGGAAAAAGGGCTTGAACTCGAGCGAAGTGTTGATGTCCCAAATCATATTGCGCATCGGCCCCTTGCCGACACGGATCTTTTGGTCCATCGTGGACTCGTTCAAATACATAAACGTGCCGCCGATAAAGCTCTGATCCCACAAACCGTACTCGGCGCGTATGCCCATCACCGTGCGTTTATCGATTTGGAACATCTGCTGGCTCTCGTAGCTGATCTCGAGGTTGGCGTTGGCCGCCAGCGCCATTTCGTTCAAAATCACCAGCCGACCGAACATATAGTCGATGGTATAGTCCACGCCGCGCGTCAACGGCCGACCGTTGAGCGTCACCTCCTCGGAACCCTCGATGACGTTCATACCGAGGCTGTATTCGGCACTCTTGTTCTGCGACTTGACTTCCATGTAGAACTTGGCCTGCTTGTCCTTGACCTGCTGCACCGTCGTATCATAGATGGCCGGCGCCAGCTTGTTCTTGTTGGGGTCATCGGACTGCAGGAGGGAGCGCAGATAGGGGTCTTCAGGATCGAACGGCCGCAGATGCGGAAAATAAATTTCTCCCAAAGCAAAGTTGATAAGCAGCGGATGGTTGTCGATGATGTTGTCCGGCTTGGGTTCGCCGCTTTCGTTTTTGCGGTCCAGACCAAAGGCCTGCAGCCAGGTAATCTTGTTGCCCTTGGCGTCGGTGACCGTTTCTTCCGGATCTCCCGACGGCGGCTGATAGTAGATACGAAACTCGAATCCCTCTTTGGCAATGTTACGGCCGCCCAGGCTGTAGACGTTCTTCCACTCCAGCGGCCAGGTCGGGTCGCTCGGCCGCGGATCCTTGGTTTTGATCAAACGCAGAAAAATCGGCTTTTTGCTGTTGATATCATAGTTGATATCACCCCGCACCCGTCCGGAGCTGTCCTCATAAGCAACCGCCAACACTTCGCCGTCCTGCAGCGGCGTATTCAGCCGGATGTAGCCCATTTGATCGTGGATGAAATACTCGTCCTTTTCCAGGCGGAGAAAATAACCGCGCTCGAGCCGCTTTCCGTCGATGAGATTGGTATCCGGCGGCGTAATGAACTGCTTGTTTTCATCTTCCGGGTTCGGCACAAACGCAAAGCCGCGGATGGCCGCCTCTTCCTGTTCATAACGGGCGGCTGATTTATAGATTTCGATGCGCGAAATGAAACGTCGGGGATCTGCAAGCGGATCGCCGTTTTCATTGCGGACTAGATATTGGCGGCGGTAATAATCGTCGAGAAAGAAATAGACGCCGCGCTTGTAGCGCGTGATGTCAATTTTTGCCATGTCCTTGGAAGCGCCGCCCGTCAGCGACATTTTTTTCTTTTCGCCCTTTTCCTGACTGGCGACCGTCACCAGCTTTAGGTTGCCGATCTGGGAGGTCGTTTTGATGCCGAACAGACCGGCACTGTTCATGCTGGCTGTGACAAAGCGGGTGCCGGGCAGCGACAGCGAAATATTTCCCGCCTCGATCGACTGGATGATCTCGTCTTCGTACCCCTTGTACTCGAGCTTGATGTTGTTCTCGAAATCGAACATCCGCTCCGAGTCCTGGTCGACCTTGATGGTTACCTTTTCTCCGACATGTCCAGAGACGTTAAACCGCTGCGTCTGCTCCATCTTGAACGTGTTGTCGGAGCCTCGCGTCAAGGCGGTCTTGACTTCGCTGCGTTTTTCGTTGCGGAAACCGCCCTTGATGTTGATTTCGCCGGAAACATCGAGGCCCACGGTTCCGCCGCCGAAAATGCGCTGGAAAGCCTTGCTTTTGATCTCGACCGGAATATCGATGCGGATGGCGCCGCCCCCGCCCTGCTGCGTATAGGTTTCGGAGAGCTTGCTGACGGTCGTTTCGACGAATTTTTGCCGCAGGTAATATTGCCGCCGAGCCTGGATATACTCTTCGAGCGTCATGATGCGGGGCACACGCAGATCGACATCGCCCAGCTTTTCGCGAAACTGGATCGTCCTGCCGCTCGAATCGATCTCGGCGGTGCGTTTTAAATTGGACAAACGGTTCTGCAGCATGGTCGAACGCGCTCCGCCGCTGTAGAGCCCGAGGAACTCTTGCCCTTCGAGCAGAGGAACGCGCGGATCCCGTGCACCGCTCGGCGGACGCATGCCGATGCCTGGATTGACGGTCGTCTCCTTCTCCGTTTGCGTTTGGGCAAAAAGAGCCGCGGCGCTGACGGCAAGAACCGTTAGAATTTTGGGAAGTCGAGCCATCAAGACTTTTCGTTAGCGTGCAACAGCGCTGTCAAGCAGAACGATCGATTCTGCACTTTTCTCAAAACAATAGCAAAGTCTGTATAGGCTCCTCCGATAGGATATGGATGGTTCGAACGCGGGAAATGTCGGGTGATGTCGGTAAACTCGTTGCTTGTCCATCGAACAGTGAATTTAGTAAAAGCATCGAAAAAAACAACAGGATTATCCCGTCCGCCAAATTGCGGTTGGAAAACCAGACGCAAATTTGTATATTTGCCCAGCTTAAAAAGTTCCCGAAAACTTTGCGGCATAAAAGCGACATTCCTGCCGGCCAAATAGAAATAATGTCTACACTTTTTTCATTTTTCGGCGCCTTTTCCACGCTGAAAGGGACAAAAACCGCCGAAGCGCAGGCGTCATTTTATAGTATTCAAAAACAATGCCCGAAAGGGCGGCGCTGATCCTCCATGCTGATTCTGCCCCGTTACATCCTTCGCGAACACCTCAAGCCGTTCCTTTTCGGCGTCAGCATCATTACCCTTGTCTTTCTGCTCAATCTCGTTTTTCGAGAACTGGGCAAATTTCTCAGCCGCGGCCTTGGTTTCCGCGTCATGGCGGAATTCTTTTTCCTCAACCTTGCCTGGATCATTGCTCTTTCCGTGCCGATGGCGGTCCTGCTTGCGACCCTGATGGCCTTCGGTCGTCTTTCCGGCGACGGCGAAATCATCGGCATGAAGGCGGGCGGAATCAGCATTCTCCGCATCATTGCTCCGGTCATCGTCGCCTCGGCGCTTTTGGCACTCTTTCTCATCTGGTTCAACAACCATGTGCTGCCCGATGCTAATTACCGCACCAAGCTGCTGGCTTACGACATCAGCCGCAAACGCCCCACTTTGAGCCTGGAACCCGGAGTCGTCTATCGCGACATCGAAAACTATACCATCCTCGTGGAAAGCCTCAAAGAGACGCCCGACACCTCTTTCGTCACCAACATCTATATCGAAGACAACAGCCGCAACACCTCCAGCGTGTACATTTGGGGTAAACGCGGGAAAATTTACCTCAACCGCCAAAAAGGGATGTTGTTCATCTATCTTTATGACGGCGAGATGCATGAGCTCAACCTCGAAACCATGGAGCAGTATCGCCGCGTACAATTTCCGCAGCAACTTCTCTCCATCGCCGTGCCGGAGATGGTGCTGACGCGCTCAAAGCAGGGCTACCGCGGCGACCGCGAAAAAAGTGCCCAGATGATGCTCGCCGAAATCCATGAAAACAAAACCATCATCCGCGACCGTCTGGAAAAGTCGGGCACGCTGATTCGCGAGCATCTCGCGCGACTGACGGGCAGGACGCAATGGCCCACGAAGGAAAGCCCGCAAATCGCCCTACAGAACGAACGCGCCCGGCTGATGCAGCAGATAAAAAGCGAGCTGCGCTCGATCGACAGCCTGGAGCGCGAAAACTCGCGGCTGATGGTCGAAGTGCATAAAAAATACTCGATACCCGTGGCGTGCGTGGTGTTCGTGCTCGTCGGCGCTCCGTTGGGCATTATGGCGCGCAAGGGCAGCATGGCCATTGCGGGCAGCATTGCCTTTGTCTTTTTCCTCATCTACTGGGCATCGCTCATCGGCGGCGAAGAGCTGGCCGACAACCGTTACATTTCGCCCTTTATCGCCATGTGGGGAGCCAATATCCTCTGCGGCGCGGGCGGCATTTACCTGATCATCTATTCGATCCACGAAACGACGTTCATCAATTTCGACGCCATCGGTCGTGCTTTGACCAAACCCTTCCGCCGCAAAAAATCCGAGACTGCCGCATGAGGATCCTGGACCGCTACGTCACCCGCAAATTCCTGCAGGTGCTCTTTTTTTCTCTGCTCGCCTTTGTTATCATCTTTATTGTCGTGGATCTTATCGAAAACCTCGATCGCTACATCGACAACAAGTTTCCCAGGATTGCAGTGATCGAATATTACATCAACTTTCTTCCCTTTATCATCGTGCTGATCCTGCCCGTTGCAATGCTGCTCTCCTCGCTCTACAGCATCGGCGGCTTGGCGCGCAACAACGAAATCGTTGCCATGAAGGCGGCCGGGCTATCACTTTACCGCATCTTTCTGCCGGTTCTTATTACGGCTCTTTTTATCAGCTTTCTTTCCATGTGGATCGCCGATCGCCTGGTGCCGCGCGCCACGCAGCGCCAAAGCGAAATCAACGAACATTATCTACGCAATCGACCGCCGCGCAAACGTCTGGACAATGTCTACCTGCGCGATGAACAGGATCGACGCATCTCCATGCGCTCCTTCAACACCGAGACGTTTACCGGCTCCGTGGTAAGCATTCGCCGCATGCAGGATTCACGGCTGATCAGCCGCATCGATGCCCGGCGCATGGTGTGGCAGGACAGCCTGTGGATGCTGTACGACGGCTATGAGCGTACCTTTACCGAAGAGGGAGAAAAGGCGGAACCCTTTACAGCGCGGCCGCTCGAAACGACGAGCATCAGGCCGGAAAACATTTCGCGCCTCCTGCGCAAGCCGGAGGAAATGTCGTATCGCGAGCTCAAGGACTTTATCGCAGAAGTCAAGCGCAACGGCGCCGATCCGGCCAAGTGGTTGGTCGACCTGCACCTTAAAATCGCGTTGCCTTTTGCCAACTTTATCATCGTCTTGTTCGGCCTGCCGCTTTCGGCGGCACAGACACGGCGCAGCGGCGCCGCCAAGGGTTTCGGCGTCAGCCTGGCCGTGACATTCGTCTATTTTGGAATTCTCAAAACGACGCAGGCCATGGGCCACACCGGCAAACTCGATCCGATCGTTGCCGCCTGGTTTGCCAATGTCGTTTTCGGAATCCTCGGCCTCATCGTTCTGTGGAAAGCCAAAAAGTAAGATCATTGAGCGGCCTGCAGCAGTCTCTCCTTGAGCGCCGCTATCTCGCGAAGCCGATCTTTGTTTGCCCCCTTTCCCCCGTATTCCATTTCGTACAGCACCGCATTGAGAAAGCGGATGATCTCCTGCCGATCGACGCCGGCCTCGTATCGATAAAGGCGGTTACG
>JAPDPN010000083.1:0-5266 GCA_034506455.1 Candidatus Zhuqueibacterota bacterium | reverse complement strand
CCCGCGGATTCATGCTCATCCTCGTTTTGTTTTTTCAGCTTGATATAGAACGAGACAAAAGAACAGCTGTTCCCTTGCCGACCCGACATCAATTCCCTTGCTTTTGGAAAAGGCAACCGCTAATTTTATAGTCAATAAAAAGGGTGAATTATGACGGATGCCATAGTCGTTTTGGTCACCTGCGGCTCCCGCGCCGAGGCGGAGGCCCTCTCACAAATCCTGCTCGAAAATCGTTTAGCCGCCTGCATCAACCGCATCGACACCGTCGAATCCATTTTTCATTGGAAAGGCGTAATCGATCGGGGAACGGAGGTGCTTCTGGTCATAAAAACACAACGCGAGCGTTTCGCCGAACTGGCGGCAACGGTGCGCCGGCATCACTCTTATGAGACGCCCGAGATCATTGCACTGCCGATCATCGACGGCGATGCGGATTACCTCGCCTGGCTGCAAAAGGAGACGCAGAAATTATGAAGCTGACCGTTTTGGGCTCCGGCGTCTGCGCCGTCAGCAAAGAGCGCTCCTGCGCCTCGTATTACATTGAAGCGGACGGTCTCAATATCCTCATGGATATCGGCTTCGGCGCGCTGCGCAGAATGGCCGAAGCCGACATCGACTACGGCGACGTCGACTGGGTCGTTTGCACGCATCTGCATCTCGACCATGTTGCCGATTTGGCGCCCCTGCTCATGGCGCTGCGCTATACGCCGGGCCTGGAGCGCCGCAAACCGTTGACGATTGCCGGTCCTTCCCAGCTGCAGGACTATCTCTACGGCTGCCGAGAGCTGCTCGGCGATTGGCTGCTGCAGGAGGACAAGTTTCCTATCGTAATTCGTTCGCTGAACGCGGAACCGGAGTCTATCGGCAATGGTAAAATCCTTGCCCTTCCCATGCGGCATTCGCTGCCGGCGCTCGGCTGTCGTCTCGAATTCGACGGCGGCGTCATCGCCTATTCGGGCGATACCGGTTGGTGCGACGAGTTGATCGAACTGTGCCGCGGCGCCGACCTGGCGATCCTCGAATGCTCGAACGAGGACGGCGCGCCCTTCGATTATCACCTGACGCCGTCGCAGGCAGGACTGGCGGCGCGTCTTGCCGGCGTCGAACGTCTGATGCTGACGCACTTTTATCCGCCGCTCGACCTCCGGCGACGAGAATCCGCCGCAGCAACCGTTTTCGGCAAACCGGCCATCATGGCCGAGGATTTGATGTCATTAACCGTGTAACGGACAGCGCCGTGTCGCAACGCCGCACATACCGATTTGCACTTGTCGCATCGCTCGTTCTGCATTTTCTTTTGCTGCTGCTGTATATGCCGCTGAGAGGCCTTTTTGTGCCGCTCGAAGAGGCTGCGGCTGCGGCGCCGCCGTTGGTTTTCGAATTTGCCGAGCCGCCCAAACCGCAGGAATTGGTGGAAACGCCGGAAAACGCGCGTATCGACAAGCCGCAGAAGGCCGAGTTTCTTTCCGACAAGAATGCGCGGGCGCAGGACACGTATGCGGCCGATGATCTGCCCGAGGGTTTGCCCTACAGCGAAGGCCGCTCCGAATACAAGACCTTTGCCGGCGATCCGCAGCCGTCGCAGCCGACTACTCCATCCGCCCGCTCCGTTGCGGAAGCCGCCTCGGCAGCCGAGGCGTCGCCGCAGGATGCCTCTTTGCAGGCGGAAGCCGGCGTGCCGATCTTTCGCCGCGAAATGAATGCAGCAACCGGGCGCCGCTTCAGCCGCGAATTGCTGCAGGGAGCAACTTCAGGAGCAACGGGCAGCCCATTCTCCGACTCGGAAAACTGGAACAACCGCAGCTCCTCCGCCGAGGCGCTCGGCGGCGTCTCATTGAGCACTTATGAATGGGATTATGCCCCTTACATCTTTTACATGAAGAAGCGCATCCGCGACCACCTCTATCCTCCGCAGGCGTTCGTTCAGATGGGCGCCATCAGCGGGCGCGTCACGTTGCGCTTTACCCTCGACCGCAACGGCGCGGTACACAATCTGGAATTCATCAACTCCGAGGGACACAGGTCGTTCATCGAACCCAGCATGAACGCCGTCCGCGCTTCGGACCCTTTCAAGCCGCTGCCCGCGGATTTTCCCGATGATCATCTCGAATTGACCTGGACTTTTATCTATACCGTATATTGAGCGAGTAAATCCATGCCCGAGAATTCACGTCCTCTGATTGTGCAAAAATACGGCGGCAGCTCTTTGGCTACGCCCGACCATGTTCGGCGGGTGGCGCGTCACGTCATCGAACGCAAATCCCAGGGCTGCGACCTGGTGGTCGTCGTATCCGCCATGGGCAAGACCACCGACCAGTTCGTCAAACTGGCGCACGAACTCAACCCCAATCCTGACCGTCGCGAGCTGGACATGCTTTTGGCCAGCGGTGAGCAGATTTCCATTGCCGCTTTGGCGCTGGCGGTCCGCGCCCTCGGCCCCTATCAGGCGGTCAGTCTGACCGGCCCGCAGGCCGGGATCCTTACCGACAATCATCACTCCCACGCCCGCATCATCGAAATCTTTACCGACCGCATCCGCAAGCTGCTGTCGGAAGACAAGATCGTCATCGTTGCCGGCTTTCAAGGGGTGACGATCGACGACGAGATCACCACCCTCGGACGCGGCGGCTCGGACACCACGGCCGTTGCTCTGGCAGCCGCGCTCAAAGCCGATTACTGCGAGATCATGTCCGATATCGACGGCATCTACACCGCGGACCCCAAACTCGTACCGACCGCCAAACGCATCGACCGCATCCATTACGATCTGGCGCTGGAGCTCGCCGCTTCCGGCGCCAAAATGCTGCAGAAAACCTCGGTCGAGTTTGCCAAACGTCACGGCATCCCCCTTTCGCTCGGCTCGTCGATGTCCGGGCAAATCGGCACCATCGTCGGTGAGGCGTCGCTGGGCAAGGGACGCGTGGCCGGGGTCAGCGCCGACAGCGATCTGGCCGTGGTTCGCTTTGCGCTCAGCGAAAGCGAAGCCATGAAGCTGCCCGCGGAATTCTCGCGTCAGCGCATTCACATGAAGCTCTGGCAGTGCGTGCAGGGGCTCGGCCTGATCGGCATTTCCCGCGGCGACGTCAATTTGGTGCGCCGTATTCTCTTAGAAAAGACCACCGACGTTTTCGTGGAAGAGGAATGGGCCCTGGTGGCCGTCGTCGGCGACGGCATCGGGGTCGGCACTACGGCAGCGCAGCGGTTCTTTGCCATCCTCGAAGAGCTGGCCGTACCTATTGCCGCCCTTGTCTCGGGCGAACTCTACCTCAAGGTGCTCTGCCCGGCCGCAAGAAGCAAAATCATTCTCGAGGAACTGCACAACAAGCTCGTTCTCGCTTGAACCAAGTTAAAGGAAAGGTTTCGAATGTCCCCCCGCAGTCTAATCATCGCTTTCGTGCTCATACCCTTTGTCGGCGTTCATGCGCAGACAATTTCCGGCACCCTGACGCAAAACACGACTCTGACCGCTGGAGCCCCATGGAAGGTGACCGGCGACCTCACTGTTCCGAACGGCGTCACCCTGAATATAGAAGCCGGAGCGACGCTTCAGTTCGCCAAAGACGCCCACCTGTACATCGAAACCAACGGCAGGCTGATCGCCGACGGCAGGCCGGAACAGCGCATCGTCATGACCTCAGAGTCGTCCGCCGCCCGCTGGCGCGGACTGCGCTTCAACTCGACCTTAGCCGACAACCTCCTCCGCTGCGTCGATTTCATCAACGGCGACGCCTCGCAATATGTCATCCTCATCGATCATTCAAAGGTCACCATCGACGCCTGTACCTGGAATTCGACCAACAAAACCATCATCGAAGTAAACCATCCTTCTGCTCTCATCGAAAACTGTATTTTTCCCAAGGTCACCGAAGTGGAGGTGATTCACGGCGTTTCGCTGGCCGGCAATGAATACCTGATCCTGCGCGGCAACACCTTTCACTCCACAACCGGCTACAACGACATCATCGACTTTACCGGCTGCAAACGCCCCGGGCCGATCCTCGAAATCTACGACAATCTCTTTTTAGGCGGCGGCGACGACGCGCTCGATTTGGACGGCACCGACTGCCACATCGAAGGCAACGTGTTCACCAACTTTCACAAAGGACACACCGGCTCCAGCACCTCGAACGCCATTGCCACCGGCGTCAACAACGGCAGCACCAGCGACATCGTTGTGGTGCGCAATCTGTTTTATGACAACGATCACGCCATCCTCATCAAAGAGGGGTGCTTTCTGCAGGCGGAGAACAACACGTTCGTCAAGCATCCGCTGGGCGTCGTCAATTTCAGCGAATGGCCGGATCGGAATGTGCCGCCCGGCAAAGGCGCGGTTTTCGAGCGCAACATCTTTTGGGATTACGGCAAGCCGTTCGAAAACCAAGTCTCGCAGCCGGGCAATCCCGATCCTGTGATCGTCGTCAACCGTTGCCTGATCGCCTCGGCCGTGCACCATCTGGGCGTCGGCAACATCGATGCGGATCCCCAATTCGTAAATCCGCCCAACGATTTTCATCTCTTGCCGACTTCGCCGGCAAAGAGCGCCGGCGTCTACGGCCTCGATCTGGGCGCGTATGTGCCCGCCGGCGCCGCTCTTCTCGACGGGCCGCCGGATTCGACAACCCTGCAAAACGCCGTCTTTAGCGTCGGCGGGCCCGGAATTGTCTCCTATCAATACGCGATCAACGATCCGAATGACCCCTACGCATGGAGCAAAGAACGTCCGATTGATCTCTATCCGACCATTTCTTTGGCCAATCTTCCGCCTGGGCATGCCTACTCGATCTATGTGCGTGGAAAAAACAGCGCCGGCGCATGGCAGAGCGATCCGCCTTACATCTCCAGGTCTTGGAAAGTCATTTTTCCGGCCGGCGTCTTGGCTGCGGATGAGCGAATTCCGGCGCTCTGCGGTATAGAGGCCTATCCCAATCCCTTCAACGAACGAACGCGCATTCGATTCACCCTGATGCACCGGCAAAAGATCGAAGCGGCCGTATTCGACGTGCTGGGGCGCAAGCTCAAGACTCTGGCGCTGGGCGAATACAACACCGGACATCACGAGCTGATCTTTGCAGCGGATGAGCTGAGCAGCGGCATTTACTTTGTGCGGATCGTCGGCCCGCAGGCACGCGGCGAGAAGCGGTTGTTTCTGGTACGGTAGGGGAGAGACTAAAATGGAACGCAGGGGTGCGGTGTATTGGTCACGTGCGTCTCAATGAGCCAAGGGTTTGTCGAGGATCAGGCTTTCGGCCGCGTAATCGGTTTGCAG
>JAPDPN010000082.1:0-14080 GCA_034506455.1 Candidatus Zhuqueibacterota bacterium | reverse complement strand
TTCCTCAACCGATTCATATAATCTATGCCATTGATTTTGCCTAATTCTGAATTTTGTTCCGTGGTTATGCCCGGAACGGGCGTCAAAATCAACCAAGACAATGCCTTCTTCGATGCATTCCAGAAAACCATCAAAGGAAAATCCGGAAAGCACCAGCAGTTTAACGTATTTAAAGAATTCGCGACCTTTAATAATTTTGGTATCTGCTATTACATAAAAGCAGTTTTTCACTTTTACGCCAATTTCATATCGCAAATCATCTAATCCCCAATACGGCTCCGGGTCGAGGGGACCCAAACCTACCCGACGTTCGACGCTTTCCAGCCATTTGACAATTTCCCGATCGGGTGCGGTCGGCCTGATAAGGATCAAAAACAAAACGAAGCCTATTTTGACGCCGATCTAAAACCAATCGGAACCCTCGATTCGTATAGCCGGCAGCGCTCGTCGTGGATCTAAAACTCTTTTCATTATCCGGGTATTTCCTGCCTGCCTCTTTATGCTCCCAGCCGTACAGGGGAAGCAATAAAGTCGAAACCAATTTTGAGGCCCTGGGAGAAGGTTCTATGTGTTTGATGGTAATTAAAGAATTAGAGTGCAGCCTTTGACCTTTGAGTTCCCATTCCCGCATATTGGGAATGGGAAGATTGTTCTCCTTTAACCCGAGTAGAGCTTCCAAAGTATTCCCAACGGCTCCATCATTTCGTGTTGTAATAGTATTCTTGACGCTTTTATGCCATCCTTTTGCACTAATTTCACGGAGAGATTCTATCAGCTGCTTTTTGGTAATAATATTCATTTCGGCGGCCTCCAAAAGTCTAAAAGATACTCAAATGTTGTGCCCATAGTTATATAATTTCTTGGCCAGCCAAAGATGCCAATTTTATTTACGATATTTGTTCTATCCCAGATAATGATGTTTCTCAGCTCATACCCTCGTCTTCGTAGTTCCTCGATTAGAGCGACATGAATGGTAACCCGCTGATCCTCCCACCACATATCGGGAACATTGATCACACAATGTGCCTTGGGTTTGAGCAGCGGCAACAGCATTGCAAAAATTTCTCCCATCGCGGTGGTATATTCTTCAAGCGCAATAGTGCCCAAGTCCCGAGGATCCTGAGAATATTGTTCTATTCTGCCGAACTGTTCATTGCGGCGGTCGCGTCTGGATTTATTGAGACGTTTCCTATTCAAAAGATTGGCATACGGCGGCGACGTCCATACCAGACTGACCGTTTCGGCTTCCAGGTAAGAAGGTATGTTTCGCGCATCATCCTGGACGGCTACTTGTTGTGCCCGATTGAACAGACTGTTTGTAATCAATCGGTCACGGCAAAGATCGATATATTTTTCCTGCAGATCAAAACCGACCGCGTTTCGACTCAAATCGCGGGCGGCCAATAATGTAGTTCCGCTTCCCACGAACGGATCGAGCACGAGTTCGCCCTCATGCGTAAAGAGACTAATCACTCGCTTGGCAAGAGCAATGGGAAAAGTCGCCGGATGAACATTTTTATCGCGAATATCCCTTCCCTCATAGACAAACTGCCATACCCCGAGTTGGCATTTGATCCACTCCTTGGCCGTCAGGCAATTGAGGTGATTCGGCGGACATGAACAAGTCCTCTGAAAGCCGATTTGAATCTTTGAGCGATAAAGAGCCTGGGATTCTTTGACAACCGGCGGCAAGTTTGGAGTCGGGTTCAAGTTTGACAAAAAGATCACCTCCTGTAGAATCAATCAGATATCATTACACTCTGCGCCGCAACAACATCGATGTAGCGGCGCAGCGATCATTCCCCATAATTGCGGATAAATTCTTCCAATCCTTCGACGATAGCGCGCGAACAGACGCGAAGATAGATGTCCGTCTGAACGAGCATTTCTTCGAGCGGGTGGATCATAAAAGCCGGCTCGATCAGGACTGCGGGCATCGAGGTCGGTCGGCACATGGCCAGATTATCGTAGAAAAGGCCGAAATCGGGCAGCTTGAGCTTTTGCAGTAATTTTTCATGAATCAAACGCGCCAAGGGTTCGCTTTGCGGGTGGTAGTAATAAACGCTGGAGCCGTGAAAAAGCAACGGATTAACCCCATCGGGGACGGCGTTGTGATGCAGACTGAGCAGAATGTCGCAGCCGGACTGCTCGGCCAGGCGCGCCCGCTCATTGAGCGCAATTCCCTCGCCGCTTTGATGCGTCCATTTGACCTTTGCGCCGCGCTTTTGCAGCTCTTTGGCGGCTTCGCGCGCCAGCGCCAGATTGACGTCCTTTTCCTTTATCCCCGCAGGGCCCACGGCGCCGCTGTCCGGCGTATGCCCCGGATCCAAAAGCACCGTCACCCCTTTAAGCCCCTTATGCCTGGCAAGCGGCTTTTTTATATCGATGTAAAAGCAGTCGTCCGCATCATAGTCGGCGCGGTATCCCCATTGATGCTTTGATCTGAGAAGCAGGATCAACGAAAAGACTTCGCGGCTCTCCTGTCGCCATTGGATCTCGCGGATTGCGTTTTGGGCGCCGAGCCGGCGAATCCAGTCAGTGTGCGCGACGGCCCCGAAAAAGGTCACTTTTATCTGCTGAGGGAAAAGCTGTTCGACTTTGTAAGGAATGCGGACGCCGGTATAGACGCGCACGCGCGTCCTATTGCCGCGATCCTCGGCGCGAACAACGCGCACCACTGCGGGCAGCCAGGGTGTGCCTTCGGGTAGGAGCCGGACTTTATCGCTTTCCGCCCACGCATCCTCACTATCGCTCAGGCGGATGCGGTAATAATCACCGACTTGCCCTGTGACCCGACAACGAACCCCGGGTGGGAGGAAATAAGCATAGCTCTTTCCTTTCTGGGTGCGAAGCACGGTCTTGTCGCGCGTCGTTTCGGCCATTTGCGGAGGATTTTCGGGCCATAAGGCAATTCTGCCGCGCGCCCGCGCCGCGGCCGTGTCGCCGAAGGCATTGATCAACAGCACTTCGATGCCGGTCCAGCTAAAAATCTCCTCGGGCCGCAAAATTAGAGTACCCACGTACCATCCCTCGCCGGTGCCCCGCACGGCGCTCCCATCGCCGAAAGCTGCGGGAGGATAGTACAGCTCGCCGTAGGCAGTTTCCTGCATGGGATAAAGTTTACCGCCGCCGTTAAGTCGATAATAGGCGCGGCAACCAGGCGTACCCTGAAAAGCGACGGTAACCCGATCTCCGATCGTTAATTGGTGATCCAAGCGCGGCTCTACGCTCGCAGGATCAATGCCCCACTCCCCTTCGCGAAATCGTTTCGGTTTGAGCACAAAAATCCGGCGCATGAATTCTTTTTGCGTGCCGTCCGCTTCGACCAAACAGCGAAAAAAGAATTCGCCTTCCGCCAACGGCAGATAGGCAAGAAAAGCGCCGTTCTTGTATACGCGCACCGGTTGATCGTTGATCGTCAGTTTAGCGTGCGGCGGGGAGACTTGACCAAAAATATAGGTGCTGTCGTAGGCAAAGGCGCGCAGGGTATCGCCCTCTTGGGGATAAACAATGGAAAGCCGCACCTGCGAAAGCAGGCTCGCAGACCCCGTGAGGAGCCCTATCGTCGAGATGATCAGAGCAAACGCCCGCCGCTTCATGGTCTCACTCGCCCTAGGGCGTTGCTAAAGCCGTTTTTTCCGCACCAAGGTCTCTGCTTCTTTCTGCCGACGGTAATACTCCACCTGGCTCGCGTAAAAAGTAAGCCGCAGAGAAATCAATCCCAAAATGAAAAGCTGCTGGAGAGCGAACAGGGTCAGCAGCGACCAAAATGCCGTAGAGCGGAACGCGGACAACAGCAGAGCAGCCGTCAAGGTGCCGAGCACGCCGACGCCGACCAGCAGAGCGTTGATGAGCCAGGCGCGGTAATGACGAAAAACAAACAAAGTTGCCAGCCCGATCGAGATCCAGGCAGACTCTTTTTTATCCGTTATCAAAATCACCCGCGCATAATCAAAAATCATGGTAACGATGAAAATCACCTTGATAAGCAATAAATAGGCGACCAAATTGACAAACCAGACCCAAGGCTGGGAAAGGGAACCAGTCGTCAGCTTATCGACCAGGGAAAAAACGAGAGGATAAAGCCCTTTGTAAATGCCGAGAAAGAGGAGCAAAGCCGTAACCGCCAGCGCGGCCATGTGGTGGAAATAGAGTCCCGATTGGGAAAAAAATCGCTGAGTAGAAAAGGGACGCTCCTCGACCGCAAGTCCGACAAAACCGCCGTTGAAAAAAGCGGCAAGCAGCACATAAGCGATGCCGAGGACAAAGACGGCAACACCGTAGGCGGTCCAGTTGCCGGAAATCAGCAGCTCGAGGTTGTCGAAAATCGGTCCAAAACCACCGCTGAGACTCGGCCGAAGGGTGGCCGCCAGGCCTTCCGCGCGAAAATTGAAAGCACTCCACCAGGCATAACTGAAACCGCTGCTCATTTCCGAACGAAGGGTCGAGTAATCCAAATAACGATGCAGGCCGAAAAACAGCGGTATGGAAAGAGCCGCAGCGATCAACAAATTGACGAGATAGATCACTCCCACGGCGCGGCGCAGCTTTATAACCGTATTCCATCCGTTTTGTATGATTTTGCCGACCATTTTTCCGCTCCTCATACGTTTAGGAAATAACGGCTGCCGTTTCCATCAAATGCTGCAGCCAAAAGAGCCATTGCAACGTCCAGCGTAAGGATGGAAACGGATCCGATTTACGGTAGCGTCCGTTGTTTGCAGGATCGACATCGAGCCAGATCTTGCGCTCGGGATCAATTTGTGCCTGCTCGATGGGCGATTTGGTCACATAGCGAAAAATTCGATAGTTCTGCTTTCCGTCCCATTTTTCGCGTACCGTTTCGCCGTTTTCAAAAGTCACGACCATCTCGACCGGTAGGGTTATCTCCCCCTTGCGCTCGACATGCACCAGAGAAAGCCACTCTCCTGTTGCCGGCCGCTTTTCATGACGCCTATCCCCGCCTCTGCCGAAAAAGCCTTCGGCTCCGGGCAGCTTTTGCGCGTTGATTTCTACGACGGCATAATCGACGATGCCGTAGCCGTCGAGCAGTTGCTCAAAGAATGCCGACATGTCCTGCGTCGTGTGGCGCTGCACGGCAGCTATAAAATCTTGGCTCGTCGGATGGCGAAACTGCATCTCACGCACATAATCGCGCAGGGTGCGTTGAAAGACATCCTCGCCCAAAAGACCTTCCAGAGTCCACAACATGAGCGAAGGCTTTTCATAGGCATTGTTGCGATAAGCGGCGCGGTCGATCAATTGATAGGACGGCGTGCTCATCTTGTCGCGATGACCGCGCTCGCGATGCAGCTGCAGCGTTTCTTCGCGAGGGTCTACCAACACCTCCGAAAATGTCCACGGAATGCCGAAACCGTCGCGACTCAGGTAAGTTTTGGAATAGCGCTTTTGTCCATATGCGGCAAGAAAGCAGCGGCCGGCAGCGTAAACCGTAAATCCTTCGTCCAGCCAGGCGGATTCCGTTTCATCGCTGCCGAGCATGCCGTAGAACCATTGGTGCGTGCATTCGTGGATCGTCAGTCCGATGGGCTCAAAGCTGCCGGTAGCCTCCAGCCAATCGGCGCCGGTGGTGAACAGCGTCGGGTACTCCATACCGGCGACATTGGAGCGAAATGCCGCATCGACGATGGTGATCTGCGGATACGGATAGGGCAGATACCACAGACCGAGATGCTTGAGCGTATTGGCGGTTGCATCGAAATAGCGATCGACATATTTTCGATGTTCGGGCTGATGGAGAAGCCGCATGGTAACGGCCGGCAGTTCGGGGTGTTGAAAAGTGCGCTCTGCCGTACAGTAGCGCGGCGAAGCAGTCCAGGCGAAATCGTGGATACACTCGCCGCGAAAGACGACGGTTTTGCGTTCTGCACCGGCCGCACGCTCCTCGACTTGTACTCCTGAAGCGCCGATCTGATAGTTTTTCGGAATCGTCACGGCGACCTCATAATCGCCGTAATTTGCAAAATACTCTGTGGAGGCGTGGTACTGATGACAATTCCACCGATCTCCCTGTCTTACACCAATTTTAGGGAACCACTGTCCGGCAAAAAAATAATCACCATGTCGACCGGTGCGGGGCGCCCGGCGCGGCAATTGGGTAACGAATTCAATTTCCAGCACGAGCTCTGCACCTGAGGGAACAGCTCTCGGCAGCAGCAACCGGCCTACCGTTTCATCATCGGCATTGCCGTCGTCCGGTGCGATGAACTGCAAAGCAGAAGCAAGATCGGTTCTGGGGAAAATTCCTGGAGCCTCGGCAAAAATCGTTTTGGGCTCGCAATAACCCCATCCATCTTTAAAGCGGGCCAGAGCCCGCGCCCCTTTGGGCGTACGTTGAAATGTTTCGCGTAGAAAAGTGGATTGATTGTTTTTAAAGGCGTTCATGTAAAAATGCAGCTGCACCTCATCGGTCGCCTCACCGGGGTTTCGCCAAATGATGCGTTCCTTTCCGTCGAGGGTCCCGCTTTTTTCATCCAAAGCGACCTCGATACGGTAATGCACGAGTTTGTTACAATTCGATGAGGGCTCGGAAAAGGCAGGCTGCAGGAGCAGCAGAATCATAACGGCCGGAAAGCTGATCCGAAGTTTCGGCTTCATCATCCTCCTCCAAAGCTTATAGGGGCGGTTCAATGCTCTACGGCAACGATGCGCACATTCTTGAGCGTGGGGCGAAGATAAAGGTCTGCGTAGCGTTCGGCGCGCTGTCGATCACTAAACTTGCCGATCAAAATATACCATAAATTTCCCGATTGAGAATCGAATTTTACTTCCACAAGGGGGAAAAGGCGGCGAATTTTTTGCGCCGCTTCCTGGGCGGCAGCTTCATCGCGGAAAGCGGCCGCCTGAACCGCATAATAGGCCGCCTTTGGCGGCGCAGCCGCGGCGCCGATCTGCTCCAGATCCCACACTGCCTGATCGACAAACGGAGACTCGGATACTCTGCGGACAAAGGCATTTAAAAAGGCGCGCGCCGAATCGACTTTATCCTCGGCTAAAACGCATTGGCAATAGAGAAATTGGGCGTCATCGCGCAACGGCGAGGCGGTAAAGTTGCGAAAGAGGCGGGCAAAATAGCTGCGCGCCGTCGAATAGTCGCGAACCGAAAAATAGTACTGGCCGAGTCGGATAAGCGCCTGATCGGCATAGGGCGATTGCGGATCGGCTGCGAGGAATTTGAGGTAGAGAGTGCGCGCCGAATCTGCATCGGCGGTCAAAACGGCTTGAAAAAAGTCAAGATTTGGGTTATGAGGATAAAGGGCACGATACTGCGGGAGCATCCGCTGCAGCGCCTCCCAGTCCTGTGCCGCATAGAGGGAATCCAGGGCGGCAGAGAGTCGATCGCTGCTTCGGCCGATAACGGCAAGCAGCATCAGCAGGCACGCCGTGCGGATGCCGAAGACGCGGACCATTTTACAGCCTTTCGGCTGAATTCCATGCCCCGCAGGAGCTGCAGCGCCAGAAGTAGCTGCTTTGCCGGGATCGACATTTGGCGCAAATGAATTCGTTTTTCTGCTGCGCCTCTTTTTTGAGGATATCTTCGAGCTGCTTTAGGCCCGTGTCAGTCTGACCCAGCTTGAGGTCGATCAGCGCCAGCATCAACAGGATGCGTCGATGATTAGGAGCATGACTCAACGCCTGACGGCAAAGCTCGGCCGCCCGCTCCAGTTCACCCTTTTTGCTGTAAATTTCGGCGAGACTGATATAGGCTTCGATCAGATGGGGATGCGTGTCGATGATCCGATTGTAAAGCCGTTCGATTTCATCAAAGCGGCCCATTTCATACAGCTTGTCCTGAAAAGCGTCCAAAGCGTGGTCGGCATATTCGGGAATGGCGATCAGCGTCTGCTGCAGTTCCTCCAAGGCGTCCTCATTGCGGTTTTCGCGAAAGTAGCTCTTGACCAACTCGAGGCGCGCCGGATAGCATTTCTCGTCCCACTTGATTGCTTCTCGCCAGCAAAGGCGGGCATCGTGTTCACGGCCCAGCTTGGCCAACTGAAGACCCTGCTCCACTTTGTACAACGCCAATCGAGTCATCCGCTCCTTTTTGTCCATTCGACCGAAGCGCCGAAGGGTTTCAAAGGCTCCCTCCCAGTCCTCCATACTCTCATAAAGGGTGCGTTTGAACTCTTTCGGCCATTCGTCCTTCTTGTCCAGCTCGATCAGCTTGTCGCAGGTCGATTGTGCCCACTTGAGCTGGCCGTTCTTGTAATAGTCCTGCGCCAGGTTCATCAGAATGGTCTTTTGCTGCTGCAGAGTCAGGTTTGGGCGCAACAGAAGGTCGCGATGCACCTTGACGGCGCTTTCGTAAGCGCCCTTTTCGCGAAAAATGTTGCCGATGAGAATGTAGGCGTCGATGTAATCGGTATCCCTTCTGACAACGTCGCGGAGCTTTTCAAGGGCGCGATCTTGATCGCCCCAAAGGAGAAAATAAAGTCCGGATATGTAATCATTCTGAACGCTGGGACGCGGTTTGGGGCGTCGATGAATAAGGAACCAGGCGGCAAAAGCGACAAGTATGGCGAGGCCGATAATCGAGTATAGGACTTGCTCATTCATGCAGACCGCTCTCCGCTCTTTTCAGTTTTTCCTCTCCGAGCGATTCCGGCGACAGGACGTCCTCGACTGCGGCATTGCGCAAATGCTTCAGCTCGTTTTCCAGCGCACGAATCCGTCTCGCCTGCCGGCGATTTGCGGCTTTCAGTCCCAAGATTTGAAACAGAGAAACCGCCGCCCATACAAATATGCCCGCAAAAAAAGAGACATACATGACCACCCATAGCGGCACATCGTTGACGGTCTCCCAATGCCAGAACCTCACCGTTACTGCAACCTGCGAGTTCTGCATGGCAAAGGCGATCAAAACCGCCGCTAAAATAAAGGTCAAAATCCACCTAACGAACCACATCTATCCTCCAAAAGGTCAGATAGAGTCAGCTATTTCTTGTTTTAAATCACTGCGCCCATTTTTTTGTCTTGGGGGCGCAAATAAGAGGGGAGTCGGCAAAGTCTGCCGACTCCCAGCCTATTAAGCTTCCGCAGTCCCTGCCGACTGATCCGCAGGCGGTTCTGCGGGCGGTTCCGCCGCCTTTTTCTTGGATTTTTTCTCCGTCGGCGCAGGCGGTTCCACCGCAAACTCCTGCTCGGCCTCAGCCACTTCAGCTTCGGAGCGGACTTTGGCCTCTTCCAGATTTGCCACCTGCTTTTCAGAGAGGACGATCTTTTTGCTGTCCTTGTTGAACTCGATGACCGTCAAATTGAGGACGTCATCGATCTGATAGGCATCGGCAGGTTTGCTGATATTCTCTTTCGCCAATTGCGACATCGGCACGAAACCGTCGACGCCGTCCGGCAATTCTACCAGCAGACCCTTTTCGATCAAGCGCACCACCTTGCCCTCAACCTGAGTTCCGGGCTTGAAGCGCTCCTCGAAAAGATCCCAGGGATTTTCCTGCGTCTGCTTATAGCCCAACGAAATGCGACGGTTTTCCCGATCGATGTTGAGCACCACGACATCGACCACATCGCCCTTCTTGACCACCTCGCCGGGATGACGGATCTTTTTTGTCCACGAAAGATCGGAAATATGAATCAGTCCGTCAATGCCCTCTTCCAATTCGACAAACGCGCCGAAATTCGTGAGGTTGCGTACCGTGCCGGTGTGGCGCGAGCCGATCGGGTAACGTTCCGCCAAAGTATCCCAAGGATCCGGCTCCAGCTGTTTCAGACCGAGCGAAATCTTGCGCTCGTCTTTCTGAATGCTCAGCACCTTGGCTTCGACGATTTCTCCGACCGTCAGCAGTTTCGATGGGTGCTTGATGTGCTGCGTCCAGGACATTTCCGAAATGTGGATCAAGCCTTCCACGCCCTTTTCCAGTTCAACGAACGCGCCGTAATCGGAGAGGCTGACCACTTTGCCGCGCACCGTAGAGCCGACCGGATATTTCTCTTCCACACCTTCCCACGGATGCGGCTGCAGCTGCTTCAGTCCGAGCGAAATTCGATCCTTGTTCTCGTTAAAGTCCAACACCACAACTTTGATCTTTTCATCGAGCGAAACAACCTCGGACGGATGCGAGACGCGTCCCCAGGAAAGATCGTTGATATGCAGCAAACCGTCCACACCGCCCAAGTCGATGAATACGCCGAAATCGGTAATGTTCTTGACGATTCCTTCGAGAACCTGGCCGCGCTGCAGTTCCGCCAAAATCTTTTCGCGCTGCTCCTTCATTTCCTCTTCGACCAGCACGCGATGGGAAACGACAATGTTTTTGCGCAAATGGTTGACCTTGACGATCTTGAAATCCATCGTGCGGCCGATAAGGGAATCGAAATCGCGCACCGGGCGAACATCGACCTGCGAACCGGGGAGAAAAGCATCGACGCCGCCGAGATCGACGACAAAGCCGCCCTTGATGCGACGAATGCACTGGCCGCGCAAGATCTCGCCGCGCTCATACGACTCGATTACGCGATCCCAAGTGCGCATGAAATCGGCTTTCCGCTTGGAAAGAACCAGAAAGCCTTCCTTATCTTCAATCTCGTCAATCAGCACTTCAACCGAATCGCCGATCTTTAATTCCGAAAGATTGTCGAATTCTTCGACCGGCACAGTGCCTTCGGATTTAAAGCCGATGTCGATGGAGACTTCTTTTTCGCCGATCGCCAGCACTCGGCCGACGACAACTTGACCTGCCTTGAAATCAATCAGGGTGTCTTCGTAGAATTTGGCCATTGCCTCGAACTCTTGCTCGGTGTACTCTTTTTCCATCTCATCGAGCTTCGCAATGTCCAAAGAGGCGGGATCGCCGGTCGACGGTACCTGTTGCGATTTGATCTGCGAGGCGATCGGGTCCTGAAAGTCCGCAGCCGTCGAACGATCGGCTGTCTCGGGTGCAGCTGTGAGGCCGCCTTCGAGGTTGGAAGCCAAAGTCTGCTCCTCGTTCGAAGTCGGGTTAGGGTTCATTGTTTGATCCATGATGGGTTTGTTCCTCCTTTTGTGTATTTTCACCCCTTAGTGGGGACTTTATCAAAGCGTCGCGCACCTGCTCGAGCTGATGGAACGGCGTCGAAGCGCTGCCGGTGACGCCGACAATATCGCTTTCCTCGAACCACTTTGACTCGAGTTCTTTGGGAGACTCGATCCAAATCGTGCGCGGATTGACGGTACGGGCGCTTTCGAACAGTACGCGCGTGTTCGAGCTGTTTTTACCGCCCACCAGCAGCAGAACAGTCACCTGTCCGGCAAAATTTCGAATATTTTCCTCGCGTTTGGCCACTTGCGGGCACATCGAACGCAGGACTGTCATCTTTTTCACTTTTGACTTGAGCAATTCGACCATTCGATCGAAATGCTCGGCGGCAATCGTTGTTTGGGCGGCAACTACTGTCGGTAAATTCGGCTCGACGTGCGCCGCGTCCCGCTCGTCGTTCACAACGACGGCTCGTCCTCTGCACGCGCCGCTCAAGCCCTTCACCTCCGGGTGGCCGGCTTTGCCGACAATGACCACCTGATAACCCTGATCGGCATAGCGACGCAATCGCTTCTGCAGCGCGTCGACCGTGGGACACGTTCCGTCGATAATCGTAATCTCGTTTTCTTTTAACACTTGTCGCAGGGATTCGGAGATCCCGTGCGCGCGAATCAGCAGCCTGCGGCCGCGGAAAGAGTCCAAATCGCCGCGTTCCGCCTGCTCTTGGTCAATCGTCCGCAAACCCGCCTGCTCGAGGCGCTCCATTTCCATCAGATTATGAATCACCTCGCCGAGCGCATAGCACTCGCCGCGTTCCTGCAGCTCCTGCTGCAGCAATGCCAACGCGCGGCGAACGCCGCTGCAGGGACCGGCATTCGGGTCGATCACCACCTTCATGGCTCAGGCGCCGCGCTCCTTTGCCCAGCGGACGATCACATCGACCTGCTGCTCGATGGTGAGCAGGGTCGTATCGAGCTCAAGCGCGTCTTTTGCTCGGCGCAGCGGGCCGTGAGCGCGCATCATGTCGCTTTCATCACGCCGGCGAATTTCTTCCATTATTTGCTCGAAATTAACCTCTATGCCCATCTTGCGCAATTCGTTTGCCCGCCGCTCCGCCCTTTTTTCCAATGAAGCGGTCATAAAAACTTTTAATTCAGCGTCGGGGAAAACGACGGTGCCGATGTCGCGTCCCTCCGCCACTACGCCGCCGTCTTGGCCGATCAGCCGCTGTTTTTTGACCAACTCTTCGCGTACCCCCGGATTGGCGGCGACCGGTGCGATGGCGCGGGTTACCTCCGGCGTGCGAATCTCATAGGAAACGTCGCAACCGTTCAGCAGAACCTGCAGGCCTTCTTCCCTTTTGATCAGCTCGATGGTTGCCGAACGGACGAGTTCCGCCTGCCGCGTCGCGTCATTCGTGACTTCCGGATGCTGAAGCACCAACAAGGTGGCGGCGCGATACATGGCGCCGCTGTCCAGGTAAAGATAATTGAGCCTTTGCGCCGCATATTTAGCCGCTGTGCTTTTCCCCGAGCCCGCCGGGCCGTCTATAGCAATGATGATGCCGTTTTTACGCGTCATTCGGCTTCCCTTTGCGGTGCAGACCGACGGCCTTGAACAGGGCATCCACCTCCTGCTGTTTCAGCATTCGCCAGCGGCCGCGCGGCAAATCCTCCAGCACCAATGGTCCATACTGGACACGCTTGAGACTGCGCACCGAATAGCCCAGCTGTTCGAACATGCGCCGGACTTGGTGATAGCGCCCCTCGCGGATGCGAATTTCGATTTGCGACGGGCTTGGGCCGTAATAGCGGGCGCTGCAGGGCTGTGTTCTGCCGTCTTCCAATTCGACTCCCTGCGTCAGGGCGATGAAATCGTTCGGATCGAACGGCTGTTCGAGCTGAACCCGATAGGTCTTTTGCACTTTAAAGCGCGGGTGCATCAACCGATGGGCGAGTTCGCCGTCGTTGGTCAACAAAAGCAGTCCCTCGCTGTTGCGGTCGAGCCGTCCGACGGGAAATACCCGTTCCTTCAGTTTGACCAAATCCAGAACGCTGCGCCTGCCTTTTTCGTCTTTGGCGGTGGTGATCACGCCCTTGGGCTTGTTCAACAGCACATAGACCTTTTGCCGCGGCGGGTAGACCGGGACACCATCGACGCGCACTCGATCGCGGCCTTCCTCAACCGTCGTCGCCAAGTCGGTCACCGGCTTGCCGTTGACCGTCACCCGACCGGCGGTGATCAGCTCTTCTGCGCCGCGCCGCGAAGCCAAACCGCACAAAGCCAGGTATCTATTCAGCCGCATCGACATGCTCGCTCTTTTGCTCCTGCTCCGCCTGCGCGTCGTCTTTTCTCGCTTCCTCCGGCTCAAGTACCGGCTCCAGCCCGACCTCCGGCATCTCCTTGAGGAGTTGGCTGCCTTCGCCGGCCGCCAGCAGCTCTTCGACTTCTTTCGGCTTGGGCAGATCGGAAATGTCGTTGATGCCGAAATAGCGCAAAAACTCGGGCGTTGTTTTGAACAGCAGAGCGCGCCCGGGACCCTGGTCGCGTCCGGCAATGGTGATCAGCCGCGCATCCAGGAGAGTCTTGATGACGCCGTCCGAGTTGACGCCCCGAATGGCCGAGACTTCGACGCGGCTGATTGGTTGCTTGAAAGCAATGATGGCCAAAGTTTCCAAGGCCGCGCGCGACAACCGGCTGCGGGCTTTTTCTTCGAAAAGCCGCGTAATCCAGGGCGAAAACTCGGGCCGCGAGACGAACTGCCATCCGCCCGAAATCTTTTTGATGGTAAAAGGCCGCTCGGCATAGTCCTGCTGCAGCTCGGCCAAAGCGGCGTTAATGGACTCGCTCGTTTCCGCCGGCAGAATCGCCAGCATCTGCTTTTCAGTCAACGGCGTCTGCGAGGCGAAAATCAAGGCTTCCAAAATGGTTTTCAGCGGATAGCTATCCATCGACTCTTTCGATTTGTATCGGTGCAAACGGTTCGCTCTGCACGGCGCGAATTTTACCTTGTTTTATCAATTCCAATACGGCGATAAAGGTGACGATCATCGTCAGTTTGTCATCCTCCGGCGCAAACAGCTCGGCAA
>JAPDPN010000081.1:0-14244 GCA_034506455.1 Candidatus Zhuqueibacterota bacterium | reverse complement strand
ATGCTCGTTGGTCGGCTGGGAGGCCGTCTGAATGACGAAAACGTCGGCATTGCGAACGTTCTCTTCGACCTTGATCTTGATATTGCCGTTGGAAAAGCGCTTAATGGTCAATTGACCCGGCTCGACCTGCAAATGCTCACAAATTTCTTTCGCCAGCGCCGGGTTACTGCTGCCGTGAAAAACCTTGAGTCTGCGAAGCACTTTTACTTTCCTTCAGTAATTCGTAATATCCTTTATCAATAATAAATGACGGAGAAATCGAAAACTGCTGCAGCAGCCATTCGACATCTTGGGTTGCCTGCTGCGAATCATGATCGATCACTGCTTCGAATTCGATAAAAGTTCCAATATCCCGTACCTGATCCAAATGAATTCTTATATTTTTCCATAAGAACAGCGTGCGCAGCTTTTCGACAACAATATCCTGAATAAGAACATTAGATAAAACTCCCTGCAAAAGCTGCGGCTGGTCGGTGATGAATATTTCATACTCGCTTGGGCGCGGTCTCGGTTCGCAGGAGCGACGGTAAGCTATCAACTGCGCCGGATCGTCTTCCTGCAGCCGCAGTTTTAACCGCCCCTGCGGCGTCTGCCAGTAGATATCCGATTGGCGTTTACGCCACTGAAACGTCGCACCGATTGCGTAGGCGATTTGCTCCGCGCGCTCGAGATCTGCGCAAACTGCTTTAACCTCAATATTCTTTTTCACCCCACGGAAACCCTTTTTATTGTTTCTGTCGATAAAGTCCGTTCTCGCGAATGATCTCCTCCACTGCTGCAGGCACCCAATACCGAATGCTTTTTCCATTACGGATTCGTTCGCGAATTGCCGAAGCCGAGATTTCGAGCAGCGGCGAGCTAAGGTATTGGATGACGGCCTTGTCGAGCACAGCCGGTAAAGTCGATTCCTGTGCCGGTCGATCGGCAACCGCCAAGGAAGCAAGCCTTACAATTTCTTCAGGCTCCCTCCACTTGTCGAAATCCTTCAGATTGTCCTGACCAATTATCAAAAATAATTGTTCTCTGTCGATTTGCCACTGTTTCGCAAAGTATCGTAAAGTTTCGACGGTGTACGAAATGTTTTGCCGGCGAATTTCGTAATCCGAGACAATAAAAGCGGAATTGTCTGCTACAGCGCGTCTGACCATTTCCAGGCGAATTTCTGCCGGGGTAATGTCCCGATTCGGTTTGTGCGGCGGCAGATACGAGGGTACGAAAATCACACAATCCAAATTGAGATCGTCGTGCGCCGTTTCAGCTATAATCAAATGAGCAATGTGAATCGGATCAAAAGTTCCGCCGTAGATGCCGACCCTCACGCTTAGTTCCTCTTTTGGTCTTCACTTTGCGCCGAATGAGCGGAACGTTGTTGATGCCTGCTGTAATCATTTTTCGTCTGTATAATTTTGGTGCGGACGCGCGGCATCCATTCATGTTTGGGATATTTTTGTACAAAAGCGTTCAACAAGTCCAGCGCCTCTTGATATTTGCCCAGTCGTCGATGGCATTCGGCGCTCCAATAAAGAGCCTTTGGCGCAAAAGGGGTATCGAAATATTCTTCAAGTACTTTATCATAATAAATGATCGCCGACTCGTAGTATCCCATCTTGCGGTAAATTTCACCCGAAGAATAGACTTTTTCCGCAAATTTACTCCTTGCCTGCAGCAGATACTGCTCGACTTCCGCTTTCAAAATGCTGGCGGGATAGTCTTCGAGAAACTCTTGAAAATGCATGACGGCCTGTTTGGTGTAATCTTGATCCAATCCGTAATGCGGCGAAAGCTTAAAGTAGCTCAACCCGAGCTTAAACTTGGCGTCGTCGGTGTATTCAGAATTGGGATAGACTTTCAGCAGGCGTTCATATTCACTTGCAGCCAGTAAATATTCTTTGAGGTGAAAATGACACTCTGCAAGATAGAATTGCGCCTTGTCTGCAATAAGGCTGCCGCTGTGACTGAGCGTCAGGATGCGGAATTGCGTTTTGGCTTCCAAATAATCGCCTTTTTGATAGAGTCGAAGCGCAAAAGCCATCCGCTCCTCTTCGGAAGCGTTAACCGGAATCTTTTTGGTGCCTGCACAAGAGAAAAAAACAATCAACGCTAAAAAAAGGGAAAAAAACTTTTTCATAAGAAATCTCGCTTTATTGACTTCGGTAAAAGTAAAAAAGTAGGGCAACGGCAAGGGTTGCGGACGCTGCGGCGCCGAATTCCAGCCATTGTCGGCGTTTCGATCGCTGCCAAGATCCGATGGTAAAAGGCCAGAGTCGATTTTCGACTGCCGTGACGTCCGAAGAAATCGTGTCGCTATTCGCCAGGCAAAGCCGATCGACAAACGGCACTGAACCGTCGGTAGCCGCTAATTTGTAGAAAATTTCCGCCTTGATTTGCCGGTATACGCGACCCTTTTTAAGACGACGATATTCAATTTCACTCGCCGGCAAGAAATAAAGCATGGCGGCTGCAATATTGGGATCTTGTTTTGTCGAAACTTTGCAGCCGCGTTTGGATAAAGCTGAAAAAGCGCCTTCCTCCACCACCCAATTCAGCCGGTTTTCTGCATCCAAGCTTTGCAAAATGAAAATTGTATCGGTTAAACTGATACGGGTCCACAAAGAATCGATCGAATTTTCGAACAGTCGAGTCAACACTTGCAAATTAGACGGCGCTTGTGCCCGAGCTGCAATCGCAAAAAACAGTAAAAAAGACCCTATTGCACATCTGAATATTTTTTTCATTCCTGCCTTTTTCTTTTCAGAGGCGAATTAGGAGCGCCAGGCGATGTTCCAAATTGGATTGATTACTCGAAGCCGTCTGCAGACAATAATTTAGCATTATTTTCCCAAAAATAAAATCCCTCCTTTTCAGCCGGCGAAACTGTCCCAATCCAAATCCCGCAGAGATCTTGTTTTCACTTTCACGAAAATAGCCGGCGCGCAAGGCTAGAAAAGAGAACGGCGTCAATTCGACGCCTCCATGAAAATGAACGGTATCAGTCGAATCTTCTTGGGTCACTTTGCGAAAGTCCATAGCGAGCTGAATAGCATCGGAGGCCAGCCAAGAGAGTCCGAAATTGACGTCCTGTCGATCGACTTGGTACTTGCCTTCCAAAGCCGAGCGGGCTTCTTGGGGGAGATTAAAGACCGTTGCGCCTACGGAAAAGCGGGACGTCGGCGAAATAAAAATGCCGTAAGATGAGCCTATGCTGCGTTCGATTCGAAATTCACCTTCCTGAGTCTCGCCAAGATTAAAAAAAAGCAGCGAAGCGCCGAGCGATATTTGTTGGGCGGGTGTCAACCGAAAGGCGGCAATATGATGATTCCAATCCACTATGCCTTTACCGGCTGTTCGGATATCGCCGACATCACGAAAGGGCGAATCTGCAAGCTCTTCGCTCAATAGTGCGATCGCTTGAAAAGGGCCGTAGGTAAATGAGACGAACCTTAATGCCATCCCTGCCGCCGCAAGATAATCGGCCGGTGAGAGCGGGGTGCGAACGGAAACGTGTTCTATACCGCGGGTGAGGGCAATGAGTCCTACTGGATCCACGCCGACTCTAAAGCGCTCTTCATCGTCAATGAGAGCGGCAGGATTATAGAATGAGCTTTCGACGCCGTCGCGCACGGCAGTAAATGCGCCGCCCATGGCAAGGGAACGGGTCATGATCGAGGAAGTAAGGTAAAACGACTGCGTCACCTCGGCGCGGACCGAGAAAAACGACGCCAAGACGAGCTGGAAAACGAGTGTCCTCTGCCTTCCTGTCATCGTTTTATCGCCCTCGCCGACAAACACAACGTCAGTAAAGCGGCGGATAGAATCGCTGCGGCATTGGCAAAGAGATTACCGTACCGGACAAAAAAGGTCTTTTCATCCGACAATCGGACTTGATCCACAACCACTGCCTGCGTATAGATTTTCGTTGCTTTTCGCACCCTGCCGAAGCGGTCTATGAAGCAAGATACACCGGTGTTGGCACATCGGGCAATGTCGCGTCGAGTTTCGATGGCCCGAAAGACGGCTATTTGGTTGTGTTGAAAGGGACCCTGTGTTTTTCCGAACCAGGCGTCATTGGTTATGATGATAAGGAACTGAGCACCTTTGTCCACGTAACGGCGAACGTGTTCCGGAAAAACCGATTCGTAACAGATGGCCGCTGAGGTTTTAAAACGCCTGCCGGAGGGCTCGGTGCGCATTGGCCCGTCGAAAACCGTCTCCTCCTGTCCCACTGCATAATCGCCGAGGCCAAAATTCCATAAAAGATTCTTGAGGATCCGAAACAGGAAAAAAGATTTGTACGGCACCCGTTCCGAAAACGGCACCAGTTTCATTTTGTTATGATGTTGAAAGCCCTGCCGATTGGGTTCGATGAACAAAGCGCTGTTATAATAGACGTAATTTTGTTCATCAATATAGCGATAATCCAATGCGCCGGTAAGGAAACATATCCGCGGCGCATCAATCAGGCGATGGATGCGGGCTTGATAGTGAGGTTCGGAGCGTAAATAAAAGGAAACGGCGGTTTCCGGCCAGATAATCAAATCAGGGTATGAATCGAGAACGGAAGCGGTCAATCGTTCATAAAGGGAAAAATTATTTTCATACAAGTTTTCCGACCACTTTTCGTTGGGATCGAGATTGGCCTGAATCAATGCGACGCGCAGTGACTCGTCCTGCTCTTCCGTTGTTCGCATTCGATAAAGGCCGTATCCCAGCGGCAGGGCATATAGGATCACGATCGATAATGACAAAAGAACCCGACGATACTTATCATTCCCACTTTTCAGCAGCAGATAGATTAGAACATTGAGCAGAGCCACCCAAAAGCTGACCCCATAGACCGAAAAATACTCGGAGAATTGGATAAGAGGCAAATAAAAGGTTTGCGTATAGCCGAGATAATTCCATGGAAACGCCAGTTCGGAAAACGATTGGAGGTATTCCATCGTCGTCCAAAGAAACGGGGCAAAGAGGAAAGCAGAATCACCGAATTTTTGCTTCAGGAGGGTAAACGAAACGCTCCACAAAGTAAGATAGAGCGGCCATACCAACAAAACGCCGATAAAACCGCCGAATGTCGCCCAGGCGATCCAATTGAGGGTCAGTACGGCGATAATGCCGCCGGTAACATAGCCCCATCGAGCAGCGTCTTTTAAACTCTTTTTGTCGATCAAGAAGAAAAATGGGACCAGCGCCCCATAGGCCAAAAAGCCGGTTTTGAATGGAGGCAGGGAAAAAGCGAAAAGAACACCTGAAAGCGCAGCCAGGCCGATATCTTTTTTATTCATCAGAAGGGTATCCTGAAGCGTCGTTGCGAATTTTTGGATCAAGTTTGTTGATCGGCGGTGCGTTTGACAACATCGAGCCGTTGCAGAAAACTCTGCAAAAGATAGGCTGCGGCAATTTGATCTACTTGTTCTTTTTCTTGCGAAGGAGAACGACCCGTTTCGCGCAACAGGCGCTCTGCGCTCAGGGTCGTCCACCTTTCGTCCCAAAGGAAAATCGGCATATCGACCAGCACGGAAGCCAGCTGGTTGGCGAACTGTTCAGCTTTGCGGCACATCTCCCCTGCCTCTCCGCTCATTTGTATCGGCTTGCCGATTACGATCGCCCGAATATTCTGTTCGGCAATGATGGCCTGCAGCTTTTCGGCTACGGATCGAATTCCTTCATTGCGTAAAGTTTTTAGGCTGAAAGCAGAGAATTGCAAAGGATCGCTGACGGCGAGTCCGATGCGCTTTTCGCCGTAATCGATGCCGAGTATTCTTCCCGAAGGGATAGCCAGCAGGTAAGCCTTGTCGGCCGGCAATATCTTCATAACGGTTATTCCGCTTCCCGCTTGAGCGGCTCTTTCAGCACTTCTTTCAGCAGTTTGCCGGCTTTAAAGTGAGTTTTCCGACGAGGAGGCACATAGATGATCTCGCCGGTTTTGGGATTTCGCGCTTTGGGTTTCGCCTTTGTCTTTTTTACTTCAAAAACACCGAAATCGCGAATCTCTATGCGAATCTCGGGATCCGCTTCCATCATAAACTCTCTGAGTGCTTGAAATACCCCGTCGACGACCTTTTCGGTCAGATAGATCTTTTCGCCGACAATCTTGGCAGTTCGTTTGGCAACATCCTTCTTGGTTACGGTCCTGATGTGATCTTCCATGTGCTTGCTCCTCAGTTGATATGATTCAGATCGTCATGACACCAATGCATTGAAACGTTCGATGGTAACAACGCCTTCGATCTTTTTCAAATTGGCAATCAGTTTGTTCAAGTGGTCGAGATTATAGACCTCTACTTCCAAGCGGCAAGTGAAAAGGGAATTATCGGTTCCCATTTTCATGCTGACAATGGCCGAATCCGATTTTTCAACACACGCAGAGATGTCCGCCAGGGTGTTCTTGCGGCGTTCACCGAGTACCTGCAGTCCGGCGACAAAGCGCTTGGATTCGCTGCTGATGTTCCAGCTCACATCCATGATTCGGTCGGGATTCTGGATCAGCTGCTCTAAATTTTTGCAGGCATTCGAATGCACCACGATGCCGCGCCCTTTGGTGATGACGCCGGTAATCGGCTCGCCGGGAACCGGATTGCAGCAACGGGCAAAGTTGATCAGGATGTTGTCCATGCCCGCGACGCGAATGGTGCTCTCGGACTTGCGCTGCCTGACCAGCCATTGCGGAAATTTGGCTTTTTGCGGCTGGAGCTTTTGCGCATCTGGAACCAGACGGCGCAGCACGGTTTCTAATTTCAGGTTCCCGCGCCCCAACGCCGCCAAAAGTTGCTTCTCGGAATTATAATGGAGTTTCTCGGCCAGATCGCTCAGATTGATATTTTTATACTTGAGTCCGATCCGATTGACTCCGCCTGCCAGGATTTCCTGACCCAGGTTCACGCTGCTTTCGAATTCGACGTCGCGGAGATATTTTTTGATCTTTGAGCGCGCCTTGCTGGTTACGACGAACTGCAGCCAATCTTTGTTGGGGTATTTATTGGGCGAAGTAATGATGGCAACGACGTCGCCGCTCTTTAGCTTATAGCTTAACGGCTGGATACGGTTATTGACGCGGGCGGCAAAACAGTGCATGCCGATGTCCGTATGCACGGCAAAAGCGAAATCCACCGGCGTTGAGTTGACGGGAAGTCGATAGAGGTCGCCCTTGGGTGTGTAAACGAAAATTTCGTCCGGAAAAAGGTTGATTTTGAGATGCTCGAGGAAGGATTCGTCGTCCTGCTCCTCTTCGGATTCGAGGAACTGCCGTAACCATGTAAGTTGCCGGTCGAGTTCGTCCTCGTGCAGCTTGCCTTCTTTGTAGCGCCAATGAGCGGCGATTCCCTCTTCGGCCACTCGGTGCATATCTTCGGTGCGGATCTGGACTTCGTACTTTTTGCCGAGCGGCCCAATGATGGTTGTGTGAATCGACTGGTAACCGTTGGCTTTAGGATTGGCAATATAGTCTTTGAACCGTTCGTTGATCGGCTTGTGCAGCGAATGGACTATGCCGAGGGCGGCGTAACAATCGCTGACTTTGTCGACAATAATGCGGATGGCCTGGAGGTCAGTTATCTCCTCGAACGGTACGCCGCGCACGGTCATTTTGTGCCAGATACTGGCATAATGCTTGGCTCGGCCCTCCAATCGCGCTGAGATGTGGTTTTTTACCAACTCGTTGCGGATGGAGTTGGTGATGATCAGGATGGCTTGTTCCCGCTCTTCTTTGGTCTCGGCGACGCGTCTGACCAAATCTTGATACGTTTCGGGTTCCAGATGCTTGAAGGCAAGATCCTCGAGTTCGGCTTTGATGCGCGACAGCCCCAAGCGATGCGCCAGCGGCGCATAAACCTGCTGAGTTTCAAGGGCTATGCGGCGACGCTTTTCCTCAGGCAGATATTCCAAAGTACGCATGTTGTGCAGACGGTCGGCGAACTTGATCAGGATGACGCGAATGTCGTGCACCATCGACATCAGCATCTTTTTGAAATTTTCCGCTTGTTGGCGCTGAAATCCGGTCAGCTTTAGATTGGAGATCTTGGTCACGCCGTCGACCAAACGAGCCACCTGATCCCCGAACTCTTTGTGGATCATATCGAGCGTGACATAGGTGTCCTCGACCGTATCGTGCAGGATGCCGCCGATGACGGTCTGATAGTCCATCTTTAAGCCGACGAGGATCTTGGCGACTTCGAGCGGGTGCTCAAAGTAGGGTTCGCCGGAATTACGACGCTGACCCTTGTGCGCTTCGTAGCTCAGCTCAAAAGCGCGGCGTACCAGTTCGATGTCGGCGCTGTTCTGATAGCGCGCCATGCGCAGCAGCAGCCCTTCGACGGTTTCGCCGTAGCTTTGCGCCAGGGTGGGTTCAGAGGTTGTCGTCGTTTGCGTCTGCATTTACAAAATTAAAATAGATCTTCACGGAAGACGGGAATTTCTTCCCGATAATCTTCCAAATTGGCAAATTGAACGTATTTGCTGAGAAAGACCAACTCGATGTCTCCGGTCGGCCCGTTTCGCTGTTTGGCAACGATGATCTCGGCGCGCGTTTGGCCGTCGATTTCATCACCCTTCGCCTGCGCCGGTCGGTGGATGAAAATAACGACGTCCGCGTCCTGCTCAATGGCGCCGGATTCGCGTAGGTCGGACAAAACCGGCCTTCCATCGCTGCGCGCTTCAACGGCACGCGACAATTGTGAGAGCGCCAACACCGGGATGTCAAGTTCCTTGGCCAGGTTTTTCAGCGACTGCGAAATCATGGCGATTTCGATTTGTCGGTTTTCGACGCGCGTCGCAAGGCGCATCAGCTGCAGATAGTCGATGACGATCAGCCCGATGTTGTGCTCGGCCTTTAAACGTCGCGCCTTGGAACGCAATTCTAAGACGGTAATGCCGGGCGTATCATCGATGAAAATCGGCATAGAAAAGAGTTTTGAAGCCGACTGCGCCAGCAGCTGCCATTCGCTTTCGGTCAGTTTTCCCAAACGGACGCGATGCGAGTCGAGGCGCGCCTCGGAACACAACATACGCATAGCCAGCTGATAGTCCGCCATTTCGAGGCTAAAAATAGCAACCGGATGACCGTTTACCGCCGCGTTTCGGGCGATATTCAGCGCCAATGCCGTTTTCCCCATAGACGGTCGTGCGGCTAAAATGATCAAATCGGAATTCTGCAGTCCCGAGAGAATGTGATCCAGTTTATGAAAACCGGTCGGAATGCCGGTTACATGGCCTTGTTTGCGCGAATTCTCATCGATCTTGTCCATGGCCTTCATGACCACGGGCTTGATGTGGGTGTAATCTTTGCGCGCCTTATTCTCGGACAACGCAAAGATCTTGCGTTCCGCCGCGTCTATGATGTCGATGGCATCCTGACCATGCTGATAGCATTCCTGCTGAATTTCATCGGCGATGGTGATCAGCTTGCGCAGCAGCGCGCGGTCGAGCACAATTTTGCAATGATGTTCGACATTAGCCGTGCCCGGCACGCGTTCCACCAGTTCGGTCAAATAATAATGGCCGCCCACCGCTTCGAGTTGACCGCGCTTTTCCAGCTCGTTGGCAACGGTCAAAACATCGACCGGCAGGTTCTTTTCATGCAGCGCCAAGGCGGCCATAAAAATTTTCTTGTGCGCCTCTTTATAAAAGCACGTTTCATCCAGCAGTTCCACCGCCGTATTCACCGCTTCGGAGGAAAGCAGCATGGCGCCGATGACCGAATTTTCGGCTTCCATCGCCTGCGGGGGAATGCGGGTTGTCTCTTCTGCTTTTGCCATATTCACTTAACTGCAAATGCCCAATTCGACCAGCTTTTGCTTGAAAAGCTGTAAATCTTCCCATGCCGGTCGTTTATATTGCGGCGACCGAAGCAGCGCCGCCGGATGATAGGTCACCAACACAAACGCCTTGTTGAATGTAAACCATTTTTGTCTCAGATTGCTGATCGCTTCGTCAGTGTTCAACAGCGATTGCGCGGCAAACCTTCCCAAACATAAAATAGTCAGTGGGTTAATCAATTCAATCTGCTTGAATAAATACGGCCTGCAAAAGGCGATTTCCTCAGGAAGAGGATCGCGGTTGCGCGGCGGTCTGCATTTGAGCAGGTTGCAAATGTAGACGTCGCTTCGCTGCAAGCCGATGGCCGCAAGCATTTTGGTCAAAAGCTCACCGGCCTCGCCGACAAACGGTCTGCCGAGCCGATCTTCATCCGCGCCCGGCGCTTCGCCTACCAAAAGGATGCGGGCATTCGGATTACCCTCGCCGAACACAAACTGATGACGCAGCTTGCCAAGCGAGCATTTCATGCAGGAACGGATGGCGAGGTCCAGTGCATCGAGGGTTTCCGCGCCTTGCCAGGGCGCCGCTTCCGCTGCATAGGTTTGAAGATCGGCATCAACGACCAAAGCCGACCGCGGAATTTGCGCATCGCCGTATAATTCAATGTCCTGCAATAAAAATTGTTCTAGTTCCTCGAGCATGTCACGCCTCAGCTCTCAGCAGTTCACCGACTGCGGTCAAGATTTCATCTGCCGCTCGACGCTTGCTCATTTTTTCGAACTTTTTCTCGCGGCCGTCGGCAAAAAGCAGCGTGATCTTGTTGGTGTCGACTTCAAACCCGGCTTCGGGATCGTCGGCCGGATTCAACACCATAATGTCGCAATTTTTCTCCTCAAGCTTTCGTCGTGCTTTTTCCAATCCGTTGTCGGTCTCGAGAGAGAAACCGACGTGTATTCTATTTCCTTTGTGCTCACCGGCAGCGCGAAGAATATCCGTGGTGTTTACCAACGTCAGCTGAAGCACATCGTTTTTCGGACGTTTCTGCGGCGAAAACTCGGCGCATCGAAAATCGGCCGGCGCCGCAGCCATAATCAGAACGTCGCTTTCCGCCAGCCTCCGTTCGACCTGCTCGGCCATTTCTTCGGCTGTGGTAACCGGTATATGACAAAGCGCGGCAATCGGTTTCAAATAGGTTGGACCGCTGATCAGCGTCACCTCGGCGCCGCGCAGGACCGCAGCTTCGGCAAGGGCAAAACCCATTTTTCCCGAGCTGCGGTTGGACAGGTAACGAACCGGATCGATCGGCTCCCGCGTCGGCCCGGCGGTGATCAAAAATCGGCGACCGCGAAATTCTTGTGTGCCGAATAAAGCGCACTGAATCGCCCAGAGGATCTGCTCGGTTTCCGCCAAGCGCCCGGCGCCGACTTCACCGCAGGCCAGCTCTCCGGCCTCCGGATCGACGATCCGGACGCCCGCTTCGCGCAGTCTGTTTTCGTTTCTACGATAGAGCGGATTCTTGTACATTTCGACGTTCATCGCCGGGCAAACGATCAGCGGAACGGTCGCCGCAAGCGCCAGCGAGGTCAGCAGGTTGTCTGCAATACCGTTGGCGAGTTTGGCGATCGTGTTGGCCGTGGCAGGGCAGATGACAATCGCATCGGCCCAACGCGCCCAATCGATGTGCACAGTCGCCGCGCCGCCCTGCGCGGGAAACAAATCCAAACCGACCGGCTCACCGCATAATGTCTCGAATGTCAAGGGGGCAATAAACTGCCGTGCCGCTTCGGTCATCACTACACGTACGCGGGCGCCGTGCTTGACCAGTTCCCGAACCAAATAGGCGGCCTTGTAAGCGGCGATGCCGCCGCATACTCCGACCAGCAGTTTTTTGCCGCTCAGTTCCACGCTTACTCTTCCGGCTCGATGTACTCAAAGGACAGTTTGCCTTCGAGCATTTCTTTCAAAGCGATCGTGGTGGGCTTGGGCAGCTTTAAATATTGCCCGTCGATATAATCGCGATCCAGCGGCATGTCATCGCTTTCATCCGAATCTTTTGTTTCAGATTGAGCAGGAACAACCTGCTGTTCGATCAGCCGCCGCTGCATTTCGTTGATCTGCCGCGCCCGGCGGGCAATAATCACCACGGCCTCGTAAATACTGCTGCACTTTTCCGTCAGTTTTTCCAAAGGAATTGCTTCCGTCATGAACAGACCTCCATGGAGCTACGTTTTAACCTTTCGTTTATCAATGCATTGACTTTGGAAACGGTCTCGTCGAGATCCGCATTGACAATGACCGCATCGAATTGATCCGCCTTGGCCAGCTCGTCCGGCAGGCGTTCGAGACGCCGCTCGATCTGCGCGGGGGTCTCGGTCGATCGGCTGCAGAGCCTGCGGATGAGCTCGTCGATGCTCGGCGGTTTGAGGAAAATCAACAGCGCCCGACCGTCGAATTCCCGTTTGATATGCAGGGCGCCGTAAACGTCCAAATCCATAAAGATGACTTTGCCGGCCTCCAGTTGTTCCAGCAGGCGACTTTTGGGCGTGCCGTAATACCAATCGTGTACCTTTTCGAATTCGATAAGATCGCCATGCCGGATTGCGTTTTGAAACGTTTCGTCATCGACGAAAAAATAATCGACGCCGTCCTTTTCGCCCTCGCGCCGCGGCCGCGTCGTCATTGAGATCGAGTAGCAATAGTTCGGCGGTGCACTCTCGAGGATCTTTTTGATGACGGTTGTCTTGCCGCCTCCTGAGGGCGAGGAAAGTACGACCAACAGACCTTTTGCAGCTTTTTCATTCAATGTTCTGCACCTGCTCGCGAAGCTTTTCGATCTCTTCTTTAATTTCCACCACCAAATGCGCGATTTCGGCGCTGTAAGATTTGGACGACATGGTATTGGCTTCGCGGTTCATCTCCTGCAAAAGAAAATTGAGCTTGCGCCCTTGTGAAGTCTCGGCGTCGAGCAGTTCGCGAAAATGCGCCAAATGGCTGTCAAAGCGCGTCAGCTCTTCCGTGATGTCGATGCGGTCCGCGATGACGGCCAGCTCCATTTCAAGGCGTTCCTGATCGACTTTTTCATCCGGAAAAAACCTGCTGATGCGTTCGCTGAGCCGTTCGAACTTGACCATCGGTGCGTCCTTGGCCAGAGCCTCAATGCGCCGGACGATTTGACCCATCGCGTCGAGACGCTTCTCGAAATCTTTGCGCAGCTCTTCGCCTTCCCGAAAACGCATGCTTTTGACCTGCAGCAGCGCTTCTTCAAGGGCGCTTCGCGTGCACTCCCAGATTTGCCCTCCCTTCTCGCTCTCCGTTTCAATTTCGATTACATTCGGCAGGGAGAGAAGCGCGGCCAAATCCAAGGAGCCGCCGATCGAGTATTTGCATCGTATTTCCTCTGCAGCCGCCACATATCCCGCCACCATCGCATGGTTGAGCGTGGTTTTTTGTCCGATTTCGCCGCCGTTTTTTGCGGTTACGACGATGCTGACCCGGCCGCGGCTCAAAAAATTTCCGACAAGTTCGCGAATTTGGTTTTCATACGAGTTGAGGATGACAGGCGCTTTGAGTACAATGTCGAGAAAGCGGTTGTTGACGCTCCTGACTTCGACAACGATTTCACACTCGTCGACAACCGCGCTGCCGCGTCCATATCCGGTCATGCTTGCAATCATGCTGCCGCCAAATTTGCTTCTACAGCTTAACGTTCTGTTTTATCATTAGTTTAAATTTTACGGAAAAAAAAGCTGATAGTCAACTGATATTTTGCCATTTAAGTAAAAAAAATCGGTTCAGCAGAAACGGAATGGTTGTTTGTGCGGCTGCGGGCTAATTCTTTCTACGGAAACGCTCTTCTTCGAGGCGCAGACGAAGCGATACCCGATGTGTCTCCTTGAGGTCCGTGTGATTCATGAAGGCATAGTCGATGTACAATCTCGGTAACGCAAATCCGGCGCCGGCAGTCAGGCAGCCCAAATCATCTCTGCCGATGCGCACGGCCAGACTATTGAGCAGAATGAATTCCGCCCCAAAGCGAAAATTCAGGCTGACGTCGCCCCAGTAAATGTCGGCATTGGAATGTCGACCTTCGAATCTCAAATCGGCGTCGGCGGCAAAAAGAATGCGACTTTTCCACTTTGGGAACAGGAATGGATACGAGACGCCGCTTTTGAGAGTCGGCGCGATAAGTTCTTTTTTCGATGTATTCCAGGCGAGCAGAGTGGTTGTCGCATCCTGCAGATTGATGCCCACCTTGAGTTGCCGCCAAGCGTTCCAAAGAACCCCGATGTCGAAACCGATACCCCAAGCCGAGTGGTCGCCTACTCCTTTATGAACAATCTTGGCATTCATTCCGAATGAGGTTCGACGATCGTACCGTCGGCTGTAACCGAAATAAGCGGCATATTCGGCGTCGCTTACGGTGCGATAGACATAAGGCCGATTGACGACCAGGTTGCCGTCCGCATCGACAAAAACGGTATCTTGTCGCAAGTC
>JAPDPN010000080.1:0-14950 GCA_034506455.1 Candidatus Zhuqueibacterota bacterium | reverse complement strand
GCTGCGGGTCAGCTCCTCTTTGGTGCCCAAAAACTTGATTTCACCTTCGTGCAGCAGACAGACGCGGTCGGCAATTAAAAACACGGAGGCCATTTCATGGGTGACGACGACGATCGTCATTTTCAGGGCCGTTTTAAGTTTCAATATCAAATGATCGATGCCGACGGCGACAATGGGATCGAGTCCGGCCGAGGGCTCGTCGCAAAAGAGAATGTCCGGATCCATGGCGATGGCGCGCGCCAGCCCAGCCCGCTTCTTCATGCCGCCGGAAAGCTGCGACGGCATGAAATCCTCGAATCCGCTCAGCCCGACCATCCCAAGCTTCATTCGTGTCATGATACGAATCGTCGACGGTTCCTGCGGCGTGTGCGCCATCAACGGCAGTGCGACATTTTCGCCGACCGTCATGGAATTGAACAGGGCGCCGTTTTGAAAAAGCATGCCCATCTTGATGAGCAGTTTTTCACGCTCTTTTTCGCTTGCCGTCACGATATCAACGCCCTTTATAAAAATTTGACCGCGATCCGGCTTGTTCAAGCCGATCATGTGGCGCAAGAGCGTGCTTTTACCGCAGCCGGAACGACCCAAAATGACCAGCGTTTCCCGCGGGTAGATGTCCAAGTTGATCCCTTTGAGAATTTTGCGCGATCCGTAGCTGGTATGGAGATCGCGTATGCTGATGATCGGTTCGCTCATATCAAAGGGTAGAATAAAAGAGCATCGTAAACAGCAAATCGGCTAAAATGACGAGAAAGATCGAGGTGACCACCGCGGTAGTGGTGGCGCGACCGACTCCTTCAGCACCGCCGACCACGCTGAATCCCTGATAACTGCCCACCTGCGCAATGATTACGGCGAAAAAAAAGCTCTTGACCAGGCCGGTTAAAAAATCGCGCGCCAGCAACGCTTCGGCCGTTTCGTTGAAATAGGCGATGAATGTCAATTTGAGATTGGTCAGCGCCAAAACAAAACCGCCGGCAATTCCAACGAAATCAGAGAGCACGGTCAGGCAGGGAAGCATGACCATCATGGCAATGGTGCGCGGCGCGGCCAAAAAGCCGATCGGATTCAGCGCCATGGTTTGCAGCGCATCGAGCTCCTCGGCCACTTTCATGCTTCCGATTTCCGCGGCGATTGCCGAGCCGCTGCGTCCCGTGATGATGATGGCGGTGATCAGAGGCCCCAATTCGCGGCACATGGAAACCGCCACCAGATCGGCTACATAAATAACGGCGCCGAATCGCTCCAATTGATACGCGGCCTGCATGGCAATGATCAAGCCTACGCAGAACGAAATGACGGCAACGATGGAAATGGAATCGACGCCGATGCGCACCATCTGCACAAAGGTCTCACCCCAACGAATCGGCTTGCCTTTAAAGGGCGCAACAAAAATCCAATACAGTGTCCTGGCGCTCAGGCGCATGAGGCGATCGACATGAACGAAAAAAACCGCCAGTTTTCTGCCCGAGTTGCCGAAAATCTTTTGCAGCTTTTTCATTCTGCGAGCGCCGCCTCGACGTTTTGGTAAATTTTGAAAACCCGATCCAGGCGAGTCAGTTCAAAGACTTCCCGGACGTTGTCGCGCACGCCGGCAACCGCCAGAGAACCGCCGTATTCCCCGCACTGCCGCAGCCCTTCGATGAGCACGGCCAATCCCGAGCTGTCCATATAAGGAACGCCCTCCAACTCGACGATAATCTTGGGCGTCTTTTTGCGGATCAATTCCATAATGACTTGCCTCGCCTGCGGGGATGAGAACATGTCGACTTCCCCTTCAATATGCACGATGGCCGCTCCGCTTTGCATTTTTGTCTGAATGTTCAAACTCACCCTGCACTGCCTTTCGGTCGACGAATATGCATGTACAAACGATTACCCTTCACTTTTCCCGCTTTATATCGAACTTTGTCCATGACGCTATTGATCAAATAGACCCCCAAGCCGCCGGGGCGGATCTCATTCAAAGGTCGCGACTTGATCTTTTTAACATCCGCCGGCTCGCCGTCATCTTCCAAGATAAACACGAGGTTGCGCGGCGTGATGCGGCAGATGATCGAGATTCTCTGATCGTTCTGCATTTTATAGGCATGCTTGATGATGTTGGTGCACGCCTCGTCCAGCGCCAGTACAATCCTTCCGGTTGTGCGCTGATCGAAACCTGCCCACTCGCACACATTGGCCACGGCAGTCCGCATTGCACTCAGCAGGGCCGGATCACTGATCAAGCGAAGTTCAATCGTCTTGGTCATACTGTCAAAAAGCCGGAAATTCCCTCAAATGGATTGTCTGAAACGGCCTGCTGCAGCAGTTTCCCGCATTTAATGTCTGCGGCGCCGAGTGAAATCGTCTATGCCGGAGGTAATGTTCTATGATCGGCTGTGCTCCTTTACTGCCATAAAAGCCCGTAGAGCTATATTACGGATGCGCCTGCAGCCAGTTGTCGCCGACGCCGATTTCAACTTTGACGGGCACTTCCATCTCGACCGCCTTTTCCATTTCCCGGCGAATCAATTCTTTGACGGCCTCCTGTTCGCTTTTCGGCACGTCAAAGACCAGTTCATCGTGAACCTGCATGATCATTTTGGCGCCGAGTTTTTCTTCATTGAACCTTTTTTGAATGCGGATCATGGCGATTTTGATCATATCGGCGGCGCTCCCCTGAATCGGGGTGTTGATGGCCGTACGCTCGGCAAACTCGCGCACGCGGCGATTGTCGCTGTTAATGTCCGGAATGTAGCGTCGGCGCTTGAACAGCGTAGTCACATAGCCGTTGTTCCGTGCTTCGCGCACGGTGTTCGTCATGTAATTCTGCACGCCCGGATAGGCTTTAAAATACGCGCTGATAAACTCCGTCGCCTCTTCCGGCGTGATATCGAGCCGTTGCGACAAGCCGTAGGGCCCCATTCCGTACATAATGCCGAAATTGACCTCCTTGGCGCGCCGTCGTTGTTCAGCCGTCACCTCTTTGGGATCGATGCCGAAAATCAACGCGGCGGTCCGGGTATGAACATCTTCATCCGCCGCAAAAGCGGCGCGCAGCCCCGGATCGCCCGACAGTTGCGCCATGATGCGCAGCTCGATCTGCGAATAATCTGCGTCCACAATGACATAGTCCGCATTGGTCGGAATAAAGGCCGCGCGAATGCTGCTGCCGATTTCGGTGCGGATGGGGATGTTCTGCAGATTCGGTTCGCTTGACGAAAGTCTGCCGGTCGCCGTTACGGTTTGATTGTAAGAAGTATGCACGCGGCCGGTTTTGGGGTTGACGAGTTTCGGCAGAGCATCCACATAGGTCGATTTGAGCTTGGCCAAATGCCGATAGCTCAAAATCGCCTTCGGCAGCTCGTGTTCGCGGCTCAGCTCTTCCAAAGCATTGACGTCGGTCGAAAAGCCGGTCTTGGTTCTCTTGGCGGTTTTGAGCTTGAGCTTGTCGTACAGCACTTCAGCCAACTGCTTGGGCGAATTGATGTTAAAGCGGCACCCCGCCAGCTTGTATATTTCTTGTTCATAGACCGCCAATTCCACTTCAAGGTTCTTGGACATCTTTTCCAAGTACGGCACATCGATTTTGACGCCGTTCATCTCCATGGTCATGAGCACGGAAACGAGCGGCATCTCTATTTCTTCGAGCAGGGGACGCAGCTCGAGCTCATCAATTTTCGGCTCCAGCGTCCGCCAAAGCTTCCAAGTTACCTCGGCGTCTTCACAGGCGTACTCGGCAACCCGCGCAATCGGCGCCTGATCCATTCGAATCTGCTTGGCGCCGCTGCCGATGACATCTTCTATGCGGATTTTTTTGAGATCAAAATAGGTCAGCGCCATGGCGTCGAGATTGTGCTGCCGCGCCGAAGGATCGAGCAGATAGCCCGCCACCATGGTGTCGAACGCCAATCCTTTGACTTTTACGCCGCAACGGGACAGAACGATCATGTCATACTTGGCGTTATGGCCGCATTTCAGGACGGCTTCGTTTTCGAAAATGGGTTTGAGACGCTGCAGAACTTGGACTATCGGCAAAGGCCGATGCGGTTCGGCAAATTCCTGCGGTCCGCGAACCGGCACATAATAAGCGACATCGTCGCTGAACGAAAAGGATAAACCGACCAGCTCGGCGCGCATCGGGTCGGGATCGGTGGTCTCGGTATCGAAGGCCCAGCGACCGGCCGTTTCGAGCGCCTGCGCCAACGCTTCGAGTTCCGCTTCGCTTTGGATCAGGCGATAATCGCGCTTTTTTTGCAGTTCATCGGGAATAAAGCGCTCGGCCAAAGAACGAAATTCCATGCGTTGAAAAAACTGAAAAACGGTCCGCCGGTCGCTTTCCCGCAAAGACAACTGTTCCGGTTGAATGTCGACGGGAACGTTGCAGTGTATGGCGGCAAGTTCTTTGGAAAGGAGAGCGCTCTCGGCACCCTTTTCGAGAGCCGTTCTCGAGCGTTTGTCGCTGATCTTTTCGACGTTGGCGAGCACTGCTTCCAACGTGCCGAATTCCTGCAGCAGCTTGGACGCCGCAACCGGCCCGATGCCGCTGACTCCAGGGATGTTGTCGCTCGAATCACCCATAAGCGCCAAATAATCGATGATTTGCGCGGGCGACAAGCCGATTTTCTCGCGGATCGCCTGCTCATCGAGGATCTCTTCTTCTTTGCCGCCATGGCGCGGCACGAGCAGCTTGATCTTTGGGCCGACAAGCTGCATCATGTCCTTGTCGCCGGAAACGATGAACGTTTCGATCCCCTTTTCTTCCGCGCGTTTGGCCAGCGTGCCGATGATGTCGTCCGCCTCATACCCCGGCAGTTCAAGAAGCGGAACATTCAGCACCTGCAGCATTTCGCGAATACGCGGGAGTTGTTCGACCATTTCCTCGGGCATTTCTTTGCGCGTTGCCTTGTACTCTTCGAATCTTTCATGGCGAAAGGTCGGCTGCGGGGTATCGAACACAACGGCAAGATAATCCGGTTTGTGCTCGTCAATGAGCTTTAGGAGAACGTTGGCAAAGCCAAAGACGGCAGAGACATTTTCCCCCTTTGAATTGATGAGGGGATTGCGCACAAAAGCATAATAAACTCTGTACGCCAGAGCCATGCCGTCGATCAAAAACAGACGCTTTGCCGGATTACTCATAACCTTCCTGGAAATGCATATATTAATTAAATGTAACATAAAAGGCGCTGCAAAGCAAGCAAAACAATCTCCGCGCCAAACCCGACAAACAGGTTGATGATAAGATGAAAATTGAATAAATTAAAGTTAAAAAGGGAGGTAAGCCATGACGAATCATCAGACGCAGCAGATCAACATCGAAATCGGCGAAAAAGAAGCGGAAGGAATCTATGCCAACTTGGCGATCATCTCTCATTCACCGGCCGAGTTTGTCATGGATTTTACCCGCGTTCTGCCCGGCATTCCAAAATCAAAAATCTATGCGCGCATTATCATGACGCCGCAGCATGCCAAATCGCTGCTGGCGGCATTAAAGGACAACATTGCCAAATACGAGGCGCAATACGGTGAGATCAAGATCGTTAACGAACCGAGCAGAACCGGTACGTCGATCGGATTTCAACCGCAGGCGAGCAGCGATTCCAGCCAATCGCATGAGCCGGCGACATCATGAGTGAGCCGAGGCGAAAAATTTTCGTACATTTGACGCAAAGCAAATCACAAAGAACCGCTGCGATCCTGTTTTGCTTGTGTCTGTTGCCTTTGGCGGCGATGGCCAAGGGCATAGGCTTCGGCGGCGAAATAGGTGTCTGGAAACCGAGCGACCTCGACCGCTATCCAAGCCGGCCATTGAAAAACGTAGATGGAGCCAAGCCGTACTTAGGCGGCAACCTGATTCTCCCTATTTACAAGAGCCACGTGTTTCGTCTCTCTTTCTCGGAGTGGCGGCAAAAGAACATTGTGCAGCTCGATTCGGCTTCCGTCGCCCTCGATCAGCTGGCGTTTGACCTCAAATACCTCCTGTTGCCGCCGGTCTCGATCTCCCCTTACGTATCTTACGGCGCCTCGGTCTTTTGGTCGCGCCAGACTCCGAAAAATCAAAATACCGCCCGCACGCATCTGGAGCGTCCGGGTTGGGGATTCGAAGTCGGGGCCGGCATCGACTTTCTTATCGGCAAAACGTTATCCTGGGGCGTCGAGTATCAATACCTCTATGCCAAATTCATCAAGCGAATAGGCTTGACCAACAATTACAGCGGCCCACGCGTTTCCATGCGTTTGAGCTGGTTTTTCTGACAGTGTCCGTTGTTTATTACTGATGCAATTTGTCGCTGAATGGTACAAAAAACCGAGTTGACAAGGGAGCATAAAGATATTTTCATGCTGTCTTTATTTGCAGCGAAAAATCCGCTTTAGTTATTGATTTTAAATAAACAGTCCCGACCGGCGAGACCGACTCTTCGACTGCAGGCCGATGCATTCCACCTCCCGTCGTTTCCTTGCGGTACATTCTTTGCAAATAGAAAGCTGATATTATTGCCCGAATGCAACATGCCAAAAAGAGGTGTTCTCTTGAGAAACCAAAGCATCCGCAAAGCAATCCTTGTCTTTTTCATTTTTCTTTTAGGATTGACTGGTCCGCTGTCGGCTCAACAATGGCGCATCATGGCCGTCGGCAATTCGATCACAGCCGGCAAAGACGGCATAACCAGCATCGAAGGCAACGGTTTCCGCAAATATCTCTATGACGATCTGCGCGCCGCCGGAGTTGATTTTGTAATGGTCGGCGGCCGCGGCAATGCACCATATAACGGCCACTTTGTCAGCGGCGCCAAGATCGATTGGTTCCTCCCGGGCGGCAGCATGGACATCAAGAATGCGCTCGATGCTTACCAGCCCAACATCGTTCTTGTTCATTTAGGCACCAACAACACCAGCGATACGCCGGGGCCGTACACTCAGGACTATACGGCCGCAGGGAAACTGCGTAAACTGGTCAACGACCAAATTGCCAAAGATCCTAACGTTAAGCATATCCTACTCTGCAAAATCATCCCCAAACTGGATGCCAACTTTCAGGAGATGGCGCAAATCAGGCAGTTCAACAGAGAAATCGAATTGATGTTTTTCAACAATGCGCTGAGCAGCAAAGTCGTCATAGTCGACATGTACTCGGCCATCAATCCTACGCGCAATGACCTCCCCGACGGCATCCATCCTGTCGATGCAGGTTACCAGAAAATGGCTTTAGAGTATTCCCGCGTCATCAAGGCGATCATCCGCAGCGACAGTTCCGCGCCCAATCCGGTTGACGTCATCTCTTCGGCGGTCTCGAGCGAGCCGGCAGTGGTGCTGGAATGGTACACGCCCGGCGATCAAGGCGGCGGCATTGTGAATATGTATGAGGTGCGTTACCTGATCGATCAGGAAATCAGCGCTGCAAATTTTGAGAACGGCCAGGTTGTCTATATGAATCGCCCGGGCCGCAACAATTATTCGGGCGGACGTGAACAGCGCCGTATTACCGAAAATATCTTAGCCGGCAGAACGTACTATTTCGGCATCCGGGTGTATGACCAGGCCAACAATCGAAGCACAGTTCGCCGGTTCGACCCAGTCACGATTCCGGCGCAGCTTGCGCAGCCCGGCATCGAATTTGTCGACGAGTTTACTTCACCCGATTTGAAAGGCTGGAACGCCGCTCCGTCTTATGCGGCGGTCAATGGCGTGCTCAAAAACACCGACGCCGCTTCAGCCTGGAAAAATCTCGCAATTTTGTCTTCCATCAAATACACTCCCTCGGCTGAATATGTAAAAGCCGGCGTCCGCTTTGCGACGACCGCCGCCTACACCGATCTGAGCGGTACCGGCATCGCCATGCTGCTCGACTCGGACGATTACCGCATCGCCTCCGGCTACATGATCCGCGTACGCGACGACATTTCCCTCTATACCATCGTCAACGGTCAGGTGCTCGGCAATGCCATCAACTCGACCAAACCGACCAGCAAGCCGGCAAAAGGGGATACGCTTTACGTAGTCTACCGTAACAATCCGTCCGCCAATTCCTTCGAAGTTCTGAAAAACGGCATCACCATCGGTACGGTACAGGATACGCAGAAACGCTACGGCAAAGCGGCGCAGCTCTATTCGGGCTTGATCCTCTACGGCAGTTTGGGCAATGAAATCGACAGCTATTTTCTCAACATTCCTCAGCTCGAGCCCCGCATGATGGCCGTCTATGGTGAGCCGCCGCTCTTTGGCGAAGTGGACAAGAAAATGGGGGCGCCGCTTTCGGTAAGAGTGGTGGACATCAACGGCGTAGGCGTGGCCAACGTGCCGGTCGACTTTCGCGTCAAATCGGGCGTTCCTGCGTTTCTCAGCGCCGACTCGGTCTGCCAATCCTTCGACGGCTATATCTATATCGAAGCCGAGTCCGGCATTATCGAAGCGCCGATGAGCAGAGCCTTTGATCAAAACGCCTCGAACGGCCGCTATATTTATTCAAGAACCTTCGGCAGCGGCAAAGCCATTTACGCCATTTGGGTTCCCTGTACCGGTTCCTACGACATGATTCTGCGCGTTATTGCGCCGGACGATAATTCCAATTCGGTCTTTTGGGCGATCGACGATACCACGGTCTTTAACCGAATCGATTTTCCCGACAAGCCTACGGTATGGACTTGGGCGAGCCGAAATCGGGTCAGCGGTATTCCGCTTTCGGAAGGTTTTCACAAGCTCTACATCAAAGGCCGCGAGCCGAATCTGCGCATCGACAAAATTCTTTTGACCCGCTACAGCGGTTTTACTCCGCAGGGACAGGGCGGAACGCCGCCCCGGTTTGCCAACATTACCGACGAGCGCGGTATTGTATCGACAAATGTGACGTTCGGAAATCAAGCCGGCCAAGTCGTCATCGAGGCTTATTCTGACGGCGTGCCGAGCGGCAACAATCTTGTGGAATTTCCGGCAATTACCGTAAACGCCGGTACCCCGAACACTTTTACCGCCGCCTCCTCTTTGGTAATTCAGGGCGAAGCGGGAAGACTTTTGCCGGAGCCCTTTAAAGTCAAAGTGACCGACCGTTACGGCAACAATCGTCGCGGCGAGTTGGTCATCTTTCAGGTGCAGCAGGGCAGCGGCACATTCAACGGCATGGCAACCCAAAAATCTTTTACGGACGAATTCGGCATCGCGGAAGCCGTATTAAAGCTCGGTTTTGAAAACCAGACAATCGTAAAAGCCTATTTGAACGACTATCCTGCATTTGAACCGATTTTATTTACCGGCGCCGCCGAAACCGGAACCGTGCCGTTTGCCGTGAGCAATCAGACCGGCGCCGATCGTTTCGAGTCGGCGGTCAATGTGCGGTTGCCGGATTCCCTGCGTGTGCGCGTCGTCAATCAGCGCGGTATTCCTTATAGAGGCTATCCGGTTCCCTTTATGGTTACGCGCGGCGACGGCAGGTTGAACGATCTCTACACTTCGGTCATCGACTCGACGGATGCCAACGGTATCGCCGCGGTTGCGTGGACGATCGGCCGTAAGGCGGGAGTCGATTCGCATCAGGTGCAGGTCAGGGTGCCGCTCAACGGTTCGCCCATCATTTTCACAGCCACGGCGCGTCCCGATCCGCCCAACGAACTGCAGATCATTTCCGGCAATGATCAGCAACAGGGAGCCGGCAAGCTGTTTCCCGCTCCATTGCGCGTGCGTATTATTGACCAGTATTCCAACGGGATCGTCAATTATCGCGTCCGCTTTACCGTTGTCAGCGGCTACGGCAACTTTTCCAACAAGCTTATCGGAGGAAGCCGAGACACCACGGTCGTCACCAATGCCGAAGGCTATGCGCAGGTCTATTATATGGCCGGAAACGTGGCGGGCAACGAGCAGGTCAAGGCCGAAGGCGCCGAAAGCACGCCTCTGCCGCTAAAGAATTTCCGTATCTTTCAGCTGCGGGTGACGCCGCCTTTGCCGCAAACGCTGGCCATCGAAAGCGGCAACAACCAGTCGCAAGTTGTCGGTTTTGCATTGAATCAACCGTTTGCCGTCAAGGTGCTGAATCCGTTCGGCAATGCCATGGGTGCGGGCATACGCGTGCTCTTTCAAGTCAAAGAAGGCAACAGTACCTTCAACAATGCGCAATCGATCGAAACGACGACCGATGCCTCCGGCATTGCGCGCGCCACGATGACGCTCGGCACCATAGCCGGCGTTCACAAAGCAGTCGCTTCGCTGCCCGACTTTAGCGATGTTACACCGATCGAATTTTCAGCCACGGCTCAGCCGGCTGCAGCGGCCATCCTCAAGGCGATACAGCCGGGCAATCTGCGCTTTTCCGGTCAGGCCGGCAGCGGACCCATTCCTCTCATCGTGCAGGTAACCGACTTGTACGGCAATCCGCGATCAGGACAAGCGGTCGCTTTTTCGGTTGAAAACGGCGCCTACTTTCAGACTGCCGGCGGCTTTGTTAAAATTACTCAGGTAACCAGTGACGCCAAAGGACAGGCTGCGGTCAATTATGTTATGGGACAACAGACCGGCGTCATTAACCTCATTAAAGCCGTGGCGCTGAAACCAGGAGGCGAACATTTGGCGGGCAGTCCGTTGACCTTTGAAGGCACCGTGCTGCCGGGACCGCCCGTATCCATGCGCCGAGTCAAAGAGTACGGCCAAGCGATTCCTGTCCGCCGAACGTATCCGGATTCTCTTATGATCGAACTCAAAGACATTCATCAGAATCCGGTGCCGGAGATCGATGTATTGTTTACGGTGCGAAATCGTTTCGGCGGCAACATCAACGGGCTTCAACAGGTGAACGTCTCGACGAATTCGCGCGGTCGTGCCGGTGTCCTCTACACAATGGGCAGCCGTGCCGGAGCTTTCAGCGATACCGTTCTGGTGAGCGTACCCGGTTATTCCCTGCAGACCGAAAGAATTCTTCTGACCGCTTTGCCGGATGATCCTTACAAGATTTCGATCGTCGGCGACAGCACCTGGGTGGTCAAGCTGGGAGCGGGCGCGAATGCAAAAACGCCGACCGTCAAAGTGACCGATGCTTTTGACAATCCAATCGGCGGACGACCGGTAACCTTTACCGTTGTTTCCGGCAACAGCAGCATCAACGGCGCGGCGAGCTATGTTACGCCGACTCTGCCGGACGGTCAGGCTTCGGCGCCTTGGCTTCTCAGAAGCACGACCCCGGAGCAGCATCTGCTTTCGGTCAGCTGCGAGTATAACGGCTCGCCTCTGCTGAATTCGCCCAAGCTCTTTCGCGCCACGGTCATCGCCGGAGACGCCGGCAGAATCGTCCGCGTTTCGCCGGCCGTCGACCGCGTCGACGCCGTCGCCAGGTCCGCCATGACGATTGTCGTTTCCGTTCAGGACGCCTTCGGCAACGGTATTGCCGACAATCCGGTAAAATTCTCGGTCACTTATCCGGCAAGCGGCGAGCGCGGTTTCTTTGTCCGTTACGGACAACCCGTAACCGACTATCAGACGACGAGCAATGCCCAGGGCTTTGCTCAGGCGATCTTTTATCCGATCATCGGCACCAACATCATCACCATCGGCGGCGGCGACGACCAACCCATTCCCAAGATCGCGCTGAACATCACCGGCATTCCGGCCAGAGCGACCCGCATCCGCCTGCTCAATCCGCGCCAAATGGAGGCGACTGCGGGCGACAGCATCATCGTTCGCGTTGAGGCCTACAATGCCGAAGGCGCCCTGGTGGACGGCCACCCGATCGATTTTACCGTCGTGGGCAACTCCGGACATTTGTCCAACCGTTTCTCCGTCAACCGCAAGATGACGACAAACGGATTTGCGCAGGAAAGCTGGACGGTCGGTACGCGGGTCGGTGTGGTCAACAAGCTGCGTGTCAGCGGCGGCGAAGGAATTCAGGGATCGCCCGACAGTATTCTGGTCACATTGCGACCGTCGGCGCCCTTTGCCGACTCTTCTTCGGTGCGGATTTCCGATCCTGAAGGCATCACCACGGATGATGACTCGAAGGCGTTGGTGACCGTAAGAGTGGCTGACCGCTACGGCAATCCGATCAGCGGTCGACGCGTGCGTTTGACCACGGAATCACCCTTTGCGATATTGGAGCAGCCGACTTTTGAAACCAATACCAAAGGTGAGGCCTACGGCTGGCTGCGGGCCACCAAAGTCGGCATAGTGGCCGTCGGCGCTGCGCTTCAGGATGATCCGAACTTTCGCATCGCCGCGGTGCAAGTGCGGGTCAAGGCAGGCAGAGCGGCAAAAATAGCCGTTCCTGAAGGCGAAAGCGATCATTTTACGGTCAACGTCGGCGCAATTGTAGGCCGACCGCTGCGGGTCCAAGTCCGCGACAAGTACGATAACCTGGTCCAACGGGCTTCGGCGGAGGTGATGTTCGAGCTGCAGGCCGGTACCGGCGAATTTATCACTCCAACCGGACGCGTCAAAACCACAAGCGTCCTGGTCGACTCTAACGGCATTGCTTCGGTCGTTTACAAAGCCGGCAACCAGGTAGAAATCTGCATGATCAAAGCCAAGCTCGTCAATCCGACAGTAGCCGGAGCCGAGCTTTCGCTCATCGGTATGGCGCGTGCGCCGCTTCTGCCCTATTCGATCCGCAAGGTCTCCGGCGACAGCCTCAGGGTGCCGGTCGGTTCGCTTTCTCCCGCGCCCTTGATGGTCCAAGTTCTCGATGCCGAAGGACTGCCGGTGTGGAGCGGAACTGCGCCTTCCGTGCAGTTCAAGACGATCTCCGGACAGGTCGAGTTTTCAGGCGGTCCGCTTGCTTCTTCTGATGAATACGGCCGCGCGGTTAAATCCTTTAGACTGTTGGCCGGCGGCAGGCATACCATAGCGGCTCAGGTTTTCGGCGGCGAAGCGTTTGTATTGTTCACCGCTGCAGCGCAGGCCGGTGCGCCGCAGCAGATGGCGCCGGCCGTCCCGCTCCATCAGGAAGCGGTCGTCGCCACGGTCCAGAACAATTTACTCAAAGTCGTAATTTTGGATAAAGACGGCAATGCAGTCGACGGTGTGCCGGTTCTGTTCCAAAAACTGGAAGAGCCGGTGCAGCCTAACGGCGCCGTTGTCGGCAGCGAGCCGGTTTTGACCGGTGCCGGCGGCGAGGCGGGAATCGCCGCGGCACGCCTCACACTCGGTGAAAAAGTCGGAGAATACATCATCCGCGCCATTTCCGCTGCTTTACCGGGACAGAGCGTAACCTTTACGGTGCACGCCCGACCCGAAGCTGCTTATTATCTGAGCAAGCACTCGGGTGATTATCAGACCATGACCCGCGGCCGTCGACTCGTCTATCCGGTGGTTGCCAAGGTGACCGACCGCTTCCAAAATCCGGTCCCGGGCGTCTCTGTGGACTTTGCGCCGGCGGATCAATTCAGCGGCCGGGTTGCGCTGGCGAGCGTCGTCAGCGACAGCAATGGACTCGTACCCAATTGGTGGACCATCGGCTCAGCGAATGAAAACCGTCTCTTTTTCCAAAAGATCGGCTTGCGGCCGTGGCCGACCGGCAGCATCAACCAATTTACCGCTTACGGCGTCGACAACCGCTTTCCGCAATTCACAGGCATGAGCCGCGATACGACAATCGTCTACGGCAACCCCTTCACCCTGCAGCTGAGGGCCATCGACGAGGACGGCGATGCACTGCGCTTTACCGTGTACGAAAAGCCGTCTACGGCGGTTTTCGATGCCGCTTCAGCGCGCCTCAGATGGACGCCGTCTTTTAATGAAATCGGTTTCTGGACCGTCAAGTTCCGCGTCGATGACAATCGCACGCCGAGCGGATTTGCCGTCGATTCGATGAAAATCCGCGTCATCTCGAAAATCAAAATCATCGATTGGACGCCGTTTGAGCCGTATCTGAAAATACCGGAAAGCGGCGCGCAGCGATTCTGCGTCACCGTGGTCGATCAAAATCCCAACAGCATTGTCCGTTACGACTGGTATCTCGACGAGGAAAAGCAACCGATTTCCAATTCCTGCTTTACGTTGAATGCCTCGGCGGTTGCAAAAAAGCTGCATACCGTTAAAGTAATTGTGGACGACGGCGTTTCTCAAGACCAGCATACGTGGAGCATCAAAGTCAAGGTGGAATTGAGCAGCTTTACGGCGACAACTGTGCCCTTTGCCGGAGTTCAGCTGGACTGGAAGACCGCCGAAGGAGGCAGCATCGGCTTTGACGTGCTGCGCAGTTCGACCAAGAACGGCGAATACCTCAAGCTCAACGGCGAGTTGATCAAGAGCAACAGCGGCGCCTTTACCTTTATCGACACGACCGCCGTAGCCGGCAACACCTATTTCTATAAATTGGAAGAATTGGACCTTGCAGGCATCCGCACTCAGAGTGAACCTCTGATGGCGAGCGTCGAGCTTCCGAAAGAGTTCATGCTGCTGCAAAACTATCCCAACCCCTTCAACCCCAAGACCGCTATTCGTTTCCAGTTGCCGCGACCGGCAAAAACCAAGCTCGTCGTCTTTAATATCCGCGGACAAGAAGTGCGGACGCTGGTCAATGAACGGCTGGAGGCAGGGTATCATTCCATAACATGGGACGGGCTGAATGACGAAAATCTTCAGGTCAGCTCGGGTATCTATTACTACCGCATTCAGGCGGACGAATTCTCGGCGACGAAAAAAATGGCGCTGGTGCGGTAATGAAAAAGCCTCCCAAAGTTTGGGAGGCTTTTTTATTTCCGCCTTGCATTCGCGGGATCCCTTTCGGAGCAGAAAAGTTAGGTCCCCGCAAAAAAGGCATCAAGACTTTTCATCACCGAATCCGAAAGGCCGCTGCCGACGCGCGTTGTGGCTGCCTGAATGCCCAAGTAACGCACCTCGAGCGGAACGTGCGCCAGGAGGTACCTCTCGATCATGCGCAGGCTGAATGCGTGTGTGCTCATGCCCGCGCCGTCCAGTTCATCCGGAGCGATCCAAAATATTTCTCCAGGCGGTCTTGGGCTGTCAACGGCATCGATAAACACAACCA
>JAPDPN010000079.1:9744-14975 GCA_034506455.1 Candidatus Zhuqueibacterota bacterium | reverse complement strand
CGGTTGCCGCCAATCGCCGGCAGGTTCCGCTTTCGACCAGACCCTACGAAATGGACGACCTGCAGTATGCCGCGCTGGTCTATGCGCAGGGCGGATTTGTTCTCAACATGCTGCAGGACCGGTACGGTGAGGAAACGTTTGACCGCATCATGCAGACCTATTTTGCGCGTTGGCAGTTTAAGCATCCGACGACAAAAGATTTCTGCGAAATTGTCGAAGAAGTGACGGGTGAACCGGCGGACGAATTCTTCCGCCAATGGGTCTACGGTTCGGCGCGAGCGGATTTGCGCCTTGCCCGCATCGAAACGGAACGCGGCAAGGAAAACAACACCGTTCGCGTTTTTGTGGAGAATCGCGGCGATGCCGTCCTGCCGGCTCAGGTCATGCTGCACACGCGCGACGGCAAAACCTTGACGCAACAATGGGACGGCCGTTCAAAAGAGCCGTTAATATTTCAAGCCGCTTCCTGCAAATCGGTCGTGGTCGATCCGAACGATGCGATCCCTGAAGTAAACAACTGGAACAATTCTTTACCGCGACGCTTTCAAGTGCGGCCGTTCTTTGCAATTCCGCCGTTTGATCAACACCTTGTTTTAGTTATGCCGACCCTATGGTACGACGACGACGTGGACGGTTGGCGGCCGGGGCTCAAATTAAGCGGCGGTAATTGGCGCACGTTTTTCCCGCTTCTCGGCTTTCACGAGTGGCACCTGGGCGCGAGCTATGGAACGCGCAGCGGCAAATGGAACTACTCGCTCGGTTACGGGACGCACCTGTATGCCGGCGACCAATTGCTTCGTTTCGAGAGCGGGCTGCGCGACCTCGAAGGCCGCGTTCACGCCGAGGCGGCTCTGTCCACGCAGTTTGCCGAACTGCCCTGGCGGGCGCCGTTGCTCAGGTTGACCGCCGGATGGCGCTATAACCGTTTGTACGATCTCGACTATTGGGAAACAAGGACCTGGAGTGCGGGCACGGTATCAGCTGCCAAGCTGTCCGTCGAAGCCGAAACCGGCGGCTTTTTGCTGCAGAATCGAACGGGGGTCACCCTACTCGGCGGCGGCGCATCCACCGGCAGCGATTTTTCCTTCACCCGCCTGCAAGTGAGTTCAAGCTTTGACTGGCGGGCGGCCAAAGAGCTGCAGCTCAACCTGCGGCTCTTTGCCGGACTGACGACCGGTACGCCGGCGCTGCAGGATCGTCTTTACCTTTACGGCGGCATGGAAGAGCGAGGCCTTTTATCGCCGTTGGTCGACGGTCGCGGCCGCTTTTCGCCCCAGGAGCGCCTGCAGTTGCCGGCCGACGGCGGCAATCTGCGCGGTTACTTTGGTCGCTATCTGTCCGGCGACCGCCTGATCGCCGCCAATGCTGAGCTCTCCATTCCTTTTATGCCCATCAGATTCTTTTTCGACGCCGGATCGGTATGGGACAGCCGATCGGCCTCGGCAGACAAGATTTGGCGCTACGATGCGGGCGTCTCCTTGCCGATCGGTCCCCTGGCGCTGCATCTGCCGATCTGGGTCAGCGATCCCCTGCCGAACGAATCGGAGTTCGAGTTTCGCTGGATCGTCAGCTTGTCCGTTTCTTCGTTCCGATTTGCCTTCTAACCGCGTTCAGCGGCACGATTTGCGGCGCAGCTCCTCCGCCTGCCGAACCCCAAGCTGAGCCGCCGTTGCCAAATCACGACAGCCGCCGGCACGATCGCCCAGTTCCATCCGCACCACCCCGAGTCGGTAGTAACTGCTGCCGGCGCGCGGATTCAAAGAGACAACCTTCTCGTAATCTGACAATGCGGCCTGCAGATCGCGCAATTTGTAACGGGCGTCGCCGCGCGCTTCATAAAACCTGGCGTTTTGCGGTTCGAGACCGATCGCCTGCGTATAAGCCTCCACCGCCTGAGCGTATCGCTGCAGTTGATATCTTATATCCCCCAGTTTTTCACAAGTCCTCGCGTTTTCCGGCTCCAGACGATGAGCGGTCTGCAGATCCTGTTCCGCCTGCACCAAGTTGCCGACCAGCGCGTTCACAACGCCCCGCTCATGATAGATGCGGTCGTTGTTCGGCGCAGCCGCGGCAGCCGCGTCGTAATCCTTCAACGCCGCCGCGTATTTCTCCTGCTGAGCATAGGCCAGCCCCCTGCCCAAATAGGCATCGGCGCTCTTGGGATTAAGCCGCAAAGCGGTCGAAAAAGCCTCCACAGCCTCATCGAATCTCCGCAGCTTGTACAATGTTGTGCCGAGATTCTGATAGAGGTCGAAATCGTCCTTGATGTATCGGGCAGCGCTCTGATAAGACTGGAGGGCCTCGTCATACAGACCGTTGGCAAACTCGATGTGCCCTTTCAAGATATAGGTTCGACCGTAAGTCGGATCGAGGCGAATAGCCTGGGCAAAGGCTTCCAAAGCCTCTTTCGGCTTCTTTTCCCCCATTTTGTTGCGTCCGATGGTAAAGTAATAGTGGGCCTGATTGGAAAAACCGTCGACAATGCGGCTCCACCTTTCCCGACGGTTGACGAATTCGGGAATGTTGGCGGCATAGCCTTCGGCGGCGAGGTGATCCAGCAGCACGGGCGGCGAAGCCTGCCCTTCCTCATCGATATGGGTTAAAAGAATGTCGGTATAAGCCGAACGCACTTTGGATGCAAAGGCCAACCATTTACCGTTCGGCGACCAGCTGTGCCAGGAGTTCATTGAATCGGTATTGCAGGAGAGCGGCTGCGGTTCGCCGCCTTCGACCGGAATCATCATCAGCTTGCTGTCCGGCTGCAGCAGCATAAAATTGTTTGCCTGGCAAAAGACCAGCCGTTTGCCGTCCGGTGAAATGCGCGGAAAATAGTTGCTCTTGCCGTTGTTCGAGGCGCCGCGTACCGGCTCCGCAACCCCTCCTCGGCCGTTGTTGAACGGCACACGATAGATGTCGAATTTGAACTCTTTTCGGCCGCTGATAAACTCTTCCGCTACTTCCGTCGGCATTACGACTTCAGTGCTCTGCTCGAGTCTTTCCGAGCTGTAGGCGCGGCTGCGGGCAAAATAGATCCAGCGCCCGTCCGGACTCCAATTGGGATTGCTTTGCACATAGGTCGGGTCGTCGGCGCCAGGCAGGGAGAAAAACCGTTTTTCCACACGGTCATAAATGACTATAATGCCCTTGATGGGGAAAAAAAGCTGCGAATAATGCAGATCATCTTTGGGGACAAAGATGGATCGATCCTTGACCGTGCTGGCGACATAGCGTCCGTCAGGGGAGATTTGCGACAGGAGGCCGAAGGTTGGACGCCGGTCTTCGCGCCGATAGTCGCTCCACGTGATGATCTGCTCCGGCGAAAGCACCGTCTGGTCGCTGATCTCAGTGATGGCGTACGAGCCTTTGTCGTTGGCGTAATCGACGTCCATGGCCAGGGTGCGGCCGTCGGCGGAGAAAGTGTGACAGTTGCCGCACAACGGCAGGTTCGTCAGCAGAGTGGGCGCAGGTTTGGCGGAAGAGATCCACCCAAGTTTCCAGCGGATCTCATTGAGATGATGCAGCGCGTAAAAAAACGGCAGAGGCACGGCGCGATAAAAGATCGGCGCGCCGACGCTGTCCGCCGAAACGCGAAAACTGCGGCGGTCGCCGCAGACGATTCGCGCACCCTTTATGCCGACCACGGCCACAGTCACCGGCTGCCGGAGCGCCCGCTGCTTGATCCGCTCCCAAAGCAGCGAGTCGGGACGCCAGGTCGTCCCCGACACTTCACCGCTGAACAGCAGCTCGCCTCCGGCATGCACAAAAGCCAGCTGCCGCTTTACCGAGGCAGTGCGCCGCCAGATAACGCTTGCCGGTGCCATCTCCGGCGGAAAAAGGGTTCCCTCCTTCGGCCAGTCGATCTTTAAACCGGCAGGCAGAGGCTTCTGGGCCGGAACCTCGCCCGCAAGCTTTTCCGGTGAACTGCAGCGTATCACAAATAAAAACGCTGACGCGAGAATCCCCCAAAAAACCAGCGATGCATGTTTACGATTCATTCTTTTTTCCAACAGTTATAACAATCAGACACGCGTCCGGAGCAAACAATTATGGAGACAGCGTAGAGGCCTGGGTTGCTGCCGGCGGCAACACGGCCAATGAGACAAGTTTGCCGCCGCAGATCTGAAGCGTACGCTCGGCAAACCATTCTGCCTGGTCGAGCAAAAGGGAGCGGTCATAATCCTGCGGCGCCCAAATGCCCAGAAGTGCAGAGTGGGTATGCATTCGAACCGCCGTGCGCTGAGAATCGGTCAGCGGCGAACCAAAAGGGCCGAGCGCATCGGCCAACACCGGCTTGCCCTCGAACTCCATCAACCTGCCGTTCAGCGCTTCGTACTGCTCTCCCGGCCGTCCGCGGCGCAGGAACACTGAACCCTCTATTTGCGCGACATCGTAAATGCAGGTAGGCAGGAGAAATTCCAACGAACACCAATTGCCGACGTCGACTAGGGCGTTGACTGACTCGAATCCTTTACGCTTGAGGGCGCGATGCAGGAGCGCCTCGGAAGACGGTCGCCGTTTGGTTGGATCGATGCCGACCGCGTGAAATAGGCGACGTGCCGCCTGCACGCCGGGTATCTCGCTCGGCGGCGTCCAGGCGTAGCGCTCGGCATATTCTTCGGCGCACTCGAGCATGCGGGCAAACGCCGTCTGATCTTCTGTAACCTTGACTTCGGCCAACTCGACTGCCGCAAACTGCACCGGCAGATCTAACACATCAATTTTCAGCATCTTTTTTTCTATTAGTTGTTCCCAAACAAAGCTGCAAGCCATTCGATGACAATCTGTCGTTTTTCCGGCGTCATCTTGGCCTGCGGATGCATCCATACGTAAGGAGCCAAGGGCATGCTTCCCTTTTCGATTTCTCTTTTAATTTGAACCGCGGCCAAGCGTTTTTGTGTCGAATCCATGCTGTCAAAATGCGAAAAGTTGAGATACTCACGACCTTCATGGACATGATGAGCGATCAGCCAAGAAATCGGCGCAATGCGGCTGTAAGACGGCCACTTGGTTTCATTGGAGTGACAATCATAACATGAAACCCTTAGAATGGTTTTCACTCGATCAGGCGCGTATAGGTCTTCTTCCGCAGGGGGGTTACTGCGGTTTACGGGAATGAACTGTATCAAAATGAAAACCGTAACCAAGGAGAGAAATGTTTTCTTGAACATGGCTTTCTCCCAATTTTTTACCTTCCTGCGCAGGCATGACAGGAGGCGGCAGGCCTATTTCTG
>JAPDPN010000079.1:7570-9644 GCA_034506455.1 Candidatus Zhuqueibacterota bacterium | reverse complement strand
TTTTCCGCCTCTTGTCCCTGAAGTTCCGGAGAAAGATAAAGCCGCGCAACCAAACCCATGCACACCGCGCCGGCTAAAGAGAGGCTGACCCAGAACATGGCAATACGTCGGGCGATCGGCACCTGTTGCGGTGACCGGATCGCCATGAAACGCGCCAAAATGTGCGGCTGCCCAAAGTAACCCAAGCCCCAGCCCAACAAAGATAACAGGTGAATCGTTGAATTAGCCGAGTGCTCCGCGCCGATCCAACTTTTCCAGGAAGGCTCCATGGCAGAGTAACGTGCAGCCGTTTCACTGCCTCCCAATTTCACCAAAACCAATAGCGGTGCAATGATGATGGCGAAAAACATGATCGTGCCCTGCACGACGTCGGTCCACGATACCGCCAAAAAGCCGCCCAGAAAAGTGTAACTGATGATCACCGCCGCGCCCACAAGCAGTCCGGCTGAATAAGAGACGTTCAGCACGGTGCTGAACAGCTTGGCGCCCGCTGCAAATCCGGATGCGGTGTAGATGAGAAAAAAGATGAGTATAAAAGCAGCAGAAATCAAGCGCAGTAGGCGGGCAGGCTCGCCGACGCTGTTGGCGAAATATTGAGGGAGCGTGATCGCGTTGCCGCGGCTCAAGGTGAGGGTACGCAGCCTGGCCGCAACGAATTTCCAGTTAATAAAGGTCCCAAGCCACAATCCGGCAGCAATCCACAGCGCCTCAATGCCGTAAAGATAGGCGTATCCGGGCAAACCCAGGAGCAGCCAACCGCTCATATCCGAAGCCTGAGCGCTCAAAGACGCAGCCCAGGGATTGAGTCCCCTACCGCCGAGAAAAAAATCGATCGGGGTCTGCGAGCGGCTGTAGAACCAACGCCCAATCGCCACCATCGCCGACAAGTACAAGAGGAAGGGGAGAACGAGATTCCAATCCATAAATTATTTCCATATTAGCTCACCGATAACATAATTCAATTCTTGCTCAAAAGCAAATAGGGGCTTTCTCCACCAAGAATACGTACGGTCAAATGATAAAGGGCAAAGAGCTCCATGGAAAAAGGCAGGTAACCCAAATAGCCGAGCAGGGGCATCTCAAAAACATGCGCAAATTGGACGAAAGGCGTATGATAAATCCATTTGGGATAAGAAAGATAATTCCACATTTCCCAAAAAAAGCCGCAGGTCAGGCAACCGAGCCATAGAGACCAGACCGATCGCCAATCGCCCTTTTCCATATCGGCCAATAAGGTTCTTGCGCCTAATCGATAGTTGAGCGGCTCGAGTATAAAAACCAGAGAGGTCCAGAGCAGCGGATAACCATAGCGCGGCGCACCCAGGACCAATGCCAGCATGACAAAGCCGATGCCGGTATAAAGATTCAGATGACGCGGCGCGGTCGGGACGCGAATCCAAGCCTTTTGCCTGGCAATAAAATTAAACGAGCGAAAAAGTTCCGCCGCGCCGAATACCGCCGGCATGACGGTGGAAAAGTTGAGCGTTGCAAACAAAGCATACTCAAGCGAGCTGAATAATTCCTTTCCTAAATAGAACCAATTCTGCGTGCGCAGGTTGAAAAGCTCGAACAACCACCATGCGGGCGCCGAGACGAGAAAGAGTCCCGCATATCGCCGCGGTGACCGAGTGAGCAACGAAGAGCCGGTGCGGGCAAACGTGAGACCATCGAGCAACAATGCAAAACCCAACCAAAGCGGAAAGAAGAGCAAATGTGTCCGCAGTCCGGAAAGCGACCAATTAAGTATCCAGGATAGAACCATCAGCCCGGCACCGATCCAGTGCACATTTTTCATGGCTTTCATAACGTTCCTCCTTGTTACAGCACACTAACAATAACAATGGAAAATTGTGGAATCTCACCATCATCTTGCGGATGCATAAATGCGCCGGCAAGACGGCGCCCCAATAATCGGATTAAGGCAGATTTAACCGCCGTAACGCTTGCAAGCGATTTTAAGGAGACTAGAGGACATGATAAAACAATTGCCAATAGAATATGACACGTTCCCCATTTTGTCTTTGAAACCAGCTATTCCGTTCTGCTTTATTTGACAATGTTTTGAAAGAAAATA
>JAPDPN010000079.1:0-7470 GCA_034506455.1 Candidatus Zhuqueibacterota bacterium | reverse complement strand
AAGCGATTTTAAGGAGACTAGAGGACATGATAAAACAATTGCCAATAGAATATGACACGTTCCCCATTTTGTCTTTGAAACCAGCTATTCCGTTCTGCTTTATTTGACAATGTTTTGAAAGAAAATATGGAGCAACCAATTCCTATACATCATACTTTATTCTCGACATTTTCAAAAGCGATTTTTCTACTCGTTTTCCGCTATTTTCAATATATTCTCTTGTCGGTTCACAAGCAAACGCTGAATCAAGCGATTTTCGTTGTTATAACATTAATGGGAATTATCGCTTTTGACCGAATGTTTTGTGCTGCAAGGTATTCGACAATACCCAAAAGAAAATCCATACTAATCCGAGGAGGAGTAACGATGCAAAAACTAGGAATTGTGCTGCTTGTGGTGCTGACCTTGACGCTTAGTGTTTCAGCGCAAACCGACATTAGATTGAAGGGCATCGGCGGCAAATTGGGATTCATCATGCCGGAAGATCCGTTGGATAATACGATCGGTTTTGGTGCGGTTGCCGATCTCGGCAAGGTTTCCGTAGTACGTGTATTCGGTTATGTGGATTATTGGCGCAAAGCATACGATGAGGGTGCCTATTGGGAATGGAGCTGGAGCGTTCTTTCCCTAGCCGCCGTCGGCAAGTATTATTTTGAGAGCAACAGCGATTTCAAGCCCTACGCCGGTGCAGGATTAGGCTTTGATCTCTCGATGTGGAAAAGCGAATACACCGGCCCGAACTACGGCTATGATTTCGACGATAAAGATTCCGACAGTGAATTGGATCTGGCGATCCATTTGCTGGGCGGCGCCTCCTACAAGCTCTCGCCGAATCTCGACGGCTTTGCCGAGGTCAAGTATGCTCTTGGGGACCTCGACTATTTGGGCATTTACGCAGGCGTTATTTTCAAGCTTAAATAATCCCACGTGCGGCGCCGAATGGATCGGCGCCGCTTCATTTGTCAAGCCGCTCTTCCTTTTCCTGCATGATAGACGCAAAAAGCTTTTATCGCGAGTTGGATGCGCTTCTCGCGACCATTCGCATCGAACAGCCGGAAGGCGATCTGCTGCCGCATGTCATTCGTCGAATCGAAACCGTTTTCGGCGAACGGCTGCACATCGGATCCGGCAGGCTTTACGAGCTGCGCGGAGCAGAGTTCGTCCTGACATTTCCGGAAGCCGCCGATCGATGGACGCCCCATCTTCCTTTGGATTCTGAGCCGATCGCCCTGGCCGCCAAGCATCGCAGCTACATCTATGATCAACCGCATCTGAGCAGACATTTTTTCGTCGCCGAGCCTGCCCACGATGTCGCCGCCATTTGGGTGCACAGTCAAGAACAACAATGGCTGCTGGTTTTCGATCTCCTGCCGGGCTGGGGACGCGAAGAGATTACGCTGCTCCTCAACGCCGTACGTCTCTCGCTGAATTACCGCATTTTTATGGACCTGATCGGCGGGCGCCTGGAGCAGGCGGCAGAGATTCACAAGTCGCTCCTGCCTACCCAGCCGCCGCAAATCTCCGGCTATGACGTCTATGCCTTTTCGCAATCGGCGGAAATTATCGGCGGCGACTTTTTTGACTTTTATGACTTTGAAGACGGTGCCTTCGGCTTTTCGATCGGCGATGCAACCGGCCACGGCATTCCTGCGGCGCTGTTGGTCAGGGATGTGGTTGTCGGACTGCGCATGGGGCTGGCGCAGGAACTCCGCCTTATCCACACTTTGAAAAAGCTCAACCGCGTCATCCAGAGGAGCACCTACTCCACCAGTTTTGTCTCGGTCTTTATCGGCGAATTCGAAAACGACGGGCACCTGTTTTACGCCAATGCCGGCCATCCCCCGCCGGTCCTCATCACCGAAACCTCGGCCGTCAGGCTGGAAGCGGGCGGCATTGCCTTAGGATTCTTTCCCGAACTCAAGATCACCCGTTCGCACGTTTATATGCCGCCGGACAGCATTCTGGTGGCCTATACCGACGGCATCATCGAACGAGGCACCGCGCCTGATCGCTTTTTCGGTATCGAGCGGCTTGTCCAAACAGTTCGCGAGCATAAAAAAGAATCCAGCCGCACCCTCTGCGACCGGCTATTCGATCAGGTTCAGGCTTTCGACGCTTATTCGCCCCTTCAGGACGACGCAACCCTCCTGATCATCAAACGGCTCAAAAGCTGATATCGCTTTACGCTTGCCCTTCAAAAGCCTTTGCCGGTTTCGGAATCCTCATAATTTGCACTGCTCATGGGCTTCAAGACAATGATTGCCGCCTCGGGTCTGCAGTAAAGCCGCAGCGGCAAATCGCCCGAGCCGATGCCGCGATTGACATAGAGCATCACATTACCGTAGTGGAATAGTCCCTGCGCGTAGCGCCGTCCGAGCGCGAGCGGAGCCTCCAGCGCGCCGATGAACGGTAGACAAACCTGACCGCCGTGTGTATGGCCGCTGAGCTGAATGTCCACTCGCGCTGCATCTGCGTAGACAACCGCATCGGGTGAATGCGCCAACAAGACCGCCACGGTCGAGTCCGGCAGAGAATCAACCAACCAGGGCAAAATCTGTTCTTCATAATTGTAATCGACCCAGCTGTAAGGATCACCGCCGGTAACCGTGGCCGAAAAATCCTCATACATCAAAGTATCTCCGGAACAGGAAACGACGCGCAAGTCATCGAACTGGTGCAGTCCCTCGCCGGCGCTCCATACACCCACCGTGCCGCCCTGGAACGCCGCAGAGGTTTCGACGACGGCCACCAACCAGTCCGGCTCGGCTTCTCCATCCGGCCACACCTTGCCGCGCATGACGGCACCGGCTGCCTCGGTGCGGCATTCTACAAGAAAACGATACCATCGATTGCCGACAAGCCGACAAGGAAAACATTGTCCTTCGGCTTCGGCGCCGTGATGGGAAAAGCAGAACTCTGCCTGTCCTGCGCGAATGCGAAGCCGATAAAAGCGATCCCAACCGCGGTCAAATTGTGAATAGAAAATAAAACCAATGCCGCCGCGTTCCGGCTGAGAAAGGCGAAACTTGCCGGAGTAACGGTAATCCCGCCATTTCGAACGCTCCCCTTCGATCAGCTTATGGCTGTAAGAGTTTTTGCTGGAGGATTTGGCCTGTAAAACTCGATTCCCTTCACACTCGACGACGGCAAAATCGGCGACTTCGGTTCGTGAAAACCACGGAAAATCGACACCCAAAAAAGTTACCGCCCCCTCTGCAATCGGCGCCGCCTCGTTTACGAGAACCTTTACACCGCTGCGTTCGAGTCGCTCCATCAAGATGTCGCTTTTTTCTTTGTCGTTGCTGAAATCGTTATTGCCGCGACAAGCGAAAACACCCAGCGGTGCCTTCAAAGCACTTACAAACTGCTCGACAGTCGCCAGGGCTTGCTGCGCCGGCGGAGAATCGGGATTCTCCAGCAATTTGCGGTTTTTGAGAAAATCACCGGTTATCAATACCGCATCATACGACTGCTTGGAAAGAAGAGCTAAAAGTCGTTGTTCATGCCGACCCAAATGCGCTAAATGAAGATCCGTCAAATGCAGCAGCCTGACCTCACGATTGGATTTTAGCTTGGGGGATTGTATATTAACTTGTCGAATTTGGACGCCGGTCGATTCAACTATTCCCAGAATCGTAAAAAGCGCCGCCGATAAAACGATAAGCCAAATCGCGTGCAAAGTTTTCATTCTTCACCTTGAGGATTAAACCGTCGCCGATGCTTGTTGTTGTAACTCGCTCCGCATTGCGGGGTTTCCTGAAATGATCATTTTTTTAGTGGTTGAATAAAAATATGGATGAAGTGTTTGAAAATCCTTTCCGCGAGGGAATGCGCGGCAAGCGGACGACCGAATCGGCGGTTCTGGTCATTTGGGGCGCAACCGGCGACTTGACCAAGCGCAAGCTGATCCCTTCTCTTTTCAGTCTGTATCAACAAAATCTTTTGCCTCCGGAGCTGCGCATTGTTGCCTTTGCCCGACGGCCTAAAAACGACGAGACGTTCCGCAACGATTTGGACGTCGCGCTGCAGACCTTTCACGGCGACAGCAGCTTGGAAGAGCGGCGCAGTTTTCTTTCACGAATTTACTACCATCAGGGCGACTTTACAACTGTCGAAGCACATAAGGGATTGGCGGCCTTTATTGCCGCGCTCGAAGAACGCTACCGATTGCCCGGCAATCGGCTGTTCTACTTGGCGACGCCGCCCTCGGCCTACGAAACCATCGTGCAGGGCATCCGGCATGCAGGATTGCAGCGCAGCCTAAAAGGTTGGACGCGCATCATCATCGAAAAACCTTTCGGCCGGGACTTTGCTACCGCGGAAAAGCTCAACCGTTTGATCAGCCAAGTGTTTCGCGAAGACCAGGTCTATCACATCGACCATTATCTCGGCAAAGAGACGGTGCAGAACATCCTTGTCTTTCGCTTTGCCAACGGCATTTTTGAACCGATCTGGAACCGCCGCTACGTCGATCATGTTCAGATCACCGTCGCGGAGATGCTCGGTGTCGAAGGACGCGGCAACTTTTTCGAGGAAACAGGCATCACCCGCGATATTGTGCAGAATCATGTGCTGCAGCTTCTCTGCCTCTTTGCCATGGAACCGCCTTCCTCCATCGACTCGGAGGCGGTCAGGGATGAAAAAGTCAAGGTTCTGCGCGCAATCAAAGAGTTTGATCAAAGCCGCATCCCCGATTTCGTGGTGCGCGGCCAATATATTGCCGGTTCCATTATGGGCGAGCCGTTGCCCGGCTATAAAGAGGAAGAGGGCGTCTCACCGGAATCGACTACCGAAACCTATGTGGCCATGAAACTGGAGATCGAAAACTGGCGGTGGGCGGGCGTGCCCTTTTATCTGCGCGCCGGAAAACGTCTTCCCAAGCGCGTCACCGAAATAGCGGTGCAGTTCAAGAGCGCGCCGCTGCAAATGTTCAGCTGCGAAACGCGCGAGCAGGTCGGCCCGAACGTCCTGGCCCTCCGCATCCAGCCCGACGAAGGCATCTCGCTGCGGTTTGACTCCAAAGTGCCCGGCCACTCAAGCCTCATTCGGCCGGTCACCATGGACTTCCGCTACGGTACCAGCTTCGGGCAAAAGGCGCCCGAGGCCTACGAGCGGCTGCTGCTGGACGCTTTGGCGGGCGATGCGACGCTTTTTACCCGTTCCGATGAAAACTTGACCTCGTGGAAAATCCTCGAGCCGATCCTGCAGCATTGGCAGCAATCCCAAGCCCGCAGCCTGCCGGTCTATCCCGCCGGAACCTGGGGACCGCCGGAGGCTGAGGCTCTGCCCGGTCGTGAGGGCAGGGAGTGGCGACGACTATGAAGGCCGTCGAACAAAAGCTTGGCGAGCAGATCCCGCCGCCGCAGATCGAGTCGGTCTTTCGCCGCTTTTGGCGCACCATTGCAGGAAGCGATTCCTCCGCCCTGCTCAAGGCCGGAACACTAAATCTCGTAATTCTTTCCAAAGACCAGTCGGGAGTTCAAGCCGTTCAAAGCCTCCTGCCCCAAATTATCGCTCATCATCCCGGTCGGATCATTGTCGTTTCCATCGACCCCTCATTTCCAAGTGCGGAAATGACGGCAACTCTTTATGCATTTTTGCAGGAATTCGTCGAGGGCCACAAGCTCATCGTCGCCGAAGTGGTTTTCCTGCAGACCGGCCTGCAAGGGTTCGAACGGGTCAGCGGCGCCGTGCTGCCGCTTTTGCTGCCGGATTTGCCGGTTTTTTTGTGGCCTGCCGCTCGATTTGACCGCCTTGATGAGAGTCTTAAACCGCTGCTTCGCTACGTCGATCGGCTTGTATTCAAGACTGAAGAAACGTATGAAAAGCCGAAAGAAATCGCCCGAGTTCTGGAAGAGATTCTCGATCAGAGCCGTCACCGCAGCGTTATAGACCTTGCCTGGCTGCGCTTAGCGGCCTGGCGAGAGGCCACAGCGCGCCTTTTCGATCGCCCGGAGAACCTTCGGCAGCTTGCCGCACTGCACGAAATCGAAATCTATTACTCGTCAGGAAAACCGGCCCTCGCAGCTCTTTATACGGCGGCCTGGCTTGCCGTTTCGCTGCAGCATTCCAGGCTTGGAGGGGTCGAGCGCTGGAATTCCGTCCTGCACTATCGCCGGGGCTGTACTCTGCCGGCCATCACTCTAAAGAGCCTTCCGGGTGAGGGTGTTGAAGTGCAGAAAATCAAATTTCTCGGCAAACAAGATGAAAAAAGCTTTATTCTGACGCTCGCCGCTGAAAAGGATGTCTTTACAACCTCCCTGCAGTTCGGCGGCGAAATAACGGCTGAATACGAATTCCTCCATTCGCGGCGTTGCGCCGGCGACCTTCTCTGCGACGCGTTGGATACCGTTGTTCAAGACGAGCTCTATCTCCAAACCTGCAACCATTTGCTCGAATTTTTGCATGAAACCGCAAATCGTAACTCTGTCCGAACGTGACGACCTCTACGCTTTTGCTGCTGATTGGCTTGCAGAGGTCTCGGATGAAATCATTGCCAGGTCCGGCCGATTCACAATTGCCCTTTCCGGCGGTTCCACGCCGGCCGGTTGGTACGACCATCTGGTTTTACGTGATGAAATAAAATGGAGCTATTTCGACTTTTTTTGGAGCGACGAGCGGTTTGTACCGGTCGATCACATGGAAAGCAATGCAGGCCTGGCCGTTAGGCGGCTGCTGCAGCCGCTGGGAATCGAAAAGGAGCATTATTTTCCGGTTCCCACGCAATATCCGACCGCACATCAGGCGGCGATGGAGTATGAGTCCCTCATCCGCGGTTTTTTCGGCGTATCGGAGACCGTGCCGAGATTTGACCTGATCCTGCTCGGCCTGGGCAGCGACGGCCACACGGCCTCGCTTTTCCCCAACGGCAAAGCGCTGGAGGAAAAGCGGCGGCTGGTGACTGCGGATTATGTAGAAAAGCTTTCGAGTTGGCGCATTACCTTTACGCTGCCCCTGCTCAATCAGGCGAAAAATATTGCTTTTATAATCAGCGGCGAGGAAAAGGCTGAAACCGTAAGGCGACTGCTCAAAGAGCAGGATGCAGCGCTGCCGGCCTCACGAGTGCGGCCGAGCAACGGCAGGCTCTCTTTTTTGTTGGACAGGGCAGCGGCATCCCGATTGTAAGCGGTGCCATCCTAGTTTATCGAGAGGAAGCTATGAACGAAGTTGGAGATCGGCTGACGCAAATCGCCGAAGCGATCGTCGATACCTACGAAAAGGACGGCGGCATCAACCGCATCGACGGCGCCAATCTGCCCGCACCGGCTGCCGTCTATGAGATATTGGACGGCCTATTGGAAATTCTCTTTCCCGGTTACTTTGGACATCGGGTTCCGGCGCGCGCGAATATTCTTTTTTTCGTACAAAGCGCCATAGACCGTCTTTTTCTGCGGCTGATCGAAGAATTCAAGCGCGCCTGCCGCTATGCGCAATCTATCGGCGCCTATCAGGGTGAAATCAGCCGCACCA
>JAPDPN010000078.1:0-15103 GCA_034506455.1 Candidatus Zhuqueibacterota bacterium | reverse complement strand
TTGAGGCGGAGGTGTACGTATTGAGCAAGGAGGAAGGTGGTCGGCACACGCCGTTTTTCAACGGGTATCGTCCGCAGTTTTATTTTCGGACGACGGACGTGACGGGGACGGTGAAGTTGCCTGAGGGGGTGGAGATGGTGATGCCTGGTGACAATGTGCGGATCGAGGCTGAGCTGATCACGGAGATTGCGATGGAAGAGGGCTTGCGGTTTGCCATTCGCGAGGGCGGACGTACGGTCGGCGCCGGTGTGGTGACCAAGATCCTCAAATAATATCGAAGCGGGACGATCATGAGAGAACTGGTGATATTAGAATGCACCGAATGCAAGCAGCGCAACTATACTACCGATAAAAACAAGCGCAAGCATTCCGGTCGCGTCGAGTTCAAAAAATATTGCAAATGGTGTAACAAGCGCACGATCCATAAGGAAACTCGCTAGGTTACGGTGCAAAGTAGGCCTGTAGCACAATCGGCTAGTGCACTGGACTCCAAATCCAGGGGTTGGGGGTTCGAGTCCCTCCAGGCCTGCTTTTTAAAGCAAACAACAGATTCGTATAAATCCCGTCCTTATCGCAAAAGCGGAAAGATATGATCGCAAAGATAAGACAGTTTTTTCAGGATGTGAAATCCGAGATGGCCAAAGTAAGCTGGCCGAGCAAAGAAGAGTTAAAGGGCGAAACGGCGTTGGTCATCATCGTCTCATTGGCGTTTTCGGTTTTTATCTTTGCCGTCGACCATCTGCTGTCTTGGTTAATTCAGTTGATCTATTAGGCTAAAGAATGGACGACGCGGGAAACATAGTGAGCGAAAACAGCGAGGCCAAGTGGTACGCCATCCACGTTCTTTCGGGACATGAGAGCAAGGTAAAGGCTCTCATCGAGAAAGAAGCGGCTCTTGCAGGCCTTGCTCACAAAATCGACAACATCGTCATCCCCTCCGAAGAGATAACGGAAATGAAGGATGGGAAAAAGCGGGTTCGTAAGCGCATTATGTTCCCAGGTTACATGCTGGTGCATATGGTTTACGACAAGCAGACGCGGCATCTCATCCTCAACATCCCTGGTGTGACCAATTTTGTCGGGCGTAAGGACGAGCCTGTGCCCCTCAAGCCGGAAGAAGCGGAGCGGATCATCGGACGGGAAGGCGGGCGGGATCGGCGCGTCACCCCATTTCGGGTCGGCGATCTTATCAAAGTCATCGACGGGCCGTTTACCGATTTTACCGGCTTTGTCGATGAAGTGAACGAAGAGAAAAATAAAGTCAAAGTAATGGTCAGTATTTTCGGCCGTTCAACGCCAGTAGAACTGGATTTTCTGCAGGTGGAACTGGAACAGTAGGACTATAATGCTATGGCAAAAAAAGTAGTTGCACAAGTCAAACTTCAACTGCCCGCTGCTCACGCTACCCCTTCCCCTCCGGTGGGACCGGCGCTGGGTCAGCACGGCGTAAATCTGATGGAGTTCTGCAAAGCCTTTAATGCCAAGACACAGGATAAGCAGGGACTCATCATTCCGGTCATTGTGACCGTTTATCAGGACCGCACTTTTACGTTCATTACCAAGACGCCTCCGGCTGCCGTGTTGTTGAAAAAGGCCGCAGGGCTCGAAAAAGGCTCGGGCGAACCCAACCGCAACAAGGTCGGGAAGGTCACGAAGGCGCAGATTCGGGAGATCGCCGAAACCAAAATGCCGGATCTCAACGCCAACGACATCGAGGCGGCCATGAGCATGATCGAAGGCACTGCCAGAAGCATGGGAATCGTTGTGGAAGGATAACCTTTCTGCACGCATTGTAACGGAGATAGAATGAAACGCAGTAAACGGTATCAGGAAGCCGCGGCTAAAATAGACAAGACCAAGCTTTATCCCTTGGATGAAGCCGTGAATTTGGTACGCGAGCTTGCGCCTGCAAAATTCGACGAAACCGTAGAGCTTGCCGTTCGTCTGGGAGTCGATCCGCGCAAGGCTGATCAGATGGTTCGCGGAACCGTTATTCTGCCGGCCGGTACGGGCAAGCAGGTTCGGGTTTGTGTGATTGCCAAAGGCGAAAAGGAAAAAGAAGCAAAAGAAGCCGGAGCCGACTATGTGGGCGCCGAAGATCTGATCGAAAAGATTCAGGGCGGCTGGTTCGATTTCGACGTCATGATCGCTACGCCGGACGTCATGGGGCTGGTCGGCAAGCTGGGAAGAATTCTCGGTCCGCGCGGGCTTATGCCGAACCCCAAAGTCGGAACGGTGACCTTTGAAGTCGGCAAAGCCGTCCGCGATGCCAAGGCGGGTAAAATCGACTTTCGAGTCGACAAAACCGGTATTGTGCACGCCATTGTCGGGAAAAAGTCGTTCAGCCCGGATCAACTCAAGCAGAACATTCAGGCGCTGATGGAGACCATTCAACGGCTCAAGCCCTCGACCGCAAAAGGCGTTTATATAAAGAGCGTCAGCTTGTCCTCAACCATGAGTCCCGGCGTCAAAATTGACAAAAATACGATCAGTGAAGCGGCATAGCTGACCGTCACTAGCGAAGGAAACAACGATTATGCCTCAACCTGAAAAAATAGCCAAAGTCGAAACGATTACCGAGAGTCTAAGAAAAGCCAAAGGCGTTTATATCACCGACTTTTCGGGATTGACCGTCGAACAGATGACGCAGCTGCGGCGCGAATTCCGCAAAGCACAGGTCGGGTATCTGGTGGTCAAGAATACGTTGGCCGAGCGCTCCTGTCGCGAGCTGGGAATGGATTCCATGATTCCCTTCCTCAAGGGTCCTACCGGCCTGGCGGTTGCCTACGGAGATCCGGTTGCGCCGGTGCGCATCATTATGGAGTTTCTCAAAAAGAATAAAGAAAAAGGCAAGCCGGAGCTCAAGGGCGCTTTGGTCGAAGGTCAGGTGCTGAGCGCCGCTCAAGCCGAGGCCATGAAGGATTTGCCGACCCGCGAGCAGTTGATTGCTCAGGTGGTCGGCGCCATCGCCGCGCCGCTGAGCGGTTTGGCCGGAACGCTCAATTCGCTCATCGGCAAGTTTGTCGGCACGTTGGATGCCGTGCGTGAGAAAAAAGAAGCTTAACGATCATACATTTAACGCTAACGGGAGGTTGAAATGCCCGAAGAAAAACAAGCAATGGTAGAGAATCAGGCGGCGGGAACCGAGGTTCAGGATCCTGAAGTCGAAAAGTTTGTAAAGGCCATAGAAGAGATGACTGTTCTGCAGTTGTCTAAATTGGTAAAAGCCTTGGAAAAACGCTTCGGCGTTACGGCTGCGGCACCGGTGGCGGTGGCTGCGGCACCGGCGGCGGCTGCTGCTGCTCCGGCTGAAGCGGTGGAAGAAAAGACCGAATTCGACGTTATCCTCAAATCGGCCGGCGCCAACAAGATCAACGTGATTAAAGAGGTTCGCGCGCTGACCAGCCTTGGGCTCAAGGAAGCCAAAGATTTGGTGGACGGAGCTCCGAGCGAAGTGAAGAAGGGCGTGAGCAAGGAAGAAGCGGCCGAGATCAAGGCAAAACTGGAAGCCGCAGGCGCCGTTGTCGAGATCAAATAGATCGGCCGCAGCGTCGATTGATTCTTAAAGCCGGACTGGAGCCTTCCAGTCCGGTTTTTGCGTGTTGATTAACCTTCCGAAGGGAGTGAAATCTTTGACAATCGGACAACCAAGGGTAAGAAAATCCTTCTCAAAGATCCCTGCCGCGGCAGAAATGCCGGATCTGCTTGACGTTCAGCTCAAATCTTTTGACGACTTTTTGCAAATGAATGTTTTGCCCCAGGAGCGACGCCATGTCGGTCTGCAGGCGGTCTTTGAAAGCGTCTTCCCTATTGTAGACAGTCGGGAGAATTTCGAACTCGACTTTATCGAATATTACGTCGAGCCGCCTAAATACACGGTCGAAGAGTGTCAGGAGCGCGGCACAACCTATTCCGTCAGCATCAAGGCCAAGCTTCGGCTGTCCATTAAGGACGAGTATGATTCTCGGACGCCGTTCGCAAATTCCATAGAGCAGGTGGTCTATCTCGGCAACATTCCGATGATGACCGAGCGCGGCACTTTTATCATCAACGGCGCCGAACGCATCATCGTCAGCCAGCTGCATCGATCACCGGGCGTTTTCTTCGACGAAATTATGCACCCCAACGGAACCAAGCTCTTTTCCGCGCGCATCATTCCGTTGCGTGGTTCCTGGTTAGAGTTTACTACGGATATTTACGACCTCCTGAACGTCTATATCGATCGTCGCAAAAAATTCCTGGCAACGACGCTTTTGCGCGCCATCGGTTTTTCGACGGATCGACAGATTTTAGATGCATTCAACGTCATCAAAGTCATTCCCTGCACGAGGGAATCGCTGACGGAACACCTCGGCTCGCGAATCGTCGAAGATCTCGTCGATATGGAAACCGGCGAGGTCATCCTCGACCGCTATGCTGATTTGACCGAGGACAAAATTGATTTGGTGCTGCAGCTCGGCCTAAAGTCCCTTGAGGTGCTTCCCTTCGACAGATTCTACGGCCAGGACATTATCAGCAACACGTTGCAGAAGGACCCCACCCACAGTCAGGAAGAGGCGCTCGAGCTGATTTATCGACAACTGCGCTCCAGCGAGCCGCCGGACCTGGAAACCGCCAAGCAGTTGATCGAACGGCTCTTTTTCAACCCAAAGCGCTATGAGCTCGGCGACGTCGGTCGGCACCGGATGAATAAAAAGCTGGGCATCAATGTGCCGCAGGACAATTGGGCGTTGACGCGTGAAGACATCATCGGTATTCTCAAATACATGATCGACCTGCGACACGGACGCAAGAACGCCGACGACATCGACCACCTGGGCAACCGTCGCGTCAAGACGGTCGGCGAACAGCTCTCGCAGCAGATGCTGCTCGGCATGTCGCGCATGGCGCGCACCATCAAAGAGCGGATGAATCTGCGGGAAAGCGAGAACCTTACGCCGCAGGATTTGGTCAATGCGCGCACGGTTATTTCGGTGGTCAACACCTTTTTCGGCACCAGCCAATTGTCGCAGTTCATGGATCAGACCAACCCCTTGGCCGAAATGACCCATAAACGTCGTCTCTCGGCTTTGGGTCCCGGCGGTCTGACGCGAGAACGAGCCGGATTCGAAGTCCGCGACGTGCATTACACGCATTACGGACGTCTTTGCCCGATCGAAACGCCGGAAGGCCCGAACATCGGTCTGATTTCCTCCCTGACGACTTATGCGCGCATAAACGATTTCGGTTTCATCGAGGCACCCTATCGCAAAGTCGTTGACGGCGTTGTGACCGACCAGATCGAATACCTTTCGGCGGATGACGAAGAAGAAGAGATGGTCGCTCAGGCCAACGTCCAGCTCGACGAGCACAACCGTTTGGTCGGTGAGCGCATCAAATGCCGTTATCGAAGCGAGTTTCCGGAGGTCGAGCCGAAAAGGGTCAGCTATATCGACGTTTCGCCGAACCAGATCGTTTCGGCGGCAGCGGCTTTGATTCCGTTCCTGGAACACGACGACGCCAACCGCGCCCTGATGGGCTCCAACATGCAGCGCCAGGCGGTGCCGCTGTTGAATCCCGAGGCGCCGATGGTCGGTACCGGCTTGGAAGCCAAGGTGGCCCGTGACTCGCGCGCCGTCATCGTCAGCGATGTCGACGGAGTAGTCGTAAAAGTCGATGCGCAGAAAATCGTCATCCGCAAGGACAGCGCCGAAAAGAGCGATGAGATCGACCGTCTGCTCAGCTTTGACGAAAGCGATACAGTCGTCTATAACTTGACCAAATTCAAGAGAACCAACCAGGATACCTGCATCAATCAGCGGCCGATCGTTTCGGAAGGCGAAAGGGTTAAGAAAGGGCAGGTCATTGCCGACGGTCATGCGACCGACCACGGCGAACTGGCTTTAGGGCGCAACGTGCTGGTCGCATTTATGCCCTGGCGCGGCTACAACTTTGAAGACGCCATCATCGTCTCGGAGCGGATCGTTCGCGATGACGTCTTTACTTCCGTGCATATCGAAGAGTTTGAGCTGCAGGTGCGCGATACCAAGCGCGGCGAAGAAGAGCTGACCCGCGAAATCCCAAATGTCAGCGAAGAGGCGACCAAGAACCTGGATGAGAACGGCATCATTCGCGTCGGCGCCGAGGTGCGCGCGGGCGATATTCTAGTCGGCAAAGTGACGCCGAAAGGCGAGACCGATCCGACTCCCGAGGAAAAGCTCCTTAAGGCCATCTTTGGCGAAAAGGCGGGCGATGTTAAAGATGCCTCGCTGAAGGGTTCGCCGGGGCTCAAGGGCGTGGTGATCGACACCAAGCTCTTCTCGCGCAAGAAAAAAGATGCCGAAACGCGCGAACGCGACCGGCAGGAGCTGGAGCGACTGGAAGAGATCCGCGACGCGGAAATTCAAAAAGCCAAGCAGAAACGTGACGAAAAGCTGGCGATTCTACTGAAAGATCAGACGAGCGTCGATATTCGCGACGTTGCAGACGGCAAGGTGCTGATCAAGGCCAAGACCAAGCTCAGCAATGCGTTGATCAGCAAGCTCGATTTCGATCAGGTCGATTTTCGTTTTCCGCTGGTAGAGGATGAGCAGACCAATCAGCTCATCAACAAAGTACTGGCGCGCTATGAGAAAAAGGTACGCGACATTCAGGACGACTTTGAATTAAAGAAATTCAAGATCGTCGTCGGCGACGAGCTGCCTCCGGGCATCACTCAAATGGCCAAAGTCTATGTCGCCAAAAAGCGCAAACTGATGGTGGGCGACAAGATGGCGGGTCGGCACGGCAACAAGGGCGTCGTTTCCAAGATCGTGCCGATAGAGGACATGCCTTATTTGGAAGACGGGACGCCGGTCGACATCGTGCTCAATCCGCTGGGCGTACCCTCGCGAATGAATCTGGGCCAGATTTTGGAGACCAATTTGGGTTGGGCTGCCGCCAAGCTCGGCGTTTATTACGCCTCGCCGGTCTTTGACGGAGCCTCACTGGCTGAGATCCAGGCGGAAATGGAAAAGGCAGGTCTGCCGGTGACCGGAAAAACAAGACTCTATGACGGCCGTACGGGTGAGCCTTTCGATGAAGAGATCACCGTCGGCATGATTTACATGTTGAAATTGTCACATTTGGTTGAAGATAAAATTCATGCCCGCTCTATCGGACCGTACTCGCTGATTACGCAGCAGCCGCTCGGCGGCAAGGCGCAGTTCGGCGGTCAGCGGTTCGGAGAAATGGAGGTCTGGGCGCTGGAAGCCTACGGTGCGGCCTATACGCTGCAGGAGATACTGACCGTAAAAAGCGACGACGTTCGCGGAAGGTCGCGCGCCTATGAAGCCATCGTCAAGGGCGAAAATATTCCCGAACCCGGTCTGCCGGAATCTTTTAATGTGCTGATTAGGGAAATGCAGGGGCTCGGGTTGGACGTCCAGTTAATCAACGAAAAAGAATCGTAGGCAGTCGGCTGAAGCTATTCTTGCAGCCTTGTGACGTCAGTTTGGAGGTGTTGATTTGAAACCCCTTATCGTGGTTGAAAATCCGACCAGCGCGGCAAGCTTTAATGCCATGTACATCGGCTTGGCATCGCCGGACAAGATTTTGGAGCGCTCCTACGGCGAAGTAACCAAGCCGGAGACGATCAATTACCGCTCATTCAAACCGGAAAAGGACGGTCTTTTTTGCGAAAAGATTTTTGGCCCTGTCCGCGATTACGAGTGCCACTGCGGCAAGTATAAGCGCATACGCTATAAAGGCATCACCTGCGACCGCTGCGGCGTCGAGGTGACGACCAAGAGTGTCCGCCGCGAGCGAATGGGGCACATTACGCTGGCCGTACCGGTGGTTCATATTTGGTATTGGAAATCGCTGCCTTCCAAGATCGGCTATGTGCTCGGGCTGAGCATGAAAAGCCTCGAGCGGATCATTTACTATGAAAATTATGTCGTCATCAATCCGGGGCGCAGCGGCCGAGCCGAGAAGGAGCTGCTCACTGAAGAAGAGTATCTCGATCTCGTCGAGAAAATGCGCGTCGAAGAGGCGGATCTGCCGGAAGACCAGCGCTTTAAGGCCGAAATGGGCGGCGGCGCGATTCTGCAGCTTTTAAAAAAGGTCAACCTGGACGAGTTGGCCAAGGAGCTTCGTCATGCAGTGGCCAACGAGACTTCCATCCAGCGCCGCAGCGAAGCCCTCAAGCGGTTAAAGGTCGTGGAGGCGTTTCGGCGCGCCAATCTTCGCCAGGAAAACCGTCCTGAATGGATGGTGATGACCGTCATTCCGGTCATTCCGCCGGAGCTTAGGCCGCTCGTGCCTTTGGAAGGCGGGCGGTTCGCCACTTCCGACCTGAACGACCTGTATCGGCGGGTTATCATCCGTAACAACAGGTTGAAAAAATTGCTGGAAATTCGCGCGCCCGAGGTCATCCTCCGCAACGAAAAGCGCATGCTGCAGGAAGCGGTGGACTCTCTGTTCGATAACGGCCGCAAAACTTCGGCAGTCCGCAGCGACGGCAATCGCGCACTCAAGAGCCTCTCCGACATGCTGCGCGGCAAACAGGGACGCTTCCGCCAGAACCTGCTCGGAAAACGCATCGACTACTCCGGCCGTTCGGTTATCGTCGTCGGGCCGGAGCTGAAGCTCCATCAGGCGGGACTGCCCAAAGAGATGGCTTTGGAGCTGTTCAAACCTTTTGTTATCCGCAAGCTGGTCGAGCGCGGATTGGCCAAGACCGTCAAGAGCGCCAAAAAGCAGGTAGAACGCGCGGGATCCGAGGTTTGGGACATCCTGGAAGAGATCATCGACGATCATCCGATCATGCTCAACCGCGCGCCGACACTGCACCGCCTGGGCATCCAGGCTTTCCAGCCGGTATTGGTCGAAGGCAAGGCGATTCATCTGCATCCCCTGGTCTGCGCTGCGTTTAACGCCGACTTTGACGGGGACCAGATGGCCGTGCACGTGCCGCTTTCTTTTTATGCGCAGATCGAAACCAAGCTGCTCATGCTGTCGAGTCACAATCTGCTCTCGCCAGCGCACGGCAGACCTTTGGCCATTCCCAGCCAGGACATCGTTCTTGGGCTTTACTATCTCACGAAAAAGCGCAGCGGCGAACCTGGAGAGAACAAAATCTTTTCCTCCATGGAGGAAGTCCTGGTCGCCTATCATGAGGGCGTCATCGGACTTCATGCCGCCATTAAGGTGCGCTATGACGGCTCTTTGATCGATACGACCGTCGGGCGCGTCATTCTCAACGATATTCTGCCCAAAGAACTGCATTTCGTCAACACGCTGCTGACCAAAAAGGGCATCGAGGAGCTGGTGGCGCAGGCCTACAACAAGCTCGGCAACGCCCGCACCGCGCAGCTTTTGGACGATCTCAAGGAGCTCGGCTTTTATTACGCCATGAAATCCGGCGCCAGCATAGGAATCTATGACGTCATCGTTCCGGAGGGTAAGCAGCAGCTGATCGAAAACGCCTACAAGGCAGTCGATACGATACAAAAGCGCTATGAGCGCGGCATTATCACCGACGGTGAACGGTATAACCAAATCATCGACATCTGGACGCACACGACCAGCAATGTTGCGGAAAAGATGTTCGAAACGCTGGCCAAGGATCGTCAAGGCTTTAACCCGATTTTCATGATGGCCGACTCGGGCGCCCGCGGCTCCAAAGAGCAAATCCGCCAGCTTGCGGGCATGCGCGGTCTGATGGCCAAGCCGCAGAAAAAGATGACGGGCTCCATGGGCGAAATCATCGAAAGCCCCATCACCGCCAATTTCCGCGAAGGCTTGAGCATGCTCGAGTATTTTATCTCGACGCACGGCGCGCGCAAGGGTCTTGCCGATACGGCTCTAAAGACTGCAGACGCGGGTTATCTGACGCGGCGTCTCGTCGATGTGGCGCAGGACGTCATCGTTACCGAGCATGACTGCGGCACGATCCTGGGTCTGCGCGTCGGCGACCTCAAAGAGGGCGAGGACGTCATCGAATCCATTCGCGACCGCATCGTCGGGCGCGTGGCGGCAGAGGAAGTCTTTCATCCCGAGACCGGCGACATTATCGTCGAATCGGGGCAAATGATTACTGAAGAGATTGCCGATGCCATCGTGGAAGCAGGTATCGACAGCGTGATGATTCGGTCCGTGCTCACCTGCGAGTCGCAGCGCGGCGTTTGCGCGCTCTGCTACGGCCGCAACCTGGCTACCGGAAAGCTGGTGAACATCGGAGAAGCAGTCGGCGTGATGGCCGCGCAATCGATCGGCGAGCCGGGCACGCAGCTGACTCTGCGAACCTTCCACATCGGCGGTACGGCCTCGCGCATTGCGGCGCAGTCCCAAGTGGTGGCAAAGCAGGACGGCATCGTGCAGTGGGATAACCTAAAATATGCCGAGCGGGAAGACGGCGAAATTATATCCCTCGGCAGAAACGGCCGCATTCGCGTCGTAGACGACGATGACCGGGTTATCGAGCGTTTCTCGGTGCCTTATGCCGCAACCGTATTGGTCAGAGACGGCGAAAGGGTGACCAAGGGCAAAGTGATCTTTAAATGGGATCCTTATTCGGCCACGATTCTCTCGACGCACAGCGGTAAGGCCAAGTTTATCGACATTATCGAAGGCATTACGGTCCGCGAAGAGCTCGACGAAACGACCGGAATGAAGCAGCGGCAGATCATCGAGGCGCGCAGCAAGAATTTAAACCCGATGGTCGCCATACTCGACGAAAACGGCGAGCAGGTGGCAAGCTTTGTGTTGCCGGTCGGCTCATTCCTGCAGATTCATGACGGCGACGAGATCAAAGCGGGCGATTCGCTGGTCAAGATTCCGCGCGAGATCGCCAAAACGCGCGACATCACCGGCGGTCTGCCGAGAGTGGCGGAATTGTTCGAGGCGCGTCGTCCCAAAGATCCGGCCGTCGTCAGCGAAATCGACGGTATCGTTCGGTTCGGAGAGCTCAAGCGCGGCATTCGCAAGCTGATTATCACCTCCGAAGACGGCCACGAGGAGAAGCAGTACCTTATACCCTACGGCAAGCACATCCTCGTGCATGACGGTGATTTTGTGCACGCCGGTGAAAAGCTTTCCGAGGGCTCTATTGCGCCGCACGACATTTTGGCCATTATGGGCGCCAATAAGGTACAGGAATATCTCGTAAACGAAATTCAAGAAGTTTATCGACTGCAGGGTGTACGCATCAACGACAAGCATATCGAAGTGATCGTACGCCAGATGCTGCAAAAGGTAAAGATCGAGGATCCCGGCGACACCATGTATTTGGTCGGCGACCAGGTCGATCGACTCAAATTCCTGAAGGAAAACGAGGAAATTCGGCGCTACGTGGTCATTACCGATCCCGGAGATTCAAAATATCAACAAGATGAGCTGGTATTAGCGGAGGAATTCCGCAAAACGGTCGCCGCTCTGGAAGAAAAAGGCAAGCGGCCTCCGCAATCCAGGCCCGCGCAGCCGGCAACCTTTCAGCCGCTGCTTCTGGGCATCACAAAGGCGTCTTTAACGACGGAGAGCTTTTTGTCCGCAGCGTCTTTCCAGGAAACGACGCGCGTTTTGACCGATGCGGCCGTGGCCGGAAAGATCGACTATTTGCGCGGACTAAAGGAAAACGTCATCATGGGGCACATGATCCCGGCCGGGACGGGTGTGCGCAAATTCAACAACCTGCGCGTCAGCGGTCCCGACCTGTACGATGAAGAGGACTTTAAAGGCGCCATCATCACCAGTTCGTCCGATGAAGACGAGGAATTTGAAAATTTGAACGATGAATGATAAAAATAGCTTGCATTTAAATCTGGATGTTTTTAAATTATACGGCTTTACAAACGACGAGGAGGATACGTGCCCACTCTTAATCAACTTGTAAGACTCGGGCGAAAGAGAGTAGCGAAAAAAGGAACGGCGCCGGCTCTGCAGGGTTCACCGCAAAAGCGCGGCGTATGTACCCGCGTTTATACAACGACTCCTAAAAAACCCAATTCGGCCTTGCGCAAAGTGGCGCGCGTTCGATTGAGTAACGGGATCGAAGTTACCGCCTATATTCCGGGAGAAGGGCATAATCTGCAGGAACACTCGATCGTTTTGATCCGCGGCGGACGCGTAAAGGATCTGCCGGGCGTTCGATATCATATTATCCGCGGCGTTTTGGACACCAGCGGAGTTCAGGATCGTAAGCAGGGCCGTTCCAAATACGGCACAAAGTTGAAGAAATAGTTGATTGAAAGCTTGAAAACCTACTATGCCGAGAAGAAAAAGACCAACAAAACGTCAAGTTTTGCCCGATCCGAAATATAACAGCGTGCTGGTTACCAAGTTTATCAACGGCCTGTTGCGAGACGGGAAGCGGAGTGTAGCTGAGCAAATTTTCTATAAAGCAATTGATATTTGCAGTCAAAAGACCAATGCGCAGGGAATAGAGATTTTCCAAAAGGCGATTGAGAACGTCAAGCCCTATTTGGAAGTCCGTTCCCGCCGCGTCGGAGGTGCGACTTATCAAGTTCCGGTCGAGATTCGTGCGGATCGACAGCAGGCTCTGGCCATTCGATGGATCATCCAGTTTGCCAGGGCGCGATCGGAAAAGACAATGGCTGAAAAACTGGCCGGCGAACTCATCGCCGCCTCGAAAAATGAAGGTTCTTCCATAAAGAAACGGGAAGATACGCACAAGATGGCCGAAGCCAACAAGGCTTTCGCCCACTTTAAATGGTGATCATTCCCGCCGGTCTTGCAGTCCAACTCCAATCCAATTAACGCCGGAGGCGGGATTGGAAAGTAGTTGTAAGACTCTGGCGCTCTGAAGCGACTGAAAAAGACCACCGATGGGATTTCGTCGCGCGGCGTCATGTGTCTTGAACTGCGCGGCGGCTCAGATTGGTGGTTTTTTTATGCAGAAACGGTCGCTGGAAAAAATTCGCAATATCGGCATCATGGCGCACATCGATGCCGGCAAGACCACGACCACCGAGCGGATTCTCTATTACACCGGTAAAGTTCACAAGATCGGCGAGGTGGACGAGGGTTCGGCGACCATGGATTGGATGCAGCAGGAAAAGGAGCGCGGCATAACCATTACTTCCGCCTCTATTTCCTGTGAATGGAAAGGTCATCAGATCAATATCATCGATACTCCCGGTCATGTCGATTTTACCGTGGAGGTCGAGCGTTCTTTGAGAGTTTTGGACGGAGCGGTTGCGATCTTTTGCGCCGTAGGCGGAGTTGAGCCGCAGTCGGAAACCGTCTGGATGCAGGCCAACAAGTACCACGTGCCGCGGATTGCCTTTGTCAATAAAATGGATCGTCTGGGCGCCGATTTCTTTAACGTCATCGAAATGATGAAAGAAAAGCTCCAGACGCGGCCGCTGATCGTCGAATTGCCGGTCGGCTCCGGCGACAATTTCAGCGGCATCATTGATCTGATCGGCATGAAAAAGATCGTCTACGATGAAGACACGCTCGGCGCCGTGTGGCACGAAATGGAGATTCCGGACGAGTATCGCGAAGCGGCCGAACGTTACCGTCACGAGTTGCTCGAGGCGCTTTGTGATTTTGATGACGAGCTCTTTGAAAAATATTTAAGCGGCGAGGCGATCGACAGTGCGTTGATCAATCGCGCCATTCGCAAGGCGACGCTTTCCTTCAAAGGCGTGCCGGTGTTATGCGGAGCCGCCGTACGCAACAAGGGCGTACAAAAGCTTCTCGATGCGGTCATCGACTATCTGCCGAGCCCGTTGGACATTCCGCCGGTCGAAGGCGAAAATCCCTACACGGGAAAAATTGAAAAGCGTCATGCCTCGATCGATGAGCCGTTTACGGCGCTGGCTTTCAAGGTGCAATCGGATCCTTACGTCGGGCGGCTGACTTATTGCCGGGTCTACTCGGGCAGCATCGAAGCGGGAATGACGGCGCTCAATACAACGACCAATAAAAAAGAGCGCCTGGCGCGTCTGCTTTTAATGGCCGCAAACAAACAGCAGGACATTCCGCGGGCTACGGCGGGCGACATCATCGCCGTCATCGGCCTTCGAGATACCAAAACCGGCCATACGCTGTGCGACCCGAAGCATCCGATCGTCCTCGAGGAAGTCACTTTCCCGGTGCCCGTCATCTTTGTCGGCATCGAGCCGAAATCCAAAGCCGACGAAGAAAAGCTGGTCAATGCGCTGAATATGCTTGCCGACGAAGACCCGACCTTTCAATTCAGCGTTGATCAGGAAACGGGTCAGATGCTGATCTCGGGCATGGGAGAGCTTCATTTGGAGATCATCGTCGACCGTCTGATCCGAGAATTCAAGGTCGCCGCCAATGTCGGCAAGCCGATGGTGGCTTACCGCGAGACCATCACCCGCAAGGTGCGTAGTGAAGCGGTCTTTGAACGTCAGGCAGCAGGTAAAGGTCAGTTTGCGCGCATTGTGGTCGATATCGAACCGTCGGAGCCCGGGCGGTACTTTGAGTTTGTCAACGAACTGCCGCCGGGACTGATACCGAGAGAATTCATAAAGCCGATCGCCGACGGTCTAAAGGACGCCATGTCGAGCGGTTCCATCGCCGGCTATCCCATCATCGATATCAAGGCGACGCTGGTCGATGCTGCTTACGACGAGGTGCTCTCTTCGGAGCTCGCTTTCAAAGCGGCCGCTTCAATGGCTCTGCAGGATGCGGTGCGAAAGGCGGCGCCGGTTTTGATGGAGCCGGTGATGCAGTTGGAAGTGATTACGCCAGAAGATTACACAGGTGCGATTCTGAGCGATCTGGCGGGACGGCGGGCAAAGATCGAGAATTACAGCTCGCGCGGCGGGCGGCAGGTTATTTCGGCCAAGGTGCCCTTGGCGGAGATGTTCGGCTATGCCACGGCGCTGCGCAACATGTCGCAGGGTCGGGCAATCTTTACGATGCAGTTTTCCAATTATGAAGTCATTGCCGCCGATGTGGCAAAGAAACTGTTGGAAAAAATGGGTTTGGTTGTATAAAGGAACAAAGGAAGGAGAGACGATAAAATGGCGAAGGCGAAGTTTGAGCGGAAGAAGCCGCATGTGAATATAGGGACGATCGGGCACGTGGATCACGGGAAGACGACGTTGACGGCGGCGATCACGATGTATTTGGCGAATCGGGGGTTGGC
>JAPDPN010000077.1:0-15107 GCA_034506455.1 Candidatus Zhuqueibacterota bacterium | reverse complement strand
CCATGAGCGGCCAGGTCTATGTCGGCATGGCGGTGACTGCTCACAACAATGGTGCCCTCTCGACAGCTGTCTATTCGAATGTCGAGATCAACCGCTCACCGGTTACACCGCAGCTCAATTTCGACATGGTCATCGACGGCCAGCGCGACGCTTGGTACAAGTTCCTCAGTGGTCCGGATAACGGCTATATCGTTATTCCTGCAGCCGCCTACAACGACAACGGCCAGCCCGATAATGCCGCCGATCTTTCCGCTTCGTTATGGACGGCCTGGGATGAGACGTATCTTTATGTCTACGAAGAGGTCAAGGATAATAAAGTCAACGTCAACAATCCCACCTCTTGGCAGAATGACGTGTTGGAGCTGTACTTTGACCCGGATCCTACGAAACCGGTAACGAACGGCCAGGTCGGCATCACCATCACGGCGCTCGATACACCGGATGTAGATCAGGCGAACTGGTCCGGCATCACGAATCTTACCGGCAACGGGGGTGCGACCGGAAACATCGTCTCGAAAGGTGATTATGCCCGCGCCAAAATCTCCGGCGGCTATGCCATTGAAGCGCGTATCAAATGGGAGTGGCTGAAAGATGCGACTCGCACGTTGACTCCGGAAGTCGGCAAAATCTTCGGCTTGGCCGTCATGAATCATGACAACGATGCGGACAAACGTGAAGGCTCGATTTCCTGGGCTACGGTTTTGAAGGACAATGTTTGGAACACTCCGGCCAATCATGGAAAGGTCGAGTTCCTGCCTGACCATCAGCTCAAGCTGACGCCGGTCAGCCCAAGAGATCCTTCGCTCAGCAATCCTCTGGCGCCGCTCTATGTGCCGACCAATCTGCCTGCGGATTGGCTGACGATGAATCTTGGAACGGTTCCGGCTCCCGGTAATGTAACGGAGAGCAGCGGCACTTGGACGGTTGCCGGATCGGGTGCCGATATCGGCGGTACTGAAGATGCCTTCCGCTTCGCTTTCCAAGTTCGAAGCGGCGATATCGAACTGACCGCCAAGCTGGAAAGCTTGACCAAATCCGATCCGTGGACCAAAGCCGGTCTGATGATCCGCGACGATTTGACGCCCAATTCCGCTCATGCCTTTATCTGTCTGGCATCGGACAACGGCGAGCATTTCCAGTATCGTACCAAAGCCGGTCAGGAAAGCCAAGATGCGGCAGGCGAACCGAAGGTCAAGGCGCCGCGCTTTGTCAAGATCGTTCGCATCGGTGACCTCTTGCAAGGATGGACTTCGGTGGACGGCAAAGCCTGGCTGAAGGTCGGGCAGACGGAGATCAAGATGACCGGTCAGATTTATGTCGGTATGGCGGTCACGGCTCATCACGCGACCAAGACCTCAACTGCCGTATTCTCGGGCGTGCAATTCAAGACCAAACCGACGGCGGTGGAAGAGAAAATCTCCGACCGCCTGCCGGACAGCTACGAGCTGTTGCAGAACTATCCGAACCCGTTCAATCCTACCACCACCCTCAGCTTCTCGCTGCCTGTTGATGATAAAGTCAAACTGGCTGTTTACGACATCCTCGGCCGTGAAGTCAGAGTGCTGGTGGACGGTAAATTGACGGCGGGCGTTTACCGCTACGAGTTCGATGCGGCCGACTTGCCGTCCGGCGTCTATTTCTATCGTCTGAAAACGGCCAATCATACTCTGACCAACAAAATGATGTTGATTAAATAGCTATTGTCATCATTATCTATGGAAAAACCTTTAGGGCGGCTTTGCCCTAAAGGTTTTTCTTTATCAACCGCCCATGAAAGTCTTGTTAAAAAAAGCAGTTTTTACGGCAGTGCTATGGTTGCTGCCGCTCGTCGTTCCGGCAGCCTTGGAAGGATTCTTTCGCCTCATCCGATACGGAGGAAATCGGGACCTTTTTGTCCTGCAAAAAAGCGGCTCGGTTTCCGAGTATGTCCTCAATGAAAATTTTACCCGCCGCTACTTTTTTCAAAAAGGCATCAAAACACCGGTGCCGCTATCTCAACGTTTCACAGCAGTAAAGGATTCCTTGACGCGGCGCATTTTCTGCCTGGGCGAATCAACTACGCAGGGATTCCCCTTTCCTCCCAACGGCGCCTATCCCTACATCCTGCAGAACATCTTGACGGATTATTTTCCGGATAAAAAGATCGAGGTTTTGAATTGCGGCATCACCGGCATCACTTCGCACTGCGTCCTCGACATGGAGCGGGAAATTCTCGACAAATACCAACCGGATGCATTGGTCATCTACACCGGCCATAACGAGTTCTACGGCGTTTTTGGTCGCGCATCGGCCTTGTCGCCTTCACACAGCGCGAGGCTGACGCAGCTTTTCCTCCAATTGCAGAACTCACGGTTTTTTCTTTTTTTACGCGAAGGCATCAGCCGTTTCTACGGCCGTTCGGTGCGGCGGCCCTCCGAGCGTCCCGCGAACACCCTTATGAGTCTGATGGCCAAAGACACAGAGATCCTTCTCGATAGTCCGATAGTTTCTGAAACCGCGCAGCAATTTAGAAAAAACCTAACGCTGATGTGCCGCCTTGCACAAAAGCGGGGCGTTCCGATTGTTTTTTGTACGCTGGTCGATAATCTGAAGGATCTGCCGCCGTTTGCCTCGAAAAACCGTTCCGACCTTTTCCCAAGAGATTCTTTACAGTGGGCAGAAGAAATGCGCTTGGGGGATAAGCTGCAGAAAACCGGTCAATTCGTAGAAGCGGCAAAAGCTTACCGTCGCGCCTTGGCCGTAGATTCGAGCGCGGCGCTCACCCATTTCAAGCTGGCACAATGCTTATTTGAATGCGGTGATTATCAAGAAGCTGCCAAGCATTTTTCGACCGCCAAAGATCTCGATGTCGTCCGTTTCCGCGCTCCCTCGAGCTTTAATGCGATCATTCGCCAAGTTACTGCTGAAAAGCGCGTGCCTTTGGCTGACTGTTTCGAAGCCTTTGCCCGCCATTCACCGAACGGCATCATCGGAAAAGAACTTTTGCTCGAGCACGTTCACCCCAACCTGCGCGGGCACTGTTTGATTGCTGAAACGATCGCGAAAGCGGTGGTCAACAGTCATATTCTCGGACCGGCAGCAAGAACAAGTCCGGCGAGGAGCATTGACGAATACCTGCAGCAATGTCGGCTTACGGTTTTGGACCAGGAGGTCGTCCAGTATTCTCTTTTTCGGCTGACCTCGAACTGGCCGTTCTCGTCGCAGGAATCGCAACGCTCGTATCAACGAGTCGGCAATTCCCGCACCGAAGCTTTGGCGCGGCAGCTTATCGACGAGGGCAAGTCGAATTGGGTCGAGCTGCATCTCATTTACGGCAGCGAGCTGGCCGCCGTCGATCAATTCGAAGAGGCGGAAGCGGAGTTCCTGGCAGCGCTGACGATGTATCCTGCTATCGTGGCCTATGATTGCCTGGGCCGACTCTATTTGCGGCTGACCGAATCGGCCTACCGCGATGCAAAGGACTATCGGCGCGCAGAATACTATTTCAAGCGCGGCTTCGCCATGTATAGTGAAGGCCTGCAGCGCAGTCCGGATGATTTGGAAATGAATATGAACTATGCTCTGCTGCTTCTAATGCGGGCGGATTATGCAGAGGCTGCGGAAAACCAGTTGCGGAAGGTCATCCGGCTGTCGCCGCAGCATCTGAATGCGCACAGGCTGCTGATCGAGCTGCTGTTTCGGCGCAACAAGTTCGATCAAGCGGAAATGCTGGTTCGCCAGGCCCTTGAGCGGTTCCCGAACGAAGGCCGTTTTTACACCGACCTTGCGCTGGTGGAAATGCGGAAAGGAAACATCTCGGCTGCAGTGAGTCGTCTCGAACAAGCGGCCCGTCTGGGCGATAAAGAGAAAGCCGAAAAACTGCTGCGAATGTTACGGTGGTGATTAATGGCCGCTACTTTATCGCAACAGTATTTCCTCGAGCATTTTTGAAAATCGACCTCTCTTGCCGTCGTTCTGCTCTCAAAACACAACGGGCGATAATCCAATTTGCCGTTTCGTCTGCGGAATCAGTCGTAATTCCCCTCATTTATTGACAACCGACGGCAAGGCAGGTCCCTGCCAAGCCGTCGGAAAATTTAAATCAGCTAAGGAGTGATGCTTACAACAGCCCGCCGATAAGCGAAAAGGTTGGGAGAACCGTTATCTCTGACCTCAAAGATGAGGTGAATGGTCGCCGGTTCCTTTGCCTCAGGCACGGTAAAAAATACGCGCCGCTTGTCGACTTTGATGTTGACCTCTCCCTCAAAAGTCCCTGCTTCCCTATAGACAAACCATCTTTCTTGAAGTTTGTTGCCGTCCGGGTCAAAAGTGCCTTCGGTTGAGAGTTCGATTTTTTCACCCGGACGAGCGGTAATCTGCAGAACGCGTTTGCTCATGTCGCCCTGCAGGACGGGAATCGGATTGTGATTCGCTTTCTTGAAATCGTCGGCAATGCACCAATCCATGCGCGCGGCAAAGTCGTATTGAAACGCCTCTCGCCATCGCCAGATGGTCGCCTGCGCCGTGGTGTGCCAGGAGCCGTCGCGCGCCTGGACGCGATCGCGGCTGTTGGTCCAAATCGGCCGCGTTTCGGCGTAGGTCTGCTCGAGCTGATAGCGTCCGCCCCAACCGCCGTAGGAAGGATCGAGATGACTGCCGAGACCGTTGTTGATCAAATTGAGAAAGGAGGGTGTATCACCTTCCATGATATAAGCGAGCGGCGGATAGAGCGCGCCGAGCGGGCCGTGGTTTTCGATAATGTTCTCCTTTAACCAGGGATTGTCAACCAGTTCGAAAAAATGAAAAGGACCGTTTTGATATTGGCGGTCGCCGGAAATGCCGCTCCAGGTGGCCTTGTAATACTCAGTATTCCAAACGTTAGTGGGCGAAACGATGTAAAACAAGTCGGGAAAGGTGATGCGCAGCCACCGGCCGGCGTCATCCTGATCGGAAATGGAATAGACGCGCAATTTGGCGACGAACCTGGCGAGTTCCGCAGCGGAACGGGTGTATTTGACGTCCCACAGCGCCTGCGCCAGGGTATTGGCGCCGCCCCAGATACAGATCCAAATCGGCCGGTCATCCGGTCGATCGACTGCCTCGATGATGAAATTGGATCCCGGCGTGCTCTTGCCGAAACCGACGGCCTCCATACCGAAACCGCCTTGTCCCGTGGCAGTGACGCTGCGGAGATGGTCGGCGGTCGGGAAACCATCGGCGTGTTTGAGCAGATTGCCGCGCACCTGCTCGTAAGCGTCGATTTGCCGCCGAATGAGATCCTCACGCGTGCGCTCCTTTAACCAAACCGACGTGGTCGCGATCAAGGCTTCGACATCGTATTCATTCGAATAGACCAGAAAGCGCACCATCGACTCTTCATCGTCGGGTTCGTTGGAAATGTCGGTCAGCACGATAACGCGGGGTTTTTCAGAGGGGATGAAACTCTGCTCCCATGCCCCAAGGGCAGAAACTATTGCGAGCGATCCAATGATCAGGGCGATTCGATTCATCGTTGACTCTCTCCTTTGCTTTTTATGGCAATGAATGCAATACATCAGTCAGATTTTGCCGAGATGCTCCGGTTTTCAGATCGATAATAAGAAAAAAGTCAATCACTTCAAATAAAGAATGTAATGTGATGTGTTTTTGCCCGCTTCAAGTATTTCGCCCTTTCGCTTGCGAAATTGTTTGCCTGGGCGTATATTGCAAAAGACGGAAGCGGTTGGAACAATTTGCACGCAGCAGAAAGAAGCTTTCATTTTTCGGTAGACATTTCGGGCCGGAGAGACCTGAATCATGCAGGACTCGGCGTTGGTAATCGCCTACTTTTAACCCGAATGGGCCAGAGAAGAGTCGTTTTCGATGCCGTCGGAAAATCGCCCGCGATCGGTGTATGTTTATAAGGACATCGAAGCAAAGCGAATGAAAGATCATTTTTGCCAAGTCTATGATGAGCAATATCGGCGTTAAGGCGATGCAAAAAATCGAATATCAAATAAAGGAGCCGACTCATGTCACATGAGGCTGATCACGCAGAAGACCTCGATCGCCGCACGGTTTTGAAAGGCATAGCGGCGACCACTCTGTTCGGCGCGCTCGGCGCTCATGCCGGTGTCGATTTGAGCGCGATCCCCGAGCCGGCGCTTAAAGGCAACCTTCGCCACTCGGTCAGCAAGTGGTGCTATGTCGGCAAGGATAAATGGACGTTCGAAGAGCTGTGCGCGGTGTGCGCCAGGCTCGGCATCCAATCGATCGAGCTGTTGGAGCCGCGGGAACTGCCGACTTTGCGGGATTACGGACTGACCTGCGCCATCGTCTCTTCGCACAGCTTGACGAAAGGGCTGAACCGCCGCGAGCATCATGCGGAATGCCTGCAAAAGTTGCGGGAAGCGATCGATGCGGCGGCGGCGCACGGCTGTCCGGGCACGATCACCTTTCCCGGCAACCGCGAGGGCATGGACGATGCAGAGGGCATCCGCCACACGGTCGAAGGGCTCAAGCAGATCGTCGGCTATGCGGAAAAAAAGGGCGTCACCATTCATCTGGAGTACCTGAACAGTAAGGTTGATCACAAGGACTATATGTTCGATCACATGGCTTGGGGCGTCGAGGTGTGCCGACGGATCGGTTCCGAGCGGGTCAAGATCCTCTACGACATCTATCACGCGCAGATCATGGAAGGCGACATTATCCGCACGATTCAGCGGTATCATGAATACATCGGCCACTATCACACCGGCGGCGTGCCAGGCCGAAACGAGATCGATGAAACGCAGGAGCTCTATTATCCGGCCATCATGCGCGCCATCGTCGCCACCGGCTACAAGGGATTCATCGGCCAGGAGTTTGTTCCCAAACGCGATCCGCTCGCCTCATTGGCGCAGGCGATTCAGATCTGCGATGTTTAGGCCGGTGAAATCATCGGGAACAAATTTGCCGTCTGTCGTCGTTTTAGATTTCCGCGTGCTTGAAAGCGGCGCCTAAAAACACGCGGGATTTTCATAGTTACAAAGCTGAAAAATGCGTATATTATCGATGATGAAACATAGCGCCCTCAAAAATTTGTGCATTGCACTGCTGATCTTTGTCTACCTGACTTCCGCCGTCGGCTATACGGCGGCAGTGCATTTCTGCCGACTGCAGCATCACTCTCCGACCACCGCTGCGGAATGCTGCTGCACCCATGCGGCAGCGGGCCTCGCCTGCGATCACCACGGCGCCCAGGAGCCTTTGACGTTTGAGAACACGGACTTGCCGTCCGCGGACCTGCGGCTTTCCGCGCCCGTCTGCTGCGAAAACCGGATCGGCTATCGGCAAATCGAGGCGCCGACCCTGCGGGCCGTGGCGGCGGAAGAGATCCCTGAGCCGCTCTATGTCTTCTCACCGGCTTTGGAACAATTCACTTCAAAAAACCGACTTTTTACTCCCCTCGGCATCGCCTTTCAAATCAACCTCCCGCTGCTGATTTGATGCCGAAACCTGCAGGCGCGAGAATGTCCTGCGGATTCGATCGCATCCATTCAGTTACAGCGTAATCATTTACGGAGGTTGAGATGAAAAAGACAATCCTTGCACTCTGCTTCTTTACCCTGTCGGCTGCGGGTCAAGCATCCGCTACGCAATTGCAGGGTACCGTTTACGGCGTCCACTTGCACGAGGCGCATCAGGATACGATTCCGTTGGTCTATGCCAACATCTATTGGCAGGATACGACCGTCGGCACCACCTCGGACAGCGAGGGTCGCTTTCGTTTGCCCCTGGTTGAAAACAGTCGACGGCTGATCGTCCGTTATGTCGGCTACAAGCCCGATACCTTGACCGTCCTTTCGGCGAATGAACCGATCCGGGTTTATTTGTCAATGCTCGAATCGTTGGGTGAAGTGACCGTGGAAGCGGAAAAGCCGCACGCCCTGCATCTGCACGATACGCCGGTGGCCACACAGCGGATTACGCAGCAGGGTCTGCGCACGCTGGCCTGCTGCAACCTGGCCGAAAGCTTTGAGAACACCATGTCCGTCGACGTCGAGCAGACCGACGCCGTCAGCGGCGCCAAGCGGATCAAGCTGCTTGGACTGGCCGGCTTTTACACCCAATTTCTCATCGAGAAAAACCCGACCATGCGCGGCCTGATCAGCCCCTTTAGTCTGGAGTATATTCCGGGGTTCTGGATCGAGTCGATCGACATCTCTAAAGGTACGGCCTCGGTGGTTTCCGGCTACGAGTCGATTACCGGCCAAATCAACGTCGAGCTCAAAAAACCGGAGCGCGAGGCGCCGATCGCCGTCAATCTTTTTCAAAACGATTATGGTCGGTCCGAGGCCAGTTTCGGCGTCAGCCGCAAAGTGAACGACCGCCTCTCCACCCTGCTGTTGGCCTACGGCAGCTACAGCGGCCATAAATCGGATACGGACAATGACACCTTTGTCGATATGCCGCTCGTCGGCCATATCAGCGTCATGAACCGCTGGAAGTTGAGCGCCGAGGATAAGGACTTTCAGCTGGGCGTCAAGCTGCTGTACGATGACCGCGACGGCGGTCAGACGGGATTCTCCTTCGACCACCGCCGTCCGCTGGAGACAGTTTACGCCACGCATAACCGAACCCGCCGCACCGAATGGTTTGCCAAGGCAGGCACCCTTTTGTCGGACGGCTCCAGCCTCGGCTTGATCCTCTCCGGATTCGGCCATCGGCAGGATTCCTTTTGGGGCAACAAAACCTTTGACGCCGAAGAGTCGAGCCTGTACGCCAACCTCATCTATGAAAAGAGCTTCGGTGCCCACGCCGTTTCTACGGGACTCTCCTTCCTCGGCGACAATCGGCTGGAGGTCTTTCAGGGAACGACCTTCGAGGCCGCCGAACGCGTGCCGGGCGCCTTCCTCGAGTACACCTACAAGCTGCACGACCATCTGACGGCGATGGCCGGTTTTCGCTACGACCGTCACAACCTCTTCGGCTCATTCTACACGCCCCGTTTCCACCTCAAGCTGCAGCCGATTTCCGGTACCTCTCTGCGCTTCTCGGCTGGTAAAGGGTATCGCATCCCGCACATTTTCGTCGACAATCCGTACATTCTGGCCGCTTCGCGCGAGCTGGTGATCCGCGAAAAGCTGCAGGCCGAGGAGGCGTGGAACGCGGGCGTGCAGCTGCTGCAGGAATTTCGCATCGGCCGCGACCGCCCGGCGACGCTGAGCGTGGATTTCTACCGCACCGACTTTTTGCGTCAGGTGATCGTGGATCTGGATCAAAATTCGAGGCAGGTGGTGCTCTACAATCTCGACGGCCGCTCCTTTTCGAACAGCGCGCAGGTCGAGCTGACCGCTGCAGCTCTGCAGGGACTCGACGTCACCGCCGCCTATCGCTACAACGACGTGCGCGCGACCTATGCCGGTGCGCTGCGCGAGCTGCCGCTCAATCCGCGCCACAAAGGACTGTTGGTGTTCTCCTACACCCTGCCGAACCGCAAATGGCGGTTCGACGTGACGACGCAATTCAACGGCGAGGCGCGCCTGCCCGACACGCGCATGAATCCGCCGCAATACCGCCTGCCGGAGCGCTCGCCGAGTTATGAACAGATCTTTGTGCAGGTGACGCGCAAATTTTCCCGCCTCGAGCTCTATGCGGGGATCGAAAACCTGACCGACTATCGACAGGTGCGGCCGATTCTGGCCTGGCAGGAGCCGTTCAGCCCCTATTTCGACTCGTCGTTGATTTGGGGACCGACCATGGGTAGGCGCTTCTACGCGGGTCTGCGGTTTAACTGAGAGCGCACGGGACGGCGCAGATCGAGCCGTGCGATGAAACGTCTCCCGGCCCGACTCCGCGCCGTCTCGGCTTTTTCTATTCGATTTTGACCAGCCGGGCGAACCAGTCGTCGCCGTCGGCGGGAGGAACAAGCGGAACCGTTGCGTCGATCGTGCCAGCGTCGATGCGCCGTGAGGTGTCGCGGCCGTCGATCCATTCGAGGCGATAGCGGCCGCGGGCTCCGAGCAGCCGCGTTGTCATGGGCCGATCGAGATAGATGAGCAGCAGCGAATCGCCTTTGGCCAAACAAAAGCCGTCGCTTACCCGTTCCGGCGCCGGCTTCATGTCATAAAACGGCAGGGATGCGATGAAATCCCACACCCGTTTGAGAATGTCGTGCTTTTCCTGGACGCGGTCTTCGAGCCGCGGCAGGCCGGAAAAGCCGGTTGAGCTGGTGCCGGCATTGTCGGCAAAATTGATCGTCGCCGCGCACAGGTTGAGCACAATGGCGTTTTTGCGCAGATCCTCGAGGCCATAGTCGGGATGCCAGATGTTGCCCGCCCACAGGGTCTCCTGGGCATAATAGGGCTTTTGCGGGTGGTGGTTCATCAGCGTCTTTTGCGCCAGGAGCCTGCGGTCGAGCGTTTTGGGACCCTGGATGGTGCTGTAGGTATACCAGGATTCTTCTTTGAACGGATCGCCCTCATCCGAAGCCTCGGTGCGGTTGTGCACGGAAAGCAGATGCCGGTACGGATCGAGGCGCGCAATGAGTCCGCCCCATGTTTTGATATCCGCCTCGGCCATGGCGTTTTGATAGGCGTCGCCGGTTTCGGGGTGCAGCGGTTCGGGACCGGCGACCAGGAACAAGAGATTCCAATACGGCGCCAGGCGGGCAAGGGTGTATTTGAGATACAACAGGCGCGCGGTGGAATCGGCCGGCCACTCGCCGCGTTTGCCGAAAAATCCGGCAAACGGATAAACGACGATTTTTCGGGCGCTCAGATCGTTCAGAACCGCCTCCAGCCGCTCGTATTCTGCCGGAATCGGCTGCTGCCGTTGCGAGTCCCACAGCCGCGGCGTGTTCCACCCGAGGCCGCGATCCTTTTCGCGGCGGTTGAGGAAAAAGCTGCCGATCGACAGCATGTTGTAGCCCTGTTGCTGCGCCCAATCCAAAAAGCGGGTGCGCAGGCTGTCGTTCCAGACCTTGGTCGGATCGAGAGCGTTCGGCGCATCGGCAAAGAAGCAGTCGCCGACGTGCAGGCTGCGCAGCAGCACGGCGCGGCCGTTGCGGAAGCCGAACCAGATCGGATTCGGCTCATAGCGTGAGATCAAGCCCGGCAGATCGCTCTCGACGCACGTAAAAGTGCCTTGGCGAAGGGAGCCGTCGGAAAAACGCGCCTCCCAGCGCCACTCGCCGAGGCGGTCGGGCATGCAGCGGAAAGCCCAACGGTTGCCGCCGGTATAAAATCCCCAAAACGCCAGTTTGGACCCGTCCGGACGCGTAAACTCGACCTCGAGGGAAGCGTCGCGAAACGGGTCGGCAAACGCGGCCGTGGTTTCGATGACCTGCTCGAAAATGCCCCATTGGGGGACTTCAAAACCGGCGGCAAGGTTGAGCAAAAACAGGACAGCCAAAGTCAAAACGATTCCTCCCGATGATTTGGTGACATGTGACAATAATTTGAAAAAATATAAATAAATGGGAATGAATTCAAATGAACTTTTTTCCACACGGGGCGTTTTTTCTAGAAAAATTCGGAGGATTGAAGCGATGAAAAAGTCAAGGATTGTGATTCTGTTGTTTGCCTCGGGGCTATGGCTGACCTGCAGCCAGTCGACCGAGCCGAAAGCCTCTCCGCCGCAGATCGCGGTCGTGCAGGAGACCATTGTTTTGACCGGCACACCGCGCTATGATGCGCTCAAGATCTATAACGCCGGCGGCGGAGCGCTGACCTGGACGATCACCGAATGGCCCAACTGGCTGACGATCTCTTCCTACTCCGGCTCGATCGCTGCGGACACGCTTTCGCTGCGGCTGACGACCGATTTCACCAAGCTGCCCGCCTATGGCGATTATGAAGGCGCCATCAAGATCACTTCCAACGGCGGCGAGCTGACGGTCACGGTGAAATACACCTATCGGCCGCCGCAGCTGAAAATCGACACGCCGTCGCTGAATTTCGACCGGCATTTCCGCTACACCGAGCTGGTGATTCAGAACGCGGGCGGCGGCGAACTGCGCTGGCAGATCACCGAGTTTCCGGAGTGGCTGCAGGTCAACGCCGTGAGCGGCAGCGTTTACGGTCGACCCGAGAACGTGCCGCTGCGCGTGCGGTTGAAGGATCTGCCCTACGGCAGCTACCAATCGCGCATCCGGATCACCTCGAACGCCGGCGAGGCGGAAATTGTGGTCTTTTTGACCTATGAACGGGAAGTAGAGGTTTACCCGGGCGTCGGCATGGCCGGCATCAGTCTGGGCGATACCTATATCATGGTGCAGAACAAGCTGGGGCAGCCGGACCGCAACTGGTACGATCGGCCGGAAAAGACGGTCTTTATTCATCACTTTACCTACGATGAGATGGGGCTGCACTTTGCGGTCAAGACCAATTCGATGATCCTGTTCGGCAGCGGCAAGGTGGGATTCATCGAGGTGCATGCGCCGTACGACGGTTTGACGCCGGAGGGGATCGGCATCGGCAGCACGGCGGCGGAGCTGACCGCCGCATACGGCGAGCCGACCGCGCGCGTCGGCAACGAGTGGCGCTACCCGGGCATCACCTACATTGTGCAGAACAATACGGTCATCAATATGATCATGAAAAGCGAAGAGTTTTGAGCGAGACGGCCTCCTATTGCACGCCGCCCGACGACGAGTACAAGTGCGCCGGGCGGCTTTTTTTTGCTTAGGTAAAAATTGTCACTTTTTGCTTGACAATCATGGCGTTTTTTTTAAAATTTCCACAATTGTAAAATCTTTTATCGCCCATTTTGAACGAACCGCCCAAGAAAGGGGGGAAAATGTCCTTGCTCCCTCTGCGTCCGTTATCTTTGAGCTGTCCAAGCTGCGGAACAGAATTCACGGCCGAACTTCCGCTCTTGATCGACGCCGGTAAAGAACCGGAGCTGGTGGAAAAGGTAAAGGGGGGTAGGCTGAAAAAAGTTGTTTGCATCTTTCTACTACCCAAATTATTCCCTATCTAACTATAAATTAATGCTTTGTTATTTATTCATAAAATAAAGCGGGACTAAAATTATGAAACGGTATTGGTGGGTATTTCTTTTAGGCTGGATCATATTGACAATAGTTGTAATAATCATCGGCTGGTTTGTTCTACAGGATTATAGAATGCAAACCGGTGGGCTACTAAAGCTAATCGCTGGCGGCGCCGCCGGGACGCTGGCCTTTGTGGGCGCGCTGGCCGGTCTGCTCGAAAGACTGGGGGTTTTCAAAGAAGAAAAGGCCGCCCAGCCGCACGCCTCATCTTTCGACATCCAGCAAACTGGCGCGACCAACATCGCCGGGCAGACGGTGAACATCGGACAAATCGTCCAGCCGCCGCTCGCGCCGCCCGAACTGCACGACACCATCGGCTTCGTCCCGCCTTACCGCGCCGAGACCTACATCCACCGCGGCCAAATCGAGGACGAGGTGCGCGAGTTTCTGCGCAAGGGCAACGGGACGGGGGCCATCGTCGGCCTGCACGCCCCGGGCGGACTGGGCAAGACCGAACTGGCCAAACACGCCGCCGAAGACCTGAAGGGCGAATTCGAGGGCGTCTTGTGGCTGGACGTGGGCGAACAGACGCCCGAACAGGTCGTCGCTGCCCTGTTGACCAGCCTGGGCGTCCAACTGCCGCAGGGGACGCCCTACGAAGTCCAGAAGAACGAACTGCACGCCCGCCTGGGACGTTGCCGTTACCTGCTCATCCTCGATGACGTGCGGGCAAAGGCGCTGGCCGGACTGCGCGACTTCCTGCCGCCCAAACCCTGCGCCGCCCTGCTCACCAGCCGCATCCGCGAAATCGGCGGCGTGCAGCGCACCTTCGAACTCGACCACATGACCCCGGAGCAGGCGGACGAACTGCTGGAGGCCATCCTTGGCCCGGAGACGCTGGCCGCCGAACCGGAGGCCGCCGCCCAACTCGCCGCCCGCTGCGCCTACAACCCGCTGGCGCTGGAGATTGCCGCCCGCCGCATCCGCCAACTGCAGGGACTGAAGCGCCCGATCGCCCACTACTTCGACCTCGCCCGTCAGCGTTTTGCCGAACTGAAGATGGACGGCGACGCCCGCTGGGACATGGAACGGGTCTTCGACCTGAGTTACCTCGACCTGAGCGACGCCGACCGCGCCCGCTTCCGCGCCCTGGGCGTCTTTCATCCCACCGGCTTCGCCCCCGAAGCGGCGGCCTTCGTGTGGGGCGTCGAACTGCCCGAAGCGCGGGCGACGCTCTCGCGCTTCATCAATTTGTCGCTGGTCAAAATCGTGCCGGGCGAGCGCGAACGCTACCGCCTGCACGATTTGCTGGATGAATACGCGGCCGAAAAACTGCGCCAGAACCCGGCCGAAGAAGCCGAAAAGAGAAACATCCTGGCAGAGTGGTTGATAACCCTTTTCTCCAGCCATTTTACTGACGACCGCAGCACAGCGCCGCATGTGGCCGATGAGCGCGCCAATTTACTCATCTCCTGCGAATGGGCGCACAGGCAGAAAAACGCCAGCCTGCTGGGCCGCCTGGTCACCCAAAGCCGCAACTGGTTCTACAATCTCTTTAAAGAAGATTGGACATCCTGGTTGGTCTGGCTGGAAGCCTGCCTGCAACTGGGCTTGAGCGATAAGCAACTGAAAGCCAACGTGCTGAAAGCCATCGGCGACGTCCAGCAGTTCCGTAAGGAAATAGACGCCGCGCTGGCAAGCTACAACGAAGCCCTGAAACTCTTCCGCCAAGTCGGCGCGAAATTGGGCGAAGCCAACGTGCTGAAAGCCATCGGCGACGTCCAGCAGTTCCGTGACGAGAGGGACGCCGCGCTGGCAAGCTACAACGAAGCCCTGAAACTCTTCCGCCAAGTCGGCGACCGGTTGGGCAAAGCCAACGTGCTTCAAGCCATCGGCGACGTCCAGCAGTTCCGTGACGAGAGGGACGCCGCGCTGGCAAGCTACAACGAAGCCCTGAAACTCTTCCGCCAAGTCGGCGCGAAATTGGGCGAAGCCAACGTGCTGAAAGCCATCGGCGACGTCCAGCAGTTCCGTAAGGAAATAGACGCCGCGCTGGCAAGCTACAACGAAGCCCTGAAACTCTTCCGCCAAGTCGGCGACCGGTTGGGCGAAGCCAACGTGCTGAAAGCCATCGGCGACGTCCAGCAGTTCCGTGACGAGAGGGACGCCG
>JAPDPN010000076.1:3835-15148 GCA_034506455.1 Candidatus Zhuqueibacterota bacterium | reverse complement strand
AACAAGTCGCTGTCGCTCAATCAGGGCGCGGTCAAAGTTTGGGGCGAGCTGAAGGACGGTTGGTACATCACCATTGCCAGGGGCGTGGTCGAATCCTACGGCTACACGCTCGACACCCCTTTCGAGCAGCTAAGCGAAGCTTGTCGGCATGCCCTGTTGTACGGCACCGACGAAGAGATCGCTTTTGCTTACGAATCCCGCAACGGCGCGCACAGCGGGACGTTCCGTTCCAAATGGGAGGGCATCGTCGGAAACCTGGAGCGCCGTTATCGACAGACCGATTCCCAATACATTCGCGACTGGATCGAGAGCTATATGAACGTCGTCGAGTGTCCGGTCTGCCATGGGACACGCTTAAAACCGGAATCACTTTCCGTGCGCATCGGCGACAAAAACATCTATGACATCACCGCTATGTCGATTAAAGAAGCGGCGGAATTTTTTCAGCGCCTCGAATTGAGCGAGAGGGAACGGCTGATTGCGCATCAAATTCTCAAAGAGATTCGCGAACGACTCGGCTTTCTGAAAAATGTCGGCTTGGACTATCTGACGCTGCATCGGGCGGCGGGCACGCTTTCGGGCGGCGAGGCGCAGCGAATCCGGCTGGCGACGCAGATCGGCTCGCAGCTCGTCGGCGTGCTCTATATACTCGACGAGCCGTCGATCGGTCTGCATCAGCGCGACAACAAGCGCCTCATCGATACGCTGCTCAAGCTGCGCGATCTGGGCAACACGGTGATCGTGGTCGAGCACGATCAGGAGACAATGGAGCATGCCGATTATCTCATCGACTTGGGACCGGGCGCCGGTGAAAACGGCGGCCGCGTCGTTGCCGCCGGTACGCCCGAGCAGATCAAGGCCAACACCGCTTCGATCACCGGCGATTACCTGGCCGGACGACGCAGCATCCCGTTGCCCGCCAAACGGCGCAGCGGCAACGGCCTATTTCTGACGCTGCGCGGCGCTACCGGAAACAACCTCAAGGGCGTCGATCTGCGCATTCCGCTCGGCACCTTTGTCTGTATTACCGGCGTCTCCGGCAGCGGCAAGAGCACGCTGATCAGGGAAACGCTCTTTCGCGCCCTGCAGCGCCATTTTTACAACGCCAAGGAGCCGCCGCTTCCCTACCACAGCCTCGAGGGCGTGGAGCACATCGATAAAGTCATCGACATCGATCAGTCTCCCATCGGCCGCACGCCGCGCTCCAATCCCGCCACCTACACCGGTCTCTTTACGCCGATCCGCGACCTTTTCTCTCAGTTGCCGGAGGCCAAGATCCGCGGCTATCGTCCCGGCCGCTTCAGCTTTAACGTCAAAGGCGGGCGATGCGAAGCGTGCGAAGGCGACGGCATCATCAAGATCGAAATGCATTTTTTACCCGATGTTTATGTGACCTGCGAAGTGTGCAAGGGCAAACGCTATAACCGCGAAACGCTCGAGGTCAAATACAAAGGCATGTCGATTGCGGACGTTTTGGAGATGACTGTTTCGCAGGCGTTGGAGTTTTTCGGCAAAATCCCGATGATCCGATCCAAATTGGAAACCCTTTATGATGTAGGCTTGGGGTACATCAAGCTGGGGCAGCAGGCGACGACCCTTTCGGGCGGCGAGGCGCAGCGCGTCAAGCTGGCGGCTGAACTATCGCGGCGCAGCACCGGTCGAACTCTTTATCTGCTTGACGAACCGACCACCGGCCTCCACTTCGAGGATACCAACATGCTGCTGGCGGTGCTCAACCGCCTGGTCGAAAAGGGAAACACGGTAGTGGTGATCGAGCATCATATGGACGTGATCAAGACGGCGGATTGGGTCATCGATTTGGGGCCGGAGGGCGGCGACGACGGCGGCCGCATCGTCGCCGAGGGCACGCCGGAACAAGTGGCGGAAATTGCCGAATCCTATACCGGCCAATTTCTCAAGCGCGAACTGCGGCGATGAACCTAAGCCGCAACTTTGTCTTTTTTTCCGCGTATAGGCTTTGAATCAATTTTACGCACCTTATCTCAAGGAGGTTTTTTTATGGCTTTACAACGAGTTGTACAGCTTCTGCTCCTGTTGTTCGTCGGGGCGGCCATCCTGCCGGCGGCGGATATTGATATCCCCTACACCAAATACGTCCTCGACAACGGCCTGACGCTGTTGGTGCACGAGGATCACAAGGCGCCGATCGTCGCCGTGAACATTTGGTATCATGTGGGTTCCAAGAATGAAAAGCCGGGCAAGACCGGCTTTGCGCATCTCTTTGAGCATCTAATGTTCAACGGTTCGGAAAATTTCGATGACGATTATTTCCAAGCCATGGAGCGCATCGGCGCCACGGACCTCAATGGTACGACGAGCGAGGACCGCACCAATTATTTTCAGAACGTGCCGACTTCGGCGCTGGACATCGCTTTGTGGATGGAATCGGACCGTATGGGGCACCTGCTCGGCGCCGTCACCCAGGCCAAACTGGACGAACAGCGCGGCGTGGTGCAGAATGAAAAGCGTCAGTACGAAAATGAACCCTATGCGATTGCCGAAGAACTGATCACGACGGCCTGCTTCCCCAAAGGGCACCCCTATTCGTGGACGGTGATCGGCTCCATGGAGGATCTCGACGCCGCTTCACTCGAAGATGTGCATCAATGGTTCAAAACCTATTACGGCCCGAACAATGCAGTTCTAGTCATCGCCGGCGATATTACGCCCGAAGTCGCTTATGAGAAGGTCAAGCGTTACTTTGGAGACATTCCGCCCGGGCCGCCGATTGCCAAGCATCAGACTTGGATCGCCAAGCGCAGCGGCACGCATCGCCAAACGACACAGGATCGCGTTCCCCAGGCGCGGTTGTATCGGGTATGGAACATACCCGAATGGGGGAGCCTGGAAGGGACTTATTTGGATCTGGTCAGCGATGTGCTCGCTTCCGGTAAAAACTCGCGGCTCTACAAACGACTGGTCTATGAGGACCAAATTGCGACGGACGTCAGCGCCTATGTCGATCTGCGCGAAATTGCCGGCTTGTTCACCATTGTCGCGACCGCCAAGCCCGGCGTGGAGTTGAGCGTCGTCGAAAAGGCAGTCGATGAGGAGCTGCAGAAATTCCTCAAAACCGGGCCGACCGAAAAAGAGCTCAAACGCATCAAGACGCAGTATCGCGCCTCGTTCATTCGGGGCATCGAACGCATCGGCGGATTCGGCGGCAAGAGCGACATCCTGGCTTCCAACATGGTCTTTGCAGGCTCGCCCGATTTTTACAAGGTGACGCTCGATCGCGTGCAAAAAGCGACTGCAGCCGATTTAAAGGCTGCCGCCGTCAAATGGCTGAGCGACGGCGATTACGTGCTGACGATCCTGCCTTATCCCCAGCTTTCCGCCGCCGCCAAGTCGGATGTCGACCGTTCCAAGCTGCCCGAAGCGGGCGAGCCGCCGCAGGCGAGCTTTCCGCCCTTGCAGCGCGCCGAGCTGGCCAACGGCCTCAAGGTGGTGCTGGTTGAACGGCATACCATACCTGTCGTCAATTTTCAGTTGCTGGTCGATGCGGGCTATGCGGCGGATCCGGCCGATCTGCCCGGAGTGGCGCGGCTGACCATGGATATGCTCGACGAGGGCACGCGGTCGCGGACTTCGCTGCAGATCAACGAGGAGCTCCAGATGCTCGGCGCCTCACTGGGCACGGGCTCCAGCCTCGACGTCTGCTCGGTTTCCCTCAACGCACTCAAAGAAAACCTTCTGCCCTCTTTGAGCCTGTTTGCCGATGTCATCCTTAATCCTGTTTTTCCTGAAGGCGAGTTTGCGCGCCTGCAAAAGGAAACCCTGGCGCGCATCCAGCGCGAAAAAGTCACTCCGGTGCAGATGGCGCTGCGCGTATTTCCCGGGCTGTTGTACGGCCGCGACCATTCCTACGGAAAACCGCTTACGGGTTCGGGTACCGAGGCATCCGTTTCGCGCATGACCCGCAAAACCATGGTCGATTTCCATCAAACCTGGTTCAAGCCGAACAATGCGACCCTGATCGTTGTCGGCGACGTGACGATGGCCGAGGTTAAGCCGATGCTGGAAAATCTTTTCAAGAGCTGGAAACCCGGCGAGGTGCCCAAGAAAAAGATCGATCCGGTTCAGGACAAGCCGAGCGCTGTTTACATCGTCGATCGACCGGGTTCGCTGCAGTCGGTGATCTTTGCCGGTCATCTGACGCTGCCGCGCGCCAATGAGCTGGAAGAGGCGGTCGAACTGATGAACAACATTCTCGGCGGCGATTTCACCTCGCGCATCAACATGAATCTGCGCGAGAACAAGCACTGGACTTACGGCGCGCGCTCGTTGGTGATCGCCGCCAAAGGCCAGCGGATGTACGTCAGCTACAGCCCGGTGCAGGCCGACAAGACCGCCGAAGCAATGGTCGAGATCAAGAAAGAACTGGAAGGTATTGCCGGCGATCGCCCGCCGACGGAGGAAGAGTTCCTCAAAACGCAATCCAACGTGCTGCTCGGACTGCCCGGTTCATGGGAAACGATCAGCAGCATAGCCGGTTCGGCGGCGGAAATCGTGCAGTACAACCTGCCTGACGATTATTTTCAAAAGTACCCGGTCAAGCTCCGCGCCATGACCGTAGAGGATGTTCGGCGCGCCGCCAAAGCGGCCGTTAAGCCGCAGGCGCTCATCTGGGTGATCGTCGGTGACCGCAACAAGATAGAAGAACCGATCAAGGCGCTCGGTTTCGGCGAGATCAGGGCCGTAGACGCCGACGGGAACCTGCTGTAAGTCGAAATCTTGACGGGACTGCTGAAGAGTTGCTTCAGCAGTCCCTATTTTTTACCCCTCGAAATTGTTTTTGCGATGCGTGCCGTCGCAGAACGGCTTGTTATTGCTGCCGCCGCAACGGCACAGATAGACCGTGCCTTCCGTTTTGATGGGGTTTCCTTCACCGTCTCTCAAATCCAAGTCACCTTCGACGATATAAGGTCCGTTCTTTTTCACGGTAATGCGGATCGGTTCACACATGTCTTGTTCCTCCTCAACTGCTTGAAATTGATAACTATCGATTAAAATCGCTCAGCGCAACCTGTCCATTCAACGAACTCTTAAGGGTCCATTTTGGAGGGCTAGTACCTGTACCACGGCGGCATCGCCGGTATGACCCAAGCCCTCTACGCGTCGGCAAACTTTTTCCTGTCCGATCAGGAAATTCAGTTCTGGGAAATCCTCGTAAAGATCTTTTAAAGAATAAAGCAACTCTAGCGACTTGGGACCGCCGGTGCCGTAACGCAATTGTTCAGGGGTAAAGGCTTCTAATACAAGAGCGCCGCCTTCTGCAAGTCCTTCGGCGCAGGCGCGATGCACTCGGCGCCGCAAGGCGGGTTCTAAATGGCAAAAGATGGACACGATGCCTTGCCAAGCCCGCGGCTCGATGAAAAAATCGGAGAGATCGGCGACGATGGTACGGATTTTAACCCCACTCTCCGCGGCCAGCCGCTCCGCTTTGGCCAAGCCGACCGGACTTAGATCGACTGCCGTCACCTCGTAGCCGCGTCCGGCCAAAAAGACCGCATTGCGGCCTTCGCCTTCGCCCAAACAAAGGACACGGCCCATAGGAATATGCGGCTGAACCTGGACAAGGAATTCATTAGGTTCGCGGCCGTAAACATAATCCTCACGGCTGTACCGCTCATCCCATTTGTTCATTTTGTGATGACCTTGAAGCGGGGATGAGCGCGAAGCGCTGCCAGATCGTCGTCGACGCGCGCCTGGGCCTTGAGCTTGGGGTTCAGCTTGACGGCCTGCTCGAGCGCCTGCAGCGCGCCGCTTTGATCGCCCGCAGCCAGGCGAATGACGGCCAGATCGTACTGAACTTCCGGATGCTTTGGGTCGATTTTGGCTGCTCTTTCCATGAACGGCAAAGCTTCGTGACTTTTCCCTTTGGTAAAGAGCGTCCAGGCGTCGTTCCAGGCATAATTGAGCTGCGCCAAATTCAGGAGACGCCCAAGCTCGCGGAAGGGCTCAGGGTGATCGTCGACGCGGATGTCGATGGCGCGGTCGGTATAGCCGCCGTATCCGGCGCCTTCACGTACGACCAACAGAGCGGCGGACTGCTTGCCGCGGGCATCGCCGCCCTGCGCTTCGCCTGCCAAAAGCGCCGCGTACAGCCGTTCGGCCAAGGTTCCTTTCGTTTCGAGAAAAGCCTTTTCCATCGCCGCCACCACCGCCTCGCCGACGAGAATGTTGCCCTGGCAGGCATAGTGCGGGCCGCTGCGACCGCCCGCCCATTGGTTGCAGCCGCGGCCGGTGTAGGTCGCAGACCGTCCGTCGGCCGCAACGATGCCGACCTGCCGTCGTTCAGGATGATCGTCGGCCGCGGTCAGCAGCGCGATCACCTCTTCGGGCGATTTCCCCTGCGCCAACAGCTCGAGCCCTTTAGGACCGTAAGTGGTGTTGGCAAAAGCCTGAGTCGCAACGGCGCCGACCCCCGCCTTGGCCCACGGCACCACCGAACCGACGGCAAAAAAACGCGACGCCACCGCCACTCCCAGTTCGCCGGTCTGCGGATCGTGACCGACGATGGAAAACGTGGCAATCGGCTCATCAGCAGCCAAAAGACCAATCAACAGTAAAATCCCTGCAACGACTTTCATATCTATTCCTTTTCCTTTTGACCTTCGACCCTAATCTTTTTCAATCTCCACCCATTTTCCCGTTTTATCCGCTTCGATCAAGGCATCGAGCGCGCGCATGTTGGCAACGGTGTCTTCAAGCGGTGTCGGCACCGGCCGGTCTTCGAGTACGGCGCGGCTAAAGGCATCGCCCTGCAGCGTGTACTGATTGCAGATCGGAAAGACGATTTCCTGCATCTCGCCGCCGCGCTGCAGCCATAGACGAGTCGGGCGATCCGGCGGAGCATTAAAGGGGATCTCTATCTCGATGCGCCCTTTGGTGCCGAAAACATGAATCCGTTGATAGGGCTGCAGCAGCGTGCCGACCGTAAACGTCGCGGTTCCGGCGGAAAACTGGAGAATGCCTGAGGTTAAGGTATCAACCCTGAACTGAGGATGAATCTGCCGCAGGCCGAAAACCCGATGCGGCTCCTCGTCGAACAGCAAACGAGATAAAGAAACGGCATAGCAGCCGATGTCGAGCAGACCGCCGCCGCCGATGTCGGATTGATTGCGCACGTTGGCCGGATCATCATTATAGTAGGAAAATAGAGTATGGATGGTGCGTAACTGGCCGATTGCTCCTCCTTCAACAAGCTCCCTGGCTTTGCGCCATTGAGGGTGGAATCGGTACATGAACGCTTCCATAACTTTGAGGTGAGGAAAACGTTGCGCCGTCTGCAGCAGAGTCTTTGCCTCCGTGGCGTTCAAGCCGATCGGCTTTTCACATAGGACGTGCTTTCCGGCCTCGAGCGCGCGAATCGTCCACGGAACGTGCAGATGATTGGGCAACGGATTATAGACGGCGTCGATATCCGGATCGGCAAGCAGCGTCTCATACGAACCATAGGCCTTGTCGATGCCTAGCTTCTCCGCCGCAAGCTGTGCTTTTTGCTCCTCCCTAGATGCAATCGCGACGATCTCGCACCACTTGCTCTGCTGCATGGCGGGAATCACTTTGTCGACGGCAATTTTTGCGGTGCTCAGAATTCCCCATTTAACTTTTTGCTCTTTCATAGGCAGTGTCCGTCAAACTAGCCGTTTTTTTAAATTATTAAATCGTCATCTGAATATCCAGAAAAAGATTCAAGCTGACCATTTTGCGGTCAAGCTTTCAAACGCTGGTCTTTGAGTAAAAGCGGATTTTTATTTTTTTTCTCCCAGTAATTAGTAAATTCTCGGTCGAGATGATCACCATGAAAATCTTTCGGGAGAACTGCTATGAGAAACAAAATTATAATGATTGGGATGGGAATTATGCTCCTGAGTGCTTGTACCAAATCTCCGAATCCTTTGCTCGAAACTTGGAATACGCCTTTCGGCGTTCCGCCGTTTGCAGAGATTAAAGAGAGCCATTACCTGCCGGCGTTTCAGGAGGCGATGAAGCGTCACGCGCAGGAAGTGGACGCCATTGCCCGCAATCCTGAGGCGCCGACGTTCGAGAACACGGTTGCGGCACTGGACTATAGCGGCGAACTGTTGCATCGAATTGAAAATGTATTCTACAACCTTAATTCAGCCCATACCAACGACGTCATGCAGAAAATCGCCAACGAGCTGGCGCCGTTGTCTTCAAAGCATTATGACGACATCACCCTCAATCCGGAATTGTTCAAACGCATCAAAACGGTATGGGAACAGCGCGGCTCGCTGAATTTGACGCCGGAGCAAAGTCGGCTGCTCGAAAAAACCTACAAGGACTTTGTTCGGAACGGCGCCGACCTGCCGAATGACAAAAAGCAGGAACTGCGCGCCATTAACGAAAAACTGGCCAAACTCAGCTTAAAATTCGGCGATAACGTACTGGCGGAAACCAATGCCTTCAAGCTGGTGATCGAGGATCGCGCCGATCTGGTCGGCTTGCCCGATTGGCTGATTGCTCAAGCGGCGGACGATGCCAAGGCTGCCGGACATGAGGGCAAATGGGTTTTTACCCTGCACAAGCCGAGCTGGATTCCTTTTCTGCAGTATTCGCCGAAACGAGAGTTAAGGGAAAAACTCTATACCGCCTGGATGCACATCGGCGATAACGACAACGAACACGACAATAAAGCGGTGTTGTCGGAGATTGTGTCTCTGCGCGTAAAACGCGCGCAGCTTTTGGGCTACCCTAACCACGCTGCGTACGTAGTAGAAGAAAACATGTCCAAGACTCCGGAAAACGTCTACAAGCTGCTGAATCAATTGTGGCCGCCGGCTTTGGCGCGCGCCAAGGCTGAAGCCGCCGATATGCAAAAGCTGATCGATGAGGAAGGCGGGAAATTTCAGCTCGCTTCGTGGGACTGGTGGTATTATGCGGAAAAGATTCGCGCCCAGCGATATAATTTGAGCGAAGAAGAACTCAAGCCCTATTTCAAATTGGAGAACGTCGTTGCCGGCCTATTGGACGTCGCCGGCAAACTGTACGGCCTGAACTTTTCGCGTTTGGAAAATATTCCGGTCTATCATCCCGATGTAACGGCTTATGAGGTCAAGGACGCCGACGGCCGTCACTTGTCTGTTCTGTATATGGACTTTTTCCCGCGCGCGAGCAAGCGCAGCGGCGCCTGGATGACCGAATTCCGTACCCAACAGCGGCGCGACGGTCGCGACGTTCGACCGGTGGTCTCTATCGTCATGAACTTTACCAAACCGACCGAAACCACACCTTCTCTTTTGTCGCTGGATGAAGTCCTGACCCTCTATCATGAATTCGGTCATGCTCTGCACGGCATGCTCTCGGACTGCACCTATCCTTCATTGGCCGGAACTAATGTCACCCGCGACTTTGTCGAGCTGCCGTCGCAGATCATGGAAAATTGGGCCGAGGAACCGACAGTCCTCAAGTCGTTTGCCAAACACTATCAAACGGGCGAGCCGATGCCGGATGAGCTGATCGACAAGATCATCGCTGCGCGCCATTTCAATCAGGGCTTTGCCACCGTCGAGTATTTGGCCGCGGCGCTGCTCGATATGGCCTATCACACCCGCACGGATATGGCGCGCATCGCCGACGTCAACGCTTTTGAGCGGCAGGCCGTGGAGTCGATCGGCCTGATTAAGGAGATCATTCCGCGTTATCGCAGCACTTATTTTCAGCACATTTTCAGCGGCGGCTATTCGGCCGGCTATTACAACTACATTTGGGCCGAAGTCCTCGACGCCGATGCCTTTGAAGCGTTTAAGGAAAAAGGCCTTTTCGACCGTGAAACCGCTTTGTCTTTTCGCAAAAACATTCTGGAACGCGGCAACAGCGAAGATCCAATGGTGCTCTACAAACGGTTCCGCGGCCGCGAGCCGGAGATTACGCCGCTGCTCAAGAAACGCGGCCTGATTTGAGGCAGATCGGCTTTTCGAAACATATAAAGCGGCGAGTTTCCGGCCTTGATATGACGCCGTCCCATGAATGTAACGAAAAAAGGCTTTTGGGAATCAACAGCGTAAGGTAAGAGTTCATGGCTGGAGGTTGCATGAAGCGTCTCGTATTCTTGCTGATCGTTCTTGCGACGACCGCGTCGGCATCGGTGCCGCTGCGTGACTGGGAAAATCCGGCAGTGTTTGCGCGCAATCAGCTCGATCCTCGCACGCCGTCGGCGCCGTTCGACGATGTGCGGCAGGCGCTCGAGCGACCGTACAAACAGTCGCCTTATCTGCAGCTTCTCAACGGCGTCTGGAAATTTTACTGGGCGCCGATTCCGGAAGAATCGCCGGCGGATTTCTACAAGCCTGAATTCGATGCCTCTGCTTGGGGCGAAATTCGTGTGCCGGGCAACTGGCAGATGCAGGGCTACGGCCATCCCAAGTTTCGCAATGTCCATCAGCCGTTCAAAGCGAATCCGCCGTACCCGCCGTCTGACTATAATGACGTCGGACTTTACCGTCGAACCTTTCAAATTCCGAATACCTGGAAAGGCAGACGCATTCTGCTGCATTTCGAAGGCGTCAAGTCGGCGGCGACTGTCTATGTCAACGGCCGTTGGGTCGGGTATGACGACGGCGGCATGGAACCTTCCGAGTACGACATCACCGATTATTTGGTCGAAGGCGATAATCTGTTGGCCGTGCAGGTGCTCCGTTACAGCGACGGCACCTACCTCGAATGCCAGGACATGTGGCGGTTGTCCGGCATCTTTCGCGATGTCTACCTGCTCGCCGTTCCGCAGGTTTATCTGCATGATTTTTTTATTCGCTGCGATTTGGACCGCAAATATCGCGATGCCGAGCTGATGGTCGATGCCGAGATTCGCGCCTTTAATGGGTCGCCGGCAGGATACCAGCTGCGCGTCAATCTTTATGACGCCTCGGGCAAGGCGGTGTTCAGCCGACCGGTTGTCCGCCGGATCAAGGCCGACGGCAGCGTGACGGTCAAGCAAAAAGTCGAGAATCCGGCCAAGTGGTCGGCGGAAAAGCCCAATTTGTACCGCGTGTCGCTCGAACTGCTGGATTCCGGCGGACGCGTCGTCGAGGCGCATGCCAAGCGCTTCGGCTTTCGCAAAGTGGAGGTGATCGATCAGGCCATCTGCATCAACGGCGTGCCGGTCAAGTTCAACGGCGTCAACAGTCACATGCATCACCCGGTCACCGGTCGAGCGATGGACGTCGACACCATGATCCGCGATCTGACGCTGATGAAGCAGTTCAACATCAATTTGGTGCGCACTTCGCACTACCCGCCGAACGTCGAATATTTGGACTTGGCCGA
>JAPDPN010000076.1:0-3735 GCA_034506455.1 Candidatus Zhuqueibacterota bacterium | reverse complement strand
GCAGCTGGTGACCGGTCGCGTCGGCAAGGCGATCGCACTCAGCGGCCACGATGAATGGGTGGAAATCTATCGCGATCCGCGGCTGGACCTCCGCGGCGACCAACTCAGCCTGTCGTTGTGGGTTTATCCGCGACGCTGGAACGGCTGCTGTCCTTTGATTACCAAAGGCGACCACTGCTTCGGTCTTGAGCAGGTCGATCGCGATACGCTCGAGTTTTACATTCACAGCGGCAGGCGTATGGCGGTGAGGGCGCCGCTGCCGATCGATTGGCCCTATCGCTGGCATCATGTCGCCGCCGTTTATGACGGCAGCCTGTTGCGCCTCTTTGTCGACGGCCGCCGAATCGGCGAGTCCCCTGCCGCCGGCAGGTTGGACTATAGCGCCCACGCCGTGGCAATAGGTAAAAACACCGAGCGCCACGGTCAGGAACATGACGGCGAGTTGTGCAATGCGGTCATTGATCAGGTCCGCATTTACGATCGCGCCGCCGATCCGCAAAAATTGATGGAGGATAGGGCAGAAGGGGCCGTGCTTAGGCTCGATTTCGAAGAGATCGAGCAGCGCGGTGAGTTTTTCAGCCTCGGTATCGGCGGGCGAACCTACGGCCTGGTTTGGCCGGACCGCCGCATCCAGCCGGAACTCTATGAGCTGAAAAAGGTGCCGCAGCCGATCCAAATCGAATGGGCGGATTGGAAAAAAGGCGAGGTCAGACTGACCAATCGCTACGCCTTTACCGACTTGAACGAATTGGTTTGCACTTGGAAGCTGCAGGCGGACGACAAAACCCTGCAGGGCGGCGGCATGCGCATCGATCTGGCGCCGGGGCAGATCAAAGTGGTTCGGTTTCCATATACCAAGCCGCGGCTGCAGCCGGGATGCGAGTATCGACTGTTGATTTCATTTACGCTGCCGGAAGCGACTCGTTGGGCGGAAAAAGGACACGAGGTCGCTTGGGAACAGTTGCCGCTGCCGTTCGACGACCTGCCCCCGCGCCTCACTGTTGTTCATGAGGGTGCGCCGCTGCAGGTGTTCGATGAGCCGGAACGGTTGACCATCCGCGGTTCGTTTTTCGAGTATGAATTCGATAAAGCGCTCGGCCGATTGGTCGGCGCTCGCCTGAACGGCCGCACACAGATGGTACTGGGGCCGGAGATGAATGTCTGGCGTGCACCGATTTCTAATGAATTGGAAAACGATTGGGGTCCGCGCTGCATTGCGGCAGAATACCGCCGCGCCGGCCTGGATCGCCTGCAGCATCAAGTGGAAAGCCTAACTTGGCGGCAGGAAGGAGATGCCGTCAAAATAGAAATTCATACCAAAGCCGCTGCAGACGGCTGCAGCGCCGCCTTTTTGAATCGTTACTTTTACACCATTTTTCCCGACGGCGAGATTCAACTCACTCACGAGCTGAACTGCATTGGTGAACAGCCCGAATGGCTGCCGCGGGTCGGTTTGCGGCTTACCCTACCCGGCGAGCTGGATCAGATGCAATGGTACGGCCGCGGACCGTTTGAGACTTATCCCGACCGAAAAAAAGGCGCCAAAATCGGCATTTACAGCGGCAGCGTCGAAGATCAATTCGTGCCTTACTTGATTCCGCAGGAAAACGGCAACAAGGCCGACGTCCGTTGGCTTACCATAACCGATCGCGATGGGCGCGGCTGGTTCATCAGCGGTAAAGAACTGCTTAACGTTAGCGCCCACTTATACAGCTTGGAAAACTTGGACCGAGCTTGGTATCCTCCGCAGCTTCAGAAAGATGGGAGAGTCCATCTCTATCTCGACCATCAGGTTACCGGCGTCGGCTGCACGCCGATCAAGACCTTGGCGCCGTATCGCGTCAAACCCGGAGAGTATCGATACACGGTAAGGATGCGCCCGTTTGAATATAAGGCGGAATCGCCGGAGGTTTTGGGTAAACAGGCATGGTGAGAGTTGATGGCCGCGCGGCTGCCGCCGGCTTGGAAACAGCTCAGCAATTCTTTTCAATCGTGCTTGGGGGCGGCGAGAATCCTTGCGCCGGAAGCCGCAGGCATCTCTAATCAAATCGATCGAATGAATGTCGCGCAATAAAAAACCCCGAAACATCTGCTTCGGGGTTTTTTGATTTACTTCAACTGGGTAAATTTTTGCGTCCAGGTGCCGGATTCGGTTTTTAAGCAAAAGAGGTAAATGCCGGTACTGACTGCTTCACCGCGGTCATTCGTGCCGTCCCAGCTGCTGGGAATGTTTGAATTTGAATTTTGTTGAATTGATCAAATTCACCATGTCGTGAAAAAAAAATATCCGAGACATTGATCAAAAAGGGGTAAATGAAACCAGGAGGAGAAATCCATGAAAAAATTGATGAATGATGGTGTACGGGTCTATTTTTTCTTAACGACTGCGATCATTCTGATGTTTTTTGCTGTAGCCCATGCAACGGATAAAGGCTCTGCTTCAGTTCTTGTTAGGGAGGGAAAGCCTTTCCCTGTTGCTTTACGTGATCAGCTTTCGAATCAAGAGGCGCAGGCCTCTTTTCGACGACTGATCGGCAGCACCAGCCAAATAAATAATGAGTTGGTGCTGATTGTCGAGATCCTCGAACAGGAATGGCAGAACAATGCCTGGGCGGATCGATATAGGCAAACCATGGAATTGGATCTCAAACAATCGACAGTTCTGCGTTACTTGCTCGAAATGTGGAACGGAACGCAGTGGTTGCCGCAGGAGCGGATGACGACTAAACGGGACGAAGCGGGGCGGATAACAGAGATGACTTATGAACGTTATGATAACGGCTCCTGGTTTCAGCACATGGTCACTATGACTTCTTTCCGTGCCGACGGAAAAACTGCGGAAACCATTACCCACCTCGATACCAACAACGACGGCTTTGTCGAAGCCAGTTCAAAAATCGAATATGTCTACGATGACCATGCTTTTCTTATCAAGGAAAAACACTTTTTGTGGCAGGTCAGTTATTGGCAACACATGCAGAATGTTCTCTATGTCAATAATGACAAGGGTTGGGTAATGGAAAGGTATCATGAATGGGTAATGGATACCGGCACCACTATGCCGGTATCAAAGAACACCTACGAGTACGATGCAAACGGTCGAGTGCTGGTGCGGACCGACTTTACCTTTGATTTTGCTTCCTTGAGTTTTCTTCCTACTGAAAGAACATTATGGGCTTATGACGGAACCGGACAGGCTGCGGAGATTATCGATCAACGGTGGGACGGCGCCGGTTGGGTTAATGATCATCGACAGCTGTTAACCCATGACGCAGCCGGAAATGAAACGCTTTGGGTTTGGCAGGAATGGACCGGCGCGGCATGGGCGGACGTCGAGCGGATCATGACTTTATTCAATAAGGAGAATCAGCCGGTCGAAGTAGTGGAACAAGTCTTTGAAGGCGAGTGGCGCAATCGCAGTCGGCAGGTCTACAGCTATCGTGTCTCTTCCAAAGTTGCTGCTCAACCGCAATTGCCGGTAAAATACAATCTGTATAATTATCCGAATCCATTCAATTCTTCCACCCGCGTAGCTTTTTCGCTGGATCGTCTGTCAAGTGTTCATCTGCAGATCTATGACGCTCAAGGCAGGGTCGTACGCGTCCTGTTGCCGGAGGTCTTTTTGCAGGCCGGCAGACACGAGTTGCTCTGGGACGGCACGGATCAAGAAGGACGATCCCTTGCCGGCGGCGTATATTTTATAAAATTGACGGCGGACGGGCAAACGCAGATCGT
>JAPDPN010000075.1:13668-15409 GCA_034506455.1 Candidatus Zhuqueibacterota bacterium | reverse complement strand
TTGCTTTTAGGCTGCTGCGGATCGGTCTTCCACCAGGCAGCGCTGTCCGTATGGTCGCGTGCGGCGCAGCGTACGTCGCCGGCATCGCTCATAAAGGAGCCGCCGCGAACAACACGCTCGGTTCCGGTTTCCGGACCTTTGGGGTTTCGCACTCGGCTTCCGTATGCGGCATAGGCGTCCGGCGCGTACCAGTCGGCGCAGAATTCACGGACATTTCCCAACATGTTCAGCAGACCAAAGGGATTCGGCTTGACAAAGGAAGGCGCCTGCGTCTTGTTGCCGCTGTTCAGCTGATAGACGATGTAGGAGGCGATGCCTGTCGTGTCGGGCTTGAAAAGGAATTTCAGAGCGCCTTTGGATGAAAATCGGCGCGGATCACCCGCAAAAAAGTAGGGAGTTTGTGTGCCGGCGCGGGCTGTATATTCCCATTCGGCTTCTGTCGGCAGGCGATATTTCTTGCCCGTAATTTTCGATAGCCACTCGCAATATACGGTAGCCGCATGATGCGTCATGGTGATGGCCGGTCGGGAACCGCGGCCCCAATTCTGATCCGGCGGCTGATAGGGCGGGGTGGGACCGGTGATCGCATCCACGGATAAATCCTGCTTCAGATCCTGCGTATCGGATCGCCCTTCTGTTGCCGTGGCGGCGTAAAAGGCCTCGTATTCATCCCAAGTAACCTCGGTTTTGCCCATCCAAAAGGGGCTGATCTCCACTTCGACCTGGGGGCCTTCATCCGGCCGACGGAACGGCTCCTTTTCCGGACTGCCCATGAGAAAGGTGCCTCCGGGTATGGCAATCATTTCGAAACTGACGCTGGTTCCGGGAATGAATTCAACGAAATTCTTGAACGAATCCACCCGCGCCGGGGCGGTATAAATCGGTCCGGAGATCTTTTGCGCCACCTGATAGCTTTCCGCCTTTTGCTCTTCGTGCGAATAATGTCCGACGCGCAGATGGCAGTTCAGGCAGTTAACATTCCCTTTCTGCTGCAGGTAATACAGATGGGCATCCTGTCCTTTTTGCTTGAGGCTAAGGGGAAACAGGTTCTGATGACAGCGCCTGCAGGATGACTCGAAAGTATGTTCGACAGCCGCCTCGACGGTTGATCTCGCCTCCCAATCCAGCTTGGACTTGTCTTTAAAAAGGTAGCTGTACACATCGCGGCCGCCGGTGACCGCCTTGGCGATGTAATATCGGGGACTGTCTTTGGGCGGCAAATGACATTCGACGCAATGAACGTAAATGCCCGCCGAATTGTCATAATGCGGCGAGGTTTTCCAACTCGTTGTCGAGTGGGGATGGACATGGCAGGCATCACAAAATTTGTCAGTGGATGTGACTTTTGCCCCCCATTCGATGGCAACGATGATCATTATACCGATCAGAATTCCGGCAAAAAAGTAAAGGCGTTGGTGCGGCTTGCGGCGTCTCTCCATTAAGGGAGGTCCTTCCAGAAATTGTGTTTCGATTAAAGGTCGATTTGGCCGTTCAATTGCTCAAATATATCATTTTCGCCTTATCAATGCAAGGTAAAACCCCTTAATCGTTTTCATTAAAGATTGAAAATAGTAAAATTGTGTCAGATCGCACCGACGAGTGTAAAAAGCGGCAACATGAAGCGCCGACGATAAAAAGATCGGGAACTTGACGATTAGAAAGGCATTAAAGAGATGGACATTGGAAACGAAGACCAGTCGATGTCCCTTTTCATGACTCCCTCCTCAGAAAGCGCACGGCT
>JAPDPN010000075.1:9100-13568 GCA_034506455.1 Candidatus Zhuqueibacterota bacterium | reverse complement strand
GCTTCTTTTACCTTGGGGCTGGGTTCGGAATTCGGTAAAGGGTATGTGGTGGACATTAAACTGCGCACGCTCGAACCCGTGCCTGAGACAATCCGTGAAGAGATTGAAAAGGAAGCATTGCGCTTTCTGCGTCGAAAAATCGGCAAGGCCTTTCCGGGGCGCAAATTGTCCGTTACCCGAGATGGAACGGTCATAAAAATTTACGGTGACCTCAGCTTGGGTACGGCTTAAAGTGCCCGGCTATTCTGAAGTTCAAATAGAATCCCTTCTATTGCGGCGTCTTTGTCGGTTGTGCGGCCTGTTTGTAGAACTCGCGCAACAGTTCCAGCGGCCGATGATCGGTTTTCAGACGCTTAATTAGGTCGGCCAACTGTCTTGCTTCGGAATTGATCAACAAATTTCCGATGCGCGGGTCAGCATATCGGCCGTCGCCTGCATAGTGATTCGGATACTTGGCATACCACCAGATACCGGTGTAGGCGTGCGTGAGCCCCGCCAGTCGATTCAAATCCTCACCTGATTGTTCCCCCGCCTTCTCAGTATGCACCAGATCCGGCCGATGCGACAACAGGGTTGATGTTTCCTCCTCATCGGCATGGCCGCCCGTTGCGGTTTTTCGCAGTTTGCGAACCTCCTCGCTGATCGCCGGATCCTCTTCCGGCTGAAATAAAAAGACTGCATAGCTGCGCGGTGACTGCAGCTGCGCCTGACAAAAATAGGGCAAAAAGTAATTATTGCCGCCATGACCATTCACCAAAATAATTTTTTCAAAGCCGTTGCGTCCCAACTCGTCGCAGGTTTCCTGCAGAATGTTCCACACCAGCTGGGGCCTGTAGGCGATGGTGCCGGGCTGATGCTGTGCTTCGTAAATTTGGCCGAAATAGTAGGGCGGAAAGACGACCGCATATTCCTGTTCCGCCGCTAATAAACAGATTCGACGAACATCCAGCAGGTCGGTGCCCAACGGCAGGTGCGGTCCATGCTTTTCCAAAATACCGAGCGGAATGATGCAGATCTTGCCGGAACGCTCAAGTGCCTGCAGGAACTGAGGAGCCGACATTTCTTCATATTGAACCGGCAGCGGCTGAGCAGCGATCAAACAGCCGACGAGCAAAAGAACCGTCTTCCATGTCTTGATCATGGCGTTTTCCTCCCGCAAGAGATTACTGTTTAAAATCCATCTCCAATGCAAACCATTTGACAGCGTTATCATGATAGATTTTTTTCAGAACGCTTTTCGGCAAATCCAAGCCGCAGAAGGGCGTGCGGACAGTGGGCGAAGTCAACTCTTCCTTTGTCGTAAAGTAACGCCAATCCTCCAACCATGTCGAAACGTGGCGGTCATAGGCATCCGCATTATCCGTGACGAGAATATCGGTGCCGTAGATCAACCGGTCCTGGTACTTTAAGAAAAATCGCCGCACTCTGTCTCTATTCTGCACCTGAAAATGGCAAATGCGCGCCGCCATATCCACCGCCATGTTGGGAAAGCGGTCGAGGCGGGCGGCGAGTTCGTCTACATTCCATTCCAGACTGCCGAGGTGAGCGCCGACAAAGCGGAGATCGGGATGCTTGGCGAGCATGTTGTCGCGCGCCCTGATTTGCTGTTCATAGGAAGGATAATCGGGATGCAGGTACATGTGATATTGAGGATTCTGAGCAAAATAGCTGCTGTCATTGCGGACGGTCATCGAGTCGAGCGGCAGCCAGCAGTTGCGGGGTTCGCCCAGATGGCCGACGAGGGTTTTGCCTTGGGAAGCAATAAAGTCGAGAATGGGATCAAAGCGAGAGTCGTCGATGAAAATAAAGCTGCCGTCCGAATCGCGAAAAGTCATGCCGATATCTTTCCAAACCTTGACGCCGACGGCACCGGCCGCAAAGTCTTTTTTCAGCCCGTCGATGACGTTTTGCTGCCAGGATTCCGTTCCCCAACCCTGCATGGAAAAGGTGGTGATCCAAGCAACCACATGGGGAAAGCGCTTCTGCTGCTGCATGGCTAAAGTTTTCTGCCTGGTTATCCGTGTCGAATCTTCGGAACCGGTGCAGATGGTTATTAGTTTGAAATTATGACCTTGGGAAAGGAGCGGAAAATCGGGTGAGAACGTATGGATGTGCATATGTGCGTCGATCTTTGGAAAGGTTTCCCAAACCGGACCGGCGCCGCAACGGCACAAAAGGAGAAGCAGAGGAAGCAGCTTTTTCATTACAGGCCTCCTGCAGAAGAGCGTTGCGAAAGTAGAACAATTTAATTTTATCCGTCACCGTTATCAAGAAGAATATTGCTTCGAACCAAAAAAACAGGCGATAAAGTGCGACCATGTTTTCCTTGACCGGAGGCGACATTGCCGGACTAGCTAAAGCTGTTCAATTAAAGGTTTTCTCTATCCTGTTGATTTTTTTAGCAATATTGGATTGACGGCGTCGACGCGGTTGATGAGAAGAAAATTATAAGTTAAGGCAGAACCGCCATGATGAAAAAGAATGCCGCAATGAAAGCATTGTAATTTTCTCAAAAACTTGATATTTTCCATTGTCAAGTTAAAACCCCAAAACACACCGCAACGGTTGTGTCTTGGGGTTTTCAGTACCTATACGGCAGGGAAAAAGATGGATAAAAAGAAAATTAAAGCCCGTCTGGAACTGGAAGACGGATCCGTTTTTTACGGATGGTCTTTCGGTGCAACGCGCTCGGTAACAGGCGAAGTTGTTTTCAACACCGGAATGGTCGGCTATCCGGAAAGTCTGACCGATCCATCCTACTATGGTCAGATTCTGGTGCTGACCTATCCTTTAATCGGCAACTATGGCGTTCCTGAATCGCGAATCGTCGACGGACTGGAGCAATGGTTCGAGTCTACCGGCATCAAGATTACCGGACTCATTGTTTCGGAGGTCTCGCAACATTATCACCACTGGAATGCCGCAAAAAGTCTCAGCGAATGGTTGATCGAGCACAATGTCCCGGGACTCTACGGCATTGACACGCGCATGCTCACCAAGCGGCTGCGCGAAGAGGGAACCATGCTGGGCAGAATCCTCTTTTTCAACGAGGAGCTTCCCTTTTACGACCCGAACAAGATCAATTTGGTAGAAAAGGTGAGCTGTACGGAGCCAATCGAATACGGAGAGGGAGAAAAGACGGTCGTTCTAGTGGATTGCGGGGCAAAGGACAATATTGTGCGCAGCCTACTCCAACGCGGGCTGCGTGTACGCAAGGTGCCCTGGAACTATGATTTTACCCAAGAGCCGTTCGACGGCGTGATGATCTCGAATGGTCCCGGCGATCCCAAAATGTGCCGCGAGACGGTGGAAATTGTGCGAAAAGCGATGGAGCGGGGCAAGCCGATCTTCGGGATCTGCATGGGCAACCAGATCCTGGCTCTGGCGGCCGGAGCCGATACGTACAAGCTCAAATTCGGTCATCGGAGCCAGAATCAGCCGTGCGTCGAGGTCGGCACCAAACGCTGCTACATTACTTCTCAGAATCACGGCTTTGCGGTGGACGGCCGCACGCTGCCGGAGGGTTGGGAACCCTGGTTCGTCAACGCCAACGACGGCACCAACGAGGGGATTCGCCACAGAACTCGGCCTTTCTGCAGCGTCCAGTTTCATCCGGAAGCTGCCCCCGGGCCGGTCGATACGGCCATTTTATTTGACGATTTTAAAAGGATGCTGATATGACGGTTTTGCCTAAAAAAGTCATTATTTTGGGAAGCTCGGCGCTGAAAATCGGAGAAGCGGGCGAGTTTGATTATTCCGGCAGTCAGGCCATCAAGGCGCTCAAGGAAGAGGGGGTGTATGTCGTCCTGGTAAATCCCAACATCGCGACGATCCAGACCTCCGAGTATCTGGCGGATCAGGTTTATTTCCTGCCGGTGACCCCCTATTTTGTTGAGCAGGTCATTCAAAAAGAAAGGCCCGACGGCATTTTGCTCGGCTTCGGTGGTCAAACAGCGCTGAACTGCGGTTTGGAGCTGGACAAGAGCGGGGTATTGGCCCGCTACGGTGTGCGGGTGCTGGGAACCCCTGTGGAAGCCATCCGCAACACCGAGGATCGCGAGCTGTTCGTCGCCAAGCTGAAGCAGATCGGCGTCAAAACGCCGCGCAGTTTTGCCGTCACCGAGCTCGAAGAGGCCGTTCGTCGCGCCCATGAGATCGGCTTTCCGGTCATGATCCGCATCGGCTTTGCTCTGGGCGGATTGGGCTCGGGAGTTTGCCGCAACGAGGCCGAAGTGCGCGAACTGGCGCAAAAAGCCTTGGCCTACACCCACCAAATCCTTGTTGAAGAATACCTGCAGGGCTGGAAAGAGATCGAGTACGAGATCGTCCGCGATCAGTACGACAACTGCCTTGCGGTCTGCAATATGGAAAATTTCGACCCCATGGGCATTCATACCGGCGAAAGCATCGTCGTGGCGCCCAGTCAGACCCTCTCCAACCGCGAATATCACAAGCTGCGCGAGATCGC
>JAPDPN010000075.1:0-9000 GCA_034506455.1 Candidatus Zhuqueibacterota bacterium | reverse complement strand
GGTGTCCCAAAGAGCTGCTGGAAGAGGCCAAGCAGCATGGCTTTTCGGACAAACAGATCGCCCGCGCTCTCAAAATGACCGACCTCGAGGTGCGGGAGCTGCGCAAAGCCTACGGCCTGTCGCCGAAGGTTAAACAAATCGACACGCTTGCGGCAGAGTATCCGGCGCAGACCAACTATCTTTACCTGACTTATAACGGCGCCGAGGATGACATTGATTTTATCAACCGCAATTCGGTCATTGTGCTCGGCGGCGGCCCTTATCGCATCGGCAGTTCGGTAGAGTTCGACTGGTGCTGCGTCAACTGCGTCAAAACCCTCGACGAGCTCAACTATCAGACCATCATGGTCAATTACAATCCCGAAACCGTCAGCACCGACTATGACGAGTGCGACAAGCTCTATTTCGATGAGCTGAGCTTCGAAACCGTCATGGACATTTACGAAAAGGAGAAGCCGCTCGGCGTCATCATTTCGATGGGCGGGCAGATTCCCAACAATCTGGCCCTCAAGCTGCATCGCGCCGGCGTCAGGTTGTTGGGCACTTCGGCGCACAGTATCGATCAGGCCGAAGACCGCCACAAGTTTTCCAAGCTCTTGGACGAGTTGGAGATCGATCAGCCGCAGTGGAAGGAGCTGACATCGGTGGACGAAGCGATCCGGTTTGCCAATCAGGTCGGCTACCCGGTGTTGGTGCGGCCGTCCTACGTCCTCAGCGGCGCCGCCATGAGCGTGGCGACTCATGACGAAGAGCTGACAAAATTTCTCGGCAAAGCCGCCGATGTCTCTGCCGACCACCCGGTGGTCATCTCCAAATTCATCGAAAATGCAAAGGAAATCGAAATCGACGCGGTTGCGCAGGAAGGTGAGCTGCTGATCTACGCCATAAGCGAGCATGTCGAGAACGCCGGCGTTCATTCCGGTGATGCGACTCTGGTTTTACCGCCGCAGCGGACTTATTTGGAGACGACCCGCCGCATCAAAAAGATTGCCCGCCGAGTGGCGCAGGCGCTCAAAATCAACGGTCCCTTTAACATGCAGTTTGTTGCGCGCGGGAACGAAGTCAAGGTCATTGAGTGCAATCTGCGCGCCTCACGCAGTTTTCCGTTCGTTTCGAAAATTTTCAAAATGAATTTTATCGACGTTGCGACACGGGTTATCATGGGACATCATGTGCCGCGCATCGACCGCTCGGCGTTCGACTTGGAATACGTCGGCGTCAAAGCGCCGCAGTTTTCCTTCACCCGTCTCATCGGCGCCGATCCGACGCTCGGCGTCGAAATGGCCTCTACAGGTGAGGTGGGCTGCCTGGGCGATGATTTCGAGGAGGCTTTCCTCAAAGCGCTTTTATCCGTTGGATACAAGTTGCCGATCAAGAATATCCTCCTGTCCACAGGCCCCATCGAATCAAAGGCCGAGTTTCTGGAAAGCACACGTCTTTTGCAAAGGATGGGCATGAACTTTTATGCCACCGGCGGAACGGCCCGATTTATGGAGGCCAATGGAATTAAAGTGACGCACCTGCATTGGCCGCTTTCCGAAGAAAAGCCGAACGTACTGGACTATCTCGGAAACGGAAAGATCGATTTGGTCATCAACATTCCAAAAAACTATCAGGAAGAGGAACTGACCAACGATTATATCATTCGTCGCCGCGCCGTCGATTTCGCCATTCCTCTGTTTACTAATCTGCAGTTGGCCAGACGTTTCGTGGAGGCCGTAGCCAAACATACGCTCGCCGATCTGCAGATCAAAAGCTGGTCCGAATATGTATAGAACACAAGTTACTGAGAACGGTCATCATCATGCCGTCGGTTCTTAAAGAAAGCGGTTATACGTATCGCCTGGCTTTTCGCGAATACCGCAGAGTCTTGCGGCGGCTTTTTATTGCCGTAGCGCTTTTATTTGTGCTCATCGCTCTGGGTGTGATCGGTTATCGCCAGTTGATGGGATGGAAGCTAATCGACTGCCTTTACATGACCGTTATCACCATCGGCACGGTCGGGTTTCGCGAAATAGCACCGCTGACCCCCGAAGCGCAGTTGTTTACGATTTTTTTGATTTTCGGGGGACTGGCAGTCGGCGGCTATGCCTTCGGCAATATCGCCGCTTTTTTTACCGAAGGACAGTTGAACAATATTCTAAAAGGTCGGCGTATGGTATGGGAAATAACCAATCTAAAGGACCATGTCATTGTGTGCGGCTACGGCAAAATCGGCCGCGAAGTATGCCGCCAACTGACCGCCGTCGGACATCCGTTTATCGTGATCGATAAAGATGAAAGCAAAATCGACGAGGCGCTCGAACAGGATATCTTGGCCGTTATCGGCGATGCTTCAGAAGATGAGGTTCTGCTCAAAGTCGGAGTAAGAAATGCCCGTGCGCTTGTTTCGGCGATTTCGGACGATTCGGCGAACGTCTACCTGGTGTTGACGGCCCGCGCTTTGAACGAAAAGCTGTACATTGTGGCGCGCGGCGCCGATGAAACGGCGCGTAAAAAGCTGCTGCGCGTCGGCGCCAACCAGGTGGTTTCGCCTTTTGAAATCGGCGCGCGGCGTATGGCCGCCTATGCCGTCAAAGCGGAAATGGTCGATCTGGTCGATGCTCTTTCCTTAGGAGGAAAGAGCGATCTGTTGGTTGAAAGGATCAAAGTCGAAGCCGGAAGCGAACTCGACGGCGTTCGCCTGAACGAATCGAAGATCCGTACCAAAACCGACGGCGCGATGGTCATCGGGGTTGGGGCTAATGAGGAAAAGATCGAGATCAATCCTTCCGCCGACCTCACTCTTTATGCCGGTAATTGTCTTTTAGCTATCGGCACGACGACGCAGTTGGAAGCCCTGCGTAAACTCGCGCAAACAAGATGAGATTGAAAAAGAAATGCGCCTATTACGCGGCGGCGGCAGTATGGTTGGCCGCGGCTTTTGCTTCTAAATATTACAGCGGATATGGAGACAATTTTGCCGAGGCCTACCTCGGCGATTTTTTTATCGTCGGCGTGCTCTATTTCGTTCTTTCGGCCGCAGCGTTGAAATTAACCCCTCGCAGGCGATTGGTAGCCGTCGCGCTGTTTGCCTTGGCGGTCGAAGCCTTTCAGGCAACCGGACTGCCGCGCTCTTGGAATCTGCCGCGCCCGCTGAGTTTCGTATTCGGCACGCAATTTGACGTCTATGATACGGCGTTTTACATCGCCGGTTTGTGCTTCAGCCGAATCATCGAACGACTCTTAATTGAAAAAGCAAATGGCGAAATCCTTTGACGACCCTTTTCTCGTTCTCGCTCACCGCGGCGCCTCACGCGAAGCGCCTGAAAACACTTTGGCGGCGTTTCGTCGCGCCTTTGCCCTCGGCGTGGACGGGATTGAATTGGACGTGCAGTTGACGGCAGACGGCGAACTGATCGTCATCCACGACGATACCGTCAACCGAACCACGAACGGCCGCGGCCGAGTCGAACGTAAAACCTTGGCCGAGTTGCAGGCACTCGACGCCGGAAAGTGGTTTTCAGAGCAATTTGCCGGTGAACGGCTGCCCTCTTTGGCGCAAGTGCTCGACGAAGCGGAGGGGGTTCTCGTCGACGTCGAAATCAAAAAATGCCGCGACAGTGAACTTTTGAAGGAACGCCTTTCGGCCCTTATTCCGCCGCACAAAGCAAATGCGTTTTTGATCACTTCGTTTGATTCGAGCATTATCGAGGAATTCAAAACGATGCGTCCCGATCTGCGAACCGGCCTGTTGTTGAACGGCAGGAGAAAATCGGCAGGGAGTTGGGAGTTCGTGCTGCCGCATCATCGCTTGGTGGACAATTTATTTTGTGCGCGGGCGGCAGAGGCGGGAAAAAAGATCATCGTGTGGACCGTGGACGAAGAAAGAGAAGTAAACCGACTTTTGCAGCTTGGCGTCGGCAGATTCATCACCAATGAGCCGCAGAAAGTGCAAAAGATCGTGCAATCGGCTAAAAATGGCTTGACTATAATCTGAAAAACTTTTAAATTTGTTTGCTTTGTGGGAAAGGGCTCACAGAGGAGACGGTGGGCGTAGCTCAGCTGGTTAGAGCTCCAGGTTGTGGCCCTGGAGGTCGCGGGTTCGAATCCCGTCGCTCACCCACAAAAGATCAAGATTACGTCCCGTTCGTCTAGTGGTTAGGACTCAGGATTTTCATTCCTGCAACAGGGGTTCGACTCCCCTACGGGATGCCAAGCCGACATATCGAAAGATATGCCGGCTTTTTTGTTTTGAAGAGCATTCAGAATATGATTGTTTCTCACCCTCCGCTTTTGTAAATTAAAGGTCGATATTCTTCCGAGGCCGACTTGACGCTGAGCATCGTTATCGTAAATTATAACGTTCGGGAATTCCTCGAGCAGGCGCTGGTTTCAGTCCAAAAAGCCGTCAGGCATATTGACTGCGAAATTTGGGTCGTCGACAACGCCTCTTCCGACGGCAGCGCCGCGTTTATACGCAGAAAATTTCCCGATGTTAAGCTGATAGCCAATGAGCAAAACCTCGGCTTTGCGCGCGCCAATAACCAAGCCCTGCAGCAGGCGACCGGCAAATACATCTGCCTTTTGAATCCGGACACCATCGTGCAGGAAAATACGTTTGATGTCCTTTTGCGCTACATGGAGGATCATCCGGAAGTCGGCATGGTCGGCGCCAAGATCCTGAACGCGGACGGCTCGTTGCAGTTGGCCTGCCGACGAAGTTTTCCCACGCCGTGGGTTGCTTTTACAAAAATCGTCGGTTTGGCCGCTCTTTTCCCAAAAAGCCGCTGGTTCGGACGCTACAATTTGACTTTTCTCGATCCGGAACAGGAGGCGGATGTCGAGGCCATTTCCGGCTCGTTTATGTTCGTCCGTCGCTCCGTCATCGAACAGGTCGGCGGGTTGGACGAGGATTTTTTTATGTACGGCGAGGACCTGGATTGGTGTTACCGCATTCGGGAGGCCGGTTACCGTATTCGCTATGTGCCGTACACGCAAATCATTCACTTTAAGGGTGAAAGCTCCAAAAAGAGCCTCCTGCAGCAGCGACTTTTGTTCTATGAGGCCATGCGGCTGTTTGTGCGCAAGCATTTCAAAAAAAGGATCGCATGGATCCCTCTCTGGGGCCTGCTGATGGCCATTTATCTCCGTGCCGCGCTTTCGTTTATCGGCGCACTCTTTCGTAAAGCCGCTTGGCCGCTTTTCGATGCAGCTGTCATGGCGCTCTCATTGGCTGCGGCGGTTTTGTGGCGGTTTTTCCCTTCCTTTCCATGGCAGCCGTTTCTGCCGGTCTATTTAATCTATTCGATCGTTTGGATAACCGCCCTGGGGGCTTACGGGTGTTATTCGCGCCATCATCTCTCGGCGGCCAAGGCTTCATCGGGCGTTCTACTGGGATGGTTGATCAACACGTCGATCACTTTTTTTCTGCGGCAATATGCCTTTTCCCGTGCCGTCGTTCTGCTTTCAGGCGGCATCAATCTGCTTCTCCTTCCCGGCTGGCGCATGATGCTCAATTTTTTGCTGCGGCATCGCGTCTCCTTTTTATCCAAACTGTTCGGCAAGTATTTGCTGGAACGCCGATCCCTGGTCGTCGGCGATGCACAGGCCTGCGCCCAGATTATTCGTCGTCTGCGCAATTCGGGATCAGGGCGCTACGAGGCGACCGGCGTTGTGCTCATCGAAAACGATCCGTCGGTGGAAACCATTGACGGGGTATCGGTAGTGGGATTTCTGCCCGATTTGCCGGAAATCATCCGACGGGAGCGGGCGCACGAAGTTATTTTTGCCGCCGAAGCGCTTCCCTATGAAAAAATGCTGGCTGCGATCGCCCGCTCCAAAGGCCTGCAGATCAGTTTCAAAATGGTGCCCAGTCAACTGGATGTGGTGATCGGCAAAGCGACGCTTGATTATCTGGAAGATATTCCGTTTATTGACATCGATTATCGGCTTTACAAAAAGAGTTTTCAGTTTATCAAGCGTTCTTTCGACATCCTTGCAGCCGGTGTATTGTTGACGGCAGGGTTTCCGGCGTTTTGTCGGCTGCGTTGGATTCGTAAGACGCCGCTCGTATCTATGCCGATAAAGAACGGACGCAACCGAACCGCATCGGCGCAGGTCTTTGCGAGCGACTCGTTTTGGCATATTTACCCGCTGTTGCCGGCGGTTCTGCGCGGCGAGATGTCGATCGTCGGTCGCAGCTTTAACAACGGCTATGAGATCGAAACTGCGCTGCTGAAACCCGGAATAGCGGCGCTCGACGACCTTCCCTCGCCGGCCATCAGCAATGATGAAGAACGGAAACGATTCATCATTTATTATTTGAAAAATTATTCGCCTTTTCTGGATTTAAAGATCCTCTTTATGACGGCAAAATTGCGAAAGAAGAGACCATGAAAACGCAGCGAAAATACATTTTAGAGTTCGAAAAGCCGATCGTCGAGATCGAACGGCGCATTGCCGAGCTGAAGGAGTACTCTTTGAGCACAGACCTCGAGATCATTAAAGAGATCGAAAGGCTGGAGCTCAAGGCGCAAAAACTGCGCAAGGCCGTTTATTCGCGGTTGACCCGCTGGCAGAGGGTGCAGTTGGCGCGGCATCCGGAGCGGCCCTACACGTTGGACTATATTCAGCGAATTTTTACCGATTTCATAGAGCTGCACGGAGATCGTGCTTTCGGCGATGACCCGGCCATGGTTACCGGTATCGGTAAATTGGACGGCAGGCCGGTGGCCATTGTCGGCCAGCAGAAAGGGCGCGATACCAAGGAGAAACTGCGTCGAAATTTCGGTTCGCCGCATCCTGAGGGCTATCGAAAGGCGTTGCGCATCATGAAGTTGGCGGCCAAATTCAATCGGCCGGTCATTTCCTTCATTGACACGCCGGGAGCCTATCCGGGCGTCGGCGCGGAGGAACGCGGTCAAGCGGAGGCGATTGCCCGTAACCTTTTTGAAATGTCGCGGCTGCCGGTTCCCATTCTTATCCTCATCATCGGCGAAGGCGCCAGCGGCGGCGCCTTGGGGATCGGTGTCGGCGACCGCGTACTGATGATGGAAAACACTTGGTATTCGGTGATCTCGCCCGAGGGCTGCGCGGCTATTCTTTTTCATGACGCCTCGCAGGCTGAGCATGCCGCCGAAGCTATGAAGGTGACGGCGCCTGACTTGGTCGAAATGGGATTGGTCGATCGCGTGGTAGAAGAGCCGGAAGGAGGTGCGCACACGGACCACGATGCGGCAGCCGAGATCGTCAAGCGGGTCCTTATTGAAGAGCTCGATGCGCTGTGCCGAATTCCCGCAGACGAGCTGGTCCGGCGGCGAATCGAAAAATACGGGGCCATGGGCGTTTGGAAAGAAGAGTGAAAGCGTGTGAGGAACTATGGTTGATGCAAAACTGCTCGAGTTGTTGGTTTGTCCTTCCTGCAAGGGAGATCTGTTCTATGACTCCGAACAGGACACTTTGACCTGCCTAAGTCGGCATTGCCCTTCCTGCAGCATGCCGTTGGATGAAAACGGTAAATGCACCGCTTCGGAGTGCGGCCAGGTTTCGGAAAGGGCCGTCGGGCTGCGCTATCGAGTGGAAGAGGACATACCCATCATGCTGATCGACGAAGCGGAAAAGCTTCCGCTTTCTTGATTCGTCAAAGGCAATAAATTTCTTGCTTTATTGCGGTTTTTCCGCTAAATTAAATTTAAAAATTGACGGGAAAAACCGCGATGATGAACTCAAAGGTCCTTTTGTTGAACCAGAATTACGAGCCGCTGGGCATCGTCAGCGCGCGCAAAGCCGTCATTATGATGTTCCTGCAAAAGGTTGAAATCATCGAAAGCCGCAACCATTTGATTCGGTCGCAGTATTTGGCAATTCCGTTGCCCAGCGTTATCCGCCTCAAGAGTTACGCCCACGTTCCGTTCAAGCGGGTGGAGCTGAATAGAGGCAACATCATGCGCCGCGACGGCTTTGTCTGTCAGTACTGCGGCACCAAAAAAGGCCCTTTGACCATCGATCACGTGATCCCCAAGACTCGCGGCGGCGACGACAGTTGGGAGAATCTGGTCTGCGCCTGCGTCAGCTGCAACAATAAAAAGGGTAACCGCACGCCTGAAGAAGCGGGTATGACGTTGCTGCGCGGCCCAAAGCGGCCGAACTATCTCTTCTTCATGCAGCATTTCATCGGAATGAACGAGCAGTGCTGGAAGCCATATTTGTACATGAATTAACCAAACTAGCGTTTCCTGCATGATGGACCGATCGGCCGCTTCAAGGCGGCCTTCTTTATGCTCGGCGGTTTCGCCTCCCCGTTTGGAAAGACTCATCGATGTCATATAGAGTACGACTGGATGCTTTCGAAGGTCCTTTGGACCTTCTCTTGTTTCTCATCAAGAAAAATGAAGTCGATATTTACGACATCCCTATTGCCGAGATTACGCGGCAGTTTTTAGAGTATCTGGAAATCATCCAGTTGCTGGACATCGAAGCGGCCGCCGATTTCATTCTCATGGCCGCCACGTTGATGCGCATCAAAGCGCAGATGCTTTTGCCGCGGCCCGAGGTGGAAGAATTCGAAGAGATCGAAGATCCGCGACAAGAGTTGGTCTACCGTCTATTGGAATACAAACGGTTCAAGGACGTCGCCGTCGATCTTGCCGAGAAAGAAAAGGAAGCGGCAAAGCTCTTTCCGCGCGGCGCGTTCAAAATCGAACAGAGCGGCTTTGATGAGGAGCTGCTGAGCGCCTCCGAAGTGACGCTGTTCGATTTGGTCGCGGCTTTCAAAACCATCCTCGAAAAGCGCAGTCGCGTGCCCGTCCATCGTGTCGTGGACGTCAGTGTATCGCTCGAAGAGCGCATGGAAGTGGTTCTGGCGGCCCTGAAAGACCGTGCGCGGATCGAATTTGCCGAGCTGTTTGCGCCGGAGGATGACAAACTGACGATGATCGTCACCTTTATCGCCGTATTGGAATTGATAAAACAAGGTAAAATTCGCGCCGTGCAGAGCGAACCGTTTGCACCGATACAAAT
>JAPDPN010000074.1:5177-15731 GCA_034506455.1 Candidatus Zhuqueibacterota bacterium | reverse complement strand
TCCAGGTCGTGCAGCCGATCACCGAGACCCTGCTGCTCGGCACCATCGCCCTGCGCGTGCGCGGCAAGCTCTACTGGGATGCAGAAGCCATGCGCTTCACCAACAGCGACGAGGCGAACCAATACGTCACCCGCAAAAACCGCCCAGGCTGGGAACTGGCCTAACGTCTCGTGATATGTAGCGCGAGATTTATCTCGTGCCTGTAGCGCAATTGTACGTAGCGCGAGATTTATCTCGTGCCTGTAGCGTGAGATTTATCTCGTGCCCGTAGCGTGAGATTTATCTCGTGCCCGCAGCACAATTGTACGTAGCGTGAGATTTATCTCGTACCCGCAGCGCAATTGTACGTAGCGCGAGATTTATCTCGCGCCCGCAGCGCAATTGTACGTAGCGCGAGATTTATCTCGTGCCTGTAGCGCGAGATTTATCTCGCGCCCGCAGCACGGGATTTATCCCGTGCATATTCAGCACCACGCCAAAAAATTCTTCGAGCAGGACCATTATTGCGGTATATAACACCTTTAGGTTCCCGTTTCCCGCCGCACAAAACCGCATGTCGGGATTCAAACCCCGCCCCGCAAAACAATTTGAAAAATTGTTCCCCATCGCCAATTTAAAAAATCGTTCTACAAGCCGGCAAAACCGCCGCAAAATTCAACGTACCGCACTATTTTAATCGGACTTTCGACCTAGGACATTCGACCCCTGACATTCGACCTCGGACTTTTGACCTTCTTCCCGCACAACAAACGTTCAGCATAACTTTGCTGAAAGCATTGTTAAGATTAAGGAAGAAAAGATGTTTCCCAATAATTGTAATACATGCCGCTTGAACGTGCGCCTATCTATGGCAACGGACACAATGACAAAACCCATGATAGATGGCGCAGATGCCGCCGAGCATGCAGACCAATCCCCAAAAAAGAGGAAATCCGAGCAGGTGCGAAAGATCCGGTTTAGCGTAAGGCAGCAAATAAATGCCGTACGTAATGAGAAAACAGCCGCAAACCACAATGACGTGTCCCATAACCAAAGTCGCAGTTCTGCCTCCCCGCCATCCCAAGTAGATAAGAGAAAAGCCGACGGCTAAAGGAATGAATTTGACCGGCAAATGCGTCAGCAAAAGTCCGAAAACTCCAAAAATTACCAGAAAAATACCCAATCCGAAAGTGACTGCCGAATGGATGGGTTTAGCGGTTTTTAATTCAGCCATGGTTTTTCCTTTGTTATTTTTGCCATCTGTTCTTCAGCAGCCTTGCGAAAGGCTGGAAAACGCAGTCGGATCGCCGTTGCCGACCGGCGCGCAACGAAATTCTTCAGTGCGTCTATTTCTATGCTTATCTTCGTAATCTATAGTATTCTTGTTCTCTCCGATGCCCATAGGGTTTTCGTTTGGGCTGTTCTGCTTTCGGGGTCGTCTTCAGGGAGAGTAGCCTCCCGTTTTCTCCTTTTCCATGCACCCGCTACGATTAAGGGAGATTGCTAAAGCAGTTACAGTACCATTTGTAAATTTTGTTCGGTACGAGCAACTATTTATGCTGACGGCAGCAAATTTGCGAAATGTACCCTCAGGCCCAATCCCCGACTCCGCCCCTTACTTTCCATCTTTGAGCCGGAACATTAAACCTTAGATCTTCGTGCTGGGGCTGTACTTTTTTTGCCTCGATTTGCGCTATATTGTACGCTAATCCATAAGCAAAACAGGGGCAAAATGCAAAAGAGCAAAGTTTCCACGCATTTTAGGAGGGCATAAGGTTAAGCACTCGCCGGATGACAATCTAAATTCTGCTCAAAAGCGTGTTTTCCTTTCGACCTTGGACCTTCGACCTTTGACCCTATTTTAACAACACCACCTTGACCGCTCTTTGCCCCGCGACCGTCCGCAGGTGCAGCCAATATACGCCCGCCGGCCAATCGGGTTGAATCGTCCATTCGCGGCGGCCGGCCTCGCAAAAGCCTTCGTACAACACGGCGACTCGTCGGCCTAAAATATCGAAAACTTCAAGCGTTACTTCTCCGGCTGCGGGAATCTCAACCGTCAGGCACGTCTGCGGGTTGAACGGATTCGGCGCCGCCGAAAGATTCAGCTCAAAAGCCGCCGGAGCTTGAGTGACCCGCGTCTCGTCGACGCGGCCGGTAAGCAGCACCGCCGTGATCGACAAGGGCGGCAATTCCAATGAAAAGGCGGCGTTGCTTATCTCTGCAGTTAATGACTTGAGGGCATTCCGGCTGTGCGACTTGAAGGTCTCGGTTTTCGGCAAGGAATACAAGGCCAAGGCGGGACAGGCGCTGTCGGCAATGGTAAAATGCCGCAGCCGTACCGTCGCGGATCGGCTTTCCTGCAAAGAACGATTGACCAGAATGACCGTCAGCGAATCGCCGGGTTCATTGACCGAGCTGTAAGCGGATACCAGCGGCTCGCCGTCGGAAACAGACTCGACGCGGATTTCCTGTGCATAGCGGCTGAACAGGTGCACTACTTCGTACATGCCGACCTTCCAATCCCACGGCGTAAAGATCTCCACGCCGTGATCGGCAAAGGTGCCCAAAGTCGAGGCGTACCAGAGGGCGATGACGTTGGGATCGTCGCTGCGCACGCCCATCTCGCTGACGCTCAGGCCGACGCCGTGGTCTTCACCCATGTACTTGACCAGCCAGTCGCGGCAGCGTTGAAAGATGTACTCTTTGGTGATATTGTTGTCCCAAGCCGTCGGGCCGCTTCGCTTGACGCCGTTGGCGCCGGGATAGTTGTAGGTTTTGTCGAACCATACACGATGGAGTTGAAGGATGTCGGAGGGATTGGTTTCGCCCGGATAAAAGTGCAGGTCGAGCAGATCCAACAGCCGCATGCCGCTCGCAGTCTGTTCCTCAGCGACGCGCTTGATGAAATACTCCAGCCAAACGTAGCTTTTTCCGCCGGCAGTGATCTTTTCATTGTTCCAGTTGAACCACTGCCACTCGTTGGTGGAAACCGGCCCCAGCAGTTTGATCTGCGGAAAGGCGGCGCGAGCCGCCTTGGCGACGGCAAAATAGCGCTGCAGATATTCTTCTACGCCGAAATTCTTGGGGATAACATCGTCGTGCGTACCGTTCCACACCTCCGGCTCGTTGTCCATGTTCCAATAGACGAACTGGTCCGGATTCAGTCCCAAATCCTCGAACCAATGGCGCAGAATGCCGACGGTCGAATCAGCAGGCCACTCCATCAGGTACTTTGTCGGGTCGCCGTTGCCGATATTAGGGCCGCCGCCTCCTGCCCAATTGTTATGCACTCCCTCCCACCATTGCGAGCGGTTGTATTCCCAATCATTAAAGTTGTAATTGCGACTTGCCGCCGCCCAGCCGATCAGCTGCAGCGCCCACAGCGCCTTGGCATAGGGCAGGTTCTGCTGCAGACTCTTGGCCGCATAATCCCAATCGTGCGGATAGACGTTGTTGTACCAATCGGGATGGCTGGTCAGTTTGCGGCGCCAATTGTATTTTGTCGAGTTGTTGCCGCCGTTGTCGCGAAAGATGCGGATGCCCGTATCACGCAGAAACTGCCATTGCGCGGCACTCAAAGGTCTGGCGGGATCATCCGAAAGCGTGTTGTTTTTGCCGTAGATATAGGGCGAGATCGGCCGATGACCGGCGGCGGCATTCACCGTAATTTCAACCGCTCCGGAGGCAGCTGATAAAAGGAGTAAAAAAAGTACAAGTCGCATGAGTTATCTCCAATGATGATATCAAAATCGTTTTGAAATCTTAGTAATTCTCGTTGAAAAGGCAAAGACTTTTTTAAAGCGGGTAGTTCGTCATCAGCGACCCGGTTCGAAATTTTTACGCGACGATCTTTGGTTTTTTATACTTTTGCGCTGCGTTTTTCTGCCGAGCCTGAGGTGCCGGTACAATTCGCCGCCTCGATTTTGATCGTCAAGAACAAAGCGATAGAGGATCTTGTAACAGACGGGTGGCCTGCCCTCGGCCTTTAGACGGCCGCTGATCTGCTCTGGCCCCCCGGTATTCCTTCAGCCGCTCGATCACCTCGGCCTTGATCTTGGCAGTGAAACGAAATCCTTCTTCCGGCGCCGCGGCGTCTTGAGAGCTCTTTTTCGTGTGCCTGCCCGTATCGGTAACCCTTCAGTCCGCGGTTTCTTTTGATTTCTCGGCTGATCGTGGATTTGTTCTCTCCGATCAGCTCGGCAATTTCCGAAAAGTCCTGCCGGTTTTGAGATTCGCGTAAATTTCAACCCTCTGTTCGTAGGTCAGTTGCCTGTATTTCTTTTTCAAGTGCCTCAGCTTTCATTTTTTCCTTAACTTCATTAGTCTTGGGACTAATGAAGTTAAGAATTTCATGAATAACTGTTGCACTTATTACTTGAACTCACACATATGAAGAGGATCACTTTGGAAGAAATCATCACCCCTGAAAATGTGTCCAAGGAGTACTTGAAATCTCTTCTGGACGCAGCCTTTATGGAAACGTCCTACGACAATGAAGGGGACATTTGGGTCAAGGACCGGGTCCGTTGTTTTGTGCTGCCGAATCTCGAACGCAAGGATCGGATTCAGCTGCTGACCCTTTTCGGCTTCGAACCGAATGCTTCGGAACTCGACAGATTGCGCGCCGTCAACCGCATCAACAACGAGTATATTATCGTGCGCGCCTCGCTTACCAAGAACAACCTTATGGCTTTTACCTATGACCTGCCGATCACCGGCGGCCTGCCCGCGAAAACCTTCGTACAAGCCGTAAAGCGTTTCTGTTCGATTCCGCAGGAGGCGATTGCCGACTGTGCGAACGATGTCGTTCAATAGACTGCCCGTAGAACGGCTTTGCAGCAGGACATCGAGTCAGGTATTGATTTTTCGGTAAAGATCAGGCGGGAAGCAGACGACCGCCGCTCAGGCGAAAACGATGCCGCATCCGTGCGGCTAATTCGTCCGAGTGCGTGACGACGATGAGAGCTGTCTCTTGACCTTGATTGAGCTCGAGGAGCAATTCCGCAAGCGAAGCAGCCGTGTTTGCATCGAGGGAGCCGGTCGGTTCGTCGGCAAGCAAAAGGCGCGGCCGATTGATCAGCGCGCGCACTACCGCCGCTCTCTGCAGCTCGCCTCCGGATAACTGCGCCGGAAAATGGCTCCGGCGATCGGCCAGACCGACGCGTTCCAAGAGTTCAAGCGCTCGGGACTCAATATCCGAGTCCGCACCGAATGCCAGCGCCGGCAGCAGCACGTTCTCGAGCACCGTCAATTGCGGCAGCAGATGGTGCAGTTGAAAGACAAAGCCGATCTCGCGGTTGCGGACGCGCGCCAGCTCGTCCTCGGAAAGAGCCGCTAAATTGCGGCCGTTCAATACGACTCGGCCCGTGTCGGGGCGGTCGAGGCCGCCGATGAGGTTCAGCAGCGTGCTCTTGCCCGATCCGGAAGGCCCGACAACGGCGACCGAGTCTCCCGCCGCGACCTGCCAGTCGATATTCTTCAATACTTGAATCGATTCGCCGGCAGAGGGATACGATTTGCTGACGCCGTAAAGTTCCAGGATGTCGGCCATGATGTATCTCGCTCAGGTGTTGTTCTATGACCAGCCGATGTTCAAACCTTTTCGTATGCGGTGCTACTCCTCCACTCTATAAAGAAAATTGCGGCTGCGCAGAATAAGCGACCGCTCTTTGACCGCAGGCGAGGCCCAAAAGCCGTCGCCGAGTTGATTGACAGCCAGACGTTTGAGGGTGCGCTCGGCGCTCACGACCGTGGTTTTGCCTTTTTTGTCGAAAAAGTAAACTCGACCCGCTGCCGCAATCGGCGAGGCGCCGAACTGTCCGCCCAGCCGTTGCCGCCAGAGCACGCTGCCGGTCTTGGCTTCCAAACAGCTCGCCGTGCCTTTGTCGTCGACCATGAAAATCATGTGATTGAGCAAGACCGGCGAAGATTCGATCGGCACATGCTCTTCCGCTTTCCACACCACTTTGGCCGTCAGATCGCCGACGCCGCGCGGATCCACAGCCCACAGATCAGCCGAAACTTCTTCCCAGCCGCAATTGATAAAGACCAGGCCGTCGCCAAAGATCGGCCGCGAAATCGTCGAGTCGCCGCCGTACACCACCCGCCAGATTTCCTTGCCGGTATAAGGATCGAACGCCTGGCAGACTTTGGAGCCGTTGCTGATTAACTGCGGCTTGCCGTTGACGGTGATGACGATGGGCGTGATGTAGGCCTTGTAATATAGCGGATTGCCGGTATAATACTCTTTCGGCCGTTCGGTCTTCCACACGGTCTTGCCGGTCAGTTTATCGACGGCGGCGATGACCTGTACATCCGATCCTTCCAAATGCAGGATAAGTAAATTCTCGAACAATAGAGGCGAAGAGGCAGGCCCTTGAATGTGGTCGCAGGTCACTTCGTTCCACTTCCACAGAATTTTGCCGCTTTTTGTGTCGATGCAGGCGGTGCCGAAGGTGCCGAAATGGACGTATACGCGGCCTTCCTCAATGACCGGTGAGGGCGTTGCATAGCTGTTGAGCGGATGTTTACCCTGCGGTTTGTCGCAAGTAAAAACTTTGATCTGTTGAAGGACTTTGCCGCTGTTGAAATCGACGCATACGGCAAAAAACTGTTTGCCGTCTTCGGTTGCCGTGGTCAACCATATTTGATTGCCCCAGATCACCGGCGTCGACCAGCCGTGGTAGGGGATAGCTGTCTTCCATTTGACGTTCTGCGTCTCGCTCCAGGTCAGCGGCAGATCCGCATTTACGACGCCGTCGCAGGTCGGGCCGCGCCAATCCGGCCAGTTTTCGACCGCCCATCCTATCGCCCATAGCAGAATTATTAAACCCATGCTCTTTTTCATTCCACCACTCCTCCTTTTTCTGCAAAACGACATCGACTCTCACGGCCGCAGCCGTCGATAGACCTTGAGAATGCTCTCCGCCATTTTTTGCATCGAAAACTGTTCCAGCGCCGCCTTTCGGCCCTGTTCGGCCATAGCGCGCAGCCGCGTCGGATCATCAAGGAGCGACGCCCAGGCTGCGGCCAAATGTTCGCCGTCGTTCGGCTCGTAGATGATGCCGCCGCCGGTCCTTTCGATAAACTCGGGATAACCGCCGACATTCGGCTGTACGATCGGCACGCCTGCTGCCAAAGCTTCGATCTGATAGGCGCCGAAAGCCTCGCCGTTGAGCACCGGCACGGAAAGCAGGGTCAGAGATTTGAGAAAGAGGATTCGGTTTTCGCGATCGAAGCGCTCGACGATTTCGACATCTCTGTCCCAACCGGCTTTCTCAATACGACGCAGCATTCTTTTGACGAACGGTCGGTCGTCGCCGGTATAGCCGCCGGTGAGTTTGAGTCGTACCGATTTGAAGCGACTCTCCTGCTTGAGGCGTAAAAAGGCATCGACCACAACTCCGAGGCCGAAATATTCGTTCATGCGGCAGAGATAGCCGATGACCGGCGGATCGAGCGGCAACGGTGAGGGCTCATATTCTGAAGCATCGATGCCGCCGTCGACGGCAAACGTCTTTTTCTTCGGCAGATTTAACAGGGGACCGACCCGTTCGAGGTAGTGCCTGCCGGTGGAAATAAACGCATCGACGTCGACGGCGCGCTCGGCCATCAGCTGCCAGACCTTGTCGCGATATTCAGGCCGCATGGGGTCGATCCACTCATGTTCGTCCTGCAGCGAGCAGACCACCGCGGCGCCCAAGTCGTACTTGAGTCTGCGCGCCAGTCCCAGCAGCAGGGCATTGGATAAATGGACAATTTCCGGCTGAACATGTTCTTTCAGATAACGCACGAGATGGTCGAGTTCCGATGCCTGTCTTCCCTCCTCGCCGCGCAGCATGGAAAGGGTCATTTCTTCCAGACCGGCGGCGCGCGTAGCGCCCGCCCGTTTGGCAATCAGCTGCAGCAGCGCCGGCGAATCGAGCGCCCGCTCCACCCACAACGGAGCGCGGCGATAAATGGGGAGCTTTTCTTTCAGATAGGTATTCACCGCGCCGAAAAAGACCGGCGTGTCGCCCATCAGGCCGTGCACGTCGACGTTCAGCGGCAGATACATCGGCACCATAATAACCTGCAGACCGAGCGAACGCAACGCCGTAATCAGTTGATTATCGCGCAGACAATTCTGACAATAAAAAGTCCCTCCCGAGCCGGGGACAATATGGACGATTTTCATCGCGCCTCTCCAAAGGCATAGAGTTTACCGTCGATTGCACCAATGAGAATCATACCGCCGCAAACGGCCGGCGAGCCGATCAGCTCCGCGCCGACCTCGTAACTCCACAGCAGCGAGCCGGATTTCAGATTCAGCAAATAGAGTCTGCCGTCTTTGGAAGCGGCAACGACTTTGTCGCTGCATATGACCGGCGAGCTGTCTATGTCGCCGCGAGCGGTAAACGTCCACACGGCGCGGCCGGTCCGGCGATCAACAGCGTGCAGGCGCCGGTCGCGGCCGCCGATGACCACCAGTTCCTCGTTCACGGCGGGCGAGGAAAAAAAGGCGCCGGCCTTGCCTTCGGCGTCGTAATACCAGATTTCCTTTTTTTGCGTCAAATCGAAGGCAATCAGGCTGCCGTTGAATACGCCGATATAAGCAACGTGGTCCAAGACAGCCGGAGAACCGGCGACGAAAGCGCCGACTTTAACGCTTTCCGCACGGCTGCCGTCGACTGAATTGAGATGATGGAGCTGCGAGTCGCAGCCGCCGAAAACGACCAGCCCATCGTCGATCGCGGGAGCGCCGTTGATGTAATTGGCGGTCTCGTAGCTCCAGATCAAGCGGCCGTCGCGGCTGAAGCAGCGCATCAGGCCGTCGTAGCAGCCGACGACAATCCCCTCTCCTGCTGCGTTTGCCGATCCATAGATCTCACCATCGACCTGTCTTTCCCACAGCACCTCGCCGTTGCGTGCGTTCAGCGCATAGAATTTTCCTCCCAAGGTTCCCACATAGAGGGTGGAATCGACCAGCAACGCCGGCGCTTCGATGTCGTCGCCGAGTCCGACAGCCCATCGTCGTGCGCCGTCCGCCGGATCGACGCAGTAGAGCGTATCGTTGAGCGAGCCGACGTAAACGCAGCCGAGTCCCACAATAGGCGATGCCTTGATGTCATCGCCGGCCGAAAACGTCCACAACAGCTTCAGCTTTGCCGACAATTCGCCGTCGGCCGTTCCCTGCAGGGCGGGGTTACCGCGAAAAATCGGCCAGGAAAGAGAAGCATAATCCTGTTGGATTGCACGTTCCGAGCCCTGTCGTGTGCAGCTGAGAAGCAGACATACGGCGAAAACGGTCGCTATTATCTTTATCCGATTGGAAAACAGACCGGAAATGTTCCGGTTACTTTGGAGTTTATGCAGTAATGCATCGGCGGCAGCGCGCCGATTTAAAGGGGTCGGCTTGTTCACGGTTGAGCCTCTTCACGATTTTTGAGCGATATGGCGCCGGTTGGACAGGCTTCGGCGCATTGCCGAGCCGTCTTTTCCAAACCGCGGGCGAGCGATTCGTGAAACGGCACGGCAAGGCGCACCTGAAAGCCGCGTCCGACAAACGCCAATCCGAGCCGTTCCTGCGCCGCTTCGGTAATCTGAATGCAGATGCCGCATTTGATGCATTTGCCGGGTTCAAAAACCACCAGATCGTGGCGCTCTTCCAGTTCCACCCGTAATCGCTGACCCAACCGATAGCGCTTTGGGTCGGCGCCGTACTCTTCAGCGTAGAGGCGCAGCAGGCAGGAATTGGGCTTGCGGCAATCGCAATGCAGACAACGCTGCGCTTCGGTTACGGACTCCTCCTCCGTAAAGCCGTAGGCCGGATCTTGCGGAGAGATTCGATCAACGGGCGAGGCGGCTTTGGCCATGAGCTCGACCTCTTCGGACCGCAGCCGACCGACAATCGAATTAAATCGACTCTGCCTGCCGGTAATCGGCAGGCCTTTGAGATACTGATCGATCGAGTGGGCGATGGTCTTGCCATGTGCCACGGCGCGTACGGCCATGCGGTTTTCGGCAATCAAATTGCCGCCGGCAAAAACGCCTGCAAGCACAGTCTGCAGCGTCGTGCGGTCGACCTGAACGCCCTTATCGCCGACGAGCAGCAGGCCGCGGTAAAGCTCCGCGCCGGCGCCGGTTGTCAGAGCGACGGCGTCGTATTCAGCCCGCAGCTCCTCAAAGCTGACGTCCTTGCCCAGCTCCACGCACAAGTGCGCACGGATGCCGAGAGCGAGAATGGTTGAAATTTCGGCGTCCAAAACTTCACGCGGCAGACGCTCGACAGGCACCGCCGAACGCAGGTTGCCGCCGGCTGCCGATTCCTTTTCATAAAGATCCACTGCATGTCCGAAGCGGCGCAAATAGTAAGCAGCGGCCAATCCTGCCGGACCGGCGCCCACGACGGCAACGCGCTTGCCGGTATCCGGCAGACAATCGGGCTGAAACGGCGTATCTGCGGCCAAGTCGAGGTCGGCGACGATCCGTTTGAGCAGGCAGATCGAGACGGCGCCGTCTTTGATTCTGCGCGTACAGGCGTTCTCGCAGGGCGCCGGACAGATGCGGCCCAGCACGGCCGGTAAGGCAATT
>JAPDPN010000074.1:0-5077 GCA_034506455.1 Candidatus Zhuqueibacterota bacterium | reverse complement strand
CAAGTCGAGGTCGGCGACGATCCGTTTGAGCAGGCAGATCGAGACGGCGCCGTCTTTGATTCTGCGCGTACAGGCGTTCTCGCAGGGCGCCGGACAGATGCGGCCCAGCACGGCCGGTAAGGCAATTTCCGCCTTGACCGTCGCGATTGCCGCCCGCCAATCGCGATTCTGAATCTGACGAATCATCAGCGGGATGTTCATTTGCGCCGGACAGGAGCGCTGACACGGAGCGGTGCAATCGCCGACGTGCTCACTGAGCAGCAGCTCAAGCGCCGAACGCCGAAAATCGCGCACCCGCTCGTTGTCGGTTTCGATGACCATGCCATTCTCTGCCGGAGCCGAGCAGGACGGCAGCAGCTTTCCTGAGGTTCGCTCTTCGACCATGCAGACCATGCAGGAGGTGTTGGGCGGAAAGCCCTCCAGGCGGCAGAGTGCGGGAATGGCAAAGCCCGCCGCCTCAGCGGCGGTAAAGACAGAGGTTCCCGGCGGTACACTGACCATGCGACCGTTGATGGTCAATTGCACGGCGGCTCCCTCCTCGACCTTGCGGTTCATGCCGACCCTCCTTGTCTGGAAACAACCTTGACCGCCTCGATCGGGCATACCTGCCTGCAGGCATCGCACTGGGTGCATTTATCCTGCAGAATTTCGTGACGCTGATAAGGCGTAATTGGAATGGCCTGAACCGGGCATTTCTGTGCGCAGAGCGTGCAGCCGATGCAGGCATCGGTAATCTCGTAGCGGATCAGCGGTCGACATTTGCCGGCGGGGCAGATGCCGCGCAGATGGGCTTCGTATTCATCATAGAAATACTGCAGCGTCGTCAACACCGGATTGGGTGCGGTTCTCCCCAAGCCGCACAGGCTGCCTTCGCGGGTCTTGGCGGCCAGTTCACGCAGCTTGTCGAGATCTTCCGCCTCTCCTCTGCCCTCGCACAGTTTTTCGAGAATCTCCAACATGTGCTGAGTGCCGATGCGGCAAAAGGTGCATTTGCCGCAGGAATGGTCGCGGGTAAAGGTGAGAAAATAGCGGGCAATGTCGACCATGCAGTCGCTGTCGTCCATCACCAGCAGGCCGCCCGAGCCCATCATGGCGCCGACGCGGGTGAGGGCTTCGTAATCGACCGGCGTTTCGGCAAGCTCCGCAGGCACGCAACCGCCGGACGGTCCACCGACCTGCACCGCCTTGAAGCGCCTGTCGCCGGCCACGCCGCCGCCGATCTCATCCACGATTTCGCGCAGCGTCATGCCCATCGGCACCTCGATCAGGCCGCCGCGCTTGACTTTACCGGCCAAGGCAAAAACCTTGGTGCCTTTGCTCTTTTCGGTCCCCAGCGCGGCAAATTTTTCCGCGCCGTGACGCATAATCCACGGCACGGTGGCAAAGGTTTCGCAGTTGTTGACCAGCGTCGGTTGTCCCCACAACCCTTTCTGCGCCGGATAGGGCGGCCGATAGCGCGGCATACCGCGGCGGCCTTCCAAAGAAGCAATCAGCGCCGTCTCTTCGCCGCAGACAAATGCTCCTGCACCCTCTTGTACGCGTAAGCGCAGCGAAAAGCCGCTGCCGAAAATATCATCGCCCAAAATCCCTTCTTCTTCGCAGCGACGCAGAGCGGCGTTGACTCGTTCCACGGCCAGTGGGTATTCGGCGCGGATGTAGAATATTCCCTCATGCGCACCGACGGCAAAGGCGGCGATGATCATGCCTTCAATGACGCGATAGGGATAGGACTCGAGGATCATGCGGTCCATAAAGGCGCCCGGATCGCCCTCGTCGCCGTTGCAGATGACAAATTTTTTGTCGCTTTGCTGCGCCGCCACGAGGCACCATTTTTCGCCGGTTGGGAATCCCGCGCCGCCGCGGCCGCGCAGACCGGAGGCCGCCACTTCGGCGATGATCTCTTGCGGCCGTTTATGCAGGAGGCATTCCCGCGCGGCAACAAAACCGCCAGTGGCACAATACTCCTCCAAATCCAACGGATCGAGCGAGCCGGCGCGGTCGGTGACAATGTGAACCTGGCGGTCGAGAAAGGCGGTAACCTGCGGATCGCGCACATGCAGGGGATGGCGGGTAAAGCCGCCGTCGGATGACGGTGAGAACCATTCCTCGATCCATTGCAGCGCGCGGCCTTTCAAGCGGGCAATGGGCGAAGCGGGCGGGAAATGCCGTAAAACGATTCCCTCGACTTGTTCGGGCGTGACGCGATCATAGACCACCGATGTTTGATTCGGCTTGACCACCTCGAGCAGCGGCACGCGATGGCACATGCCGACGCAGCCGACGCGTTTGATGCGCGCCGGGGCTTCCAAAGACTGAACGACCTGCAGCAGCTGTTCATGGACCTGCGCGCTGCCGCTGGACTGACAGCAGGAGCCCAATCCGACGCGAATCTCGCCCGTCGCCTGAGCGGTAAAAGTCTGATCTGAACTCTGCTTGCCCGATGTTTTTCTTCGCGTCAAAAAATCGTGCAGCATATTGCCGACGGCCGAGGGTTCGACGTGCCCGTAAGTCACGCGGTCGATCTGCACCACCGGCGCCAAAGTACAGCAGCCCAGGCAGGCGACTTTTTCGACCGTAAAGAGGCGGTCGCCGTCCGTGTCCTCTTCCTCTTTGAGGCGCAGCTCGCGCCGCACGGCATCGTGAACCAAATCGGCGCCTTTGACGTGACAGGCGGTGCCGTGGCAAATATGAATGATATGCTGACCGGCCACCGTATGCCTGAACTGGGTGTAGAACGTGGATACGCCGGCGACGGCGGCCGGAGTAATGCGCGTCAGCTCGCAGAGTCGGCGTAAAAGCGGCTCCGGCAGATAGTGAAAAGTGGTCTGGATGTCCTGCAGAATGGGGATCACGGCGTCCGGGCCGTCGCCGTGTGCGGCGACCAGCCGCTGAACGTGCTCATCCCATTCTGTGGTAGACTGTGCTATGTCATTGACGATCGTCATTTATCGGCCGATGCAGTAGAGATTTTCCGTTCCGCGAATGTAGATGCGATTTTTGACGAATGCGGGGATTGTCAGCACCTCTTCGCCGAGCGGATTGTCCGCTTCGAGCGTAAAGGTCTCTGACATACGAAAGATATGGGTTACGCCCTTTAGGTCTGTCAGGTAGACTCGGTCTCCGACCAGGATCGGCGAGGAATAAAAGCCGCGGTCGAAATCGTGCGACCATACCTTTTCGCCGGTATCGGCGCGCAGGCAGGTGACCGTCCCATAGCTCGCAGCCATAATGACGAAGCGCTCGTCGGCCACCGGACTCGAGACCTCGGACAGGTCGTCACCGTATTCCCAAATCTGTTGGGCGCCTTCGGGTCGGATTTCAATCCCCGCCAGTCGGGCATATTCGTTTACGACAAACACCCTGCCTGCCGCGTAGGCGGGCGACGGCGCCACTTCGCCGTCCATGCACTTGACCCGCCAAAGCTCCCTGCCTGTTGCCGGATCGTAAGAAATGACGAACGGGTTGGCAGAAATAACGACCTCGTCGCGTCCCGCGCCGAGAATGAGCAGAGGCGACGTCCAGGAAATCTGCACATCGTCGCGCTTGGTCTGATAGACCAATTTGCCGTCGGCCAGGCGAAAGGCGCGCAGACTGCGCGAGCTGCGATGGTCGTACTGAACGAGCAAAAGGTCGCGATAGATGATCAGCGAGGAGGCGTGGCCGTAGTGGTTGTCCGGCAATCCCAAATTTTTCGCCCAGATTCTCTTGCCGGAAAAATCATAACAGGCCAGATCACCGGTGGCGAAAATCGCGCAGACGACCCGGCCGTCGGTTGCCACGGTCGGCGCGGCATAACCGGTGTCGTCCGAAACCTTCGGCGGCTCTTTGGGATGGCCGGGCACGTCGTTGATCTCGGCGCGCCACACCATTTCGCCGCTCGCTGCGTCGAAACAATAAAGCTCCTGCGACGATTCATCAGCGCCGGTGAAAAAGATCTTTTCTTCCCAAACGACCGGCGAACAGTTGCCGAATTTGGGCACGGTGGACTTCCACAGGATCCCTTCTCCAGAGGCGCCGTTCCACTTGACGGGAACAGAATCAGGGTGAACATAAGCGCGGGCGGCGCCTTCGGGCCCGCGAAAGTTCGGCCAGTTGCGTCGCAGTTGTTCGAGAGAGACGGCCGGAGCTGCAGAAGAAACGGATGCAGGCTTTTTCGGTGTAAACTCTTGTTCAGCGAGAATGCCTGCCGTCAGCGCACCGACAAATAGAACCAGCGCGCTCCAGCCCAAAGCGCGGCTGCCTGCCAGCCGGGTTTGCCATGAAATCGGCTGCGGTTGCTCGGCCAGATCGGGAAGTGCCGGCACGCGCGACCGCAGGTATTTCAAGGAAAGCAGGAAAACGATCATGCCGACAAAAAGCATGCGGCCGCCGAGACGGAGCTGTCCTCGTCGAGTAAAGAACGCTTTGCGTGCCAAAAGATCGAGCGCGCGAATCTGCTCCTTGAGCGCTTCATTATCGGGATCATCCTGCAGCTGCGCCATGAGCTGCTGCAGCGCCGGGCTGCGCAAAGGCGTGTTCCAGCGCAGCTGCAGGTAATTGACCATCAGCAGGATGGCCAGCACGGCGACAAAGACGCCGCTGATGATTAGGAGCCGTTCCGCCAGCGGCCTGAGAAAAGCTTCATTCTGCAGATCTTTCCATTTCATAAACTTTTGCCCGCATTAGAGTCGTTGCCGAGGGATTCGATCGGGAACAGGGTGTTGCCGTCTTTATCGACCGGGCAGTAGCTGAAGCAGCGGCCGCAGCTGAGGCATTCGCCGCGATCGATTTCGTACTCACGACGAAAAGAGGGCGCAACCAAGCCGATCAGCTTGAGGCTCAACACCAGGCCGAGAAATCCGCCGAGCAGCATGCCGCCGCGCCGGGCGCGGTCCTGGATAGCCGCGGCATCGGCAAAGAGCTCATCCTGTGTTTCGCCGGAGGCGCGAAAAGCGCGCACCGCCGGTGTGGCCGCTCCGCCCTTTTCTTCAGCCGATACTTCCGCCGCCAAGGCCACGCGCGGATGCAGGCGCGCCAGCGCCGCATCGAATTGGGAAAAAGCCAAGGCGCCGCCGATGATCAACAGCGGCGTCAGCAG
>JAPDPN010000073.1:0-15797 GCA_034506455.1 Candidatus Zhuqueibacterota bacterium | reverse complement strand
GGCCCGTTCTTGTCCAAGCGGCTGCAGACGATGCTGGAAGCCAATCCGCCGCGCTGTTTTATTCATATCGACGAATTCCTGCGCCGCACCGATCCCGGCCACTGGGTGACGCATCGCTTCACCGCAGCACCGGAGACCGTGGCCCGCGCACTTGCCGAACAGCTACCGCGTCATTCATGGGTTGGTAAAAGTCAGGGGTTGGATGAAGCGCTGTTTTTAGATGCTCTTGACGAACCGTCGACGGCGTTTTGGATTTCGCGACTGCTGCCTGAGAGACACGGCCTGTTTTTAGGCAACAGCATGCCGGTGCGCGATATGCATTGGTTTGCCTGCCGGAGCAAAAAGCCTCGCGCGGTCGGCTGTAATCGCGGCGTGAGCGGCATCGACGGCACCGTCGCCGCGGCCGTCGGCTTTGCCCGCGGTCTCGCGGCGCCGACCACTCTGTTGATTGGAGACTTGGCCCTGCTGCACGATCTCAATTCTCTCCTGCTTGCCGCCCGCTCGCCCCTGCCGCTGACCATCGTCGTCCTTAACAATAACGGCGGCGGCATCTTTGCCTTTCTGCCGATCGCCGATTATGCCGAATACGCCGACTATTTCCAAACCCCGCACGGCCTGCAGTTCAGGCAAGCCGCCGCTTTGTTCGGTCTGGATTACGAACAGCCGAAAAGCGTCGATGAGTTCAAGGCCGCCTTTCAGCGCGCCTTAACAAGCGGTCGTTCGACGCTCATCGAGGTGATCAGCGGTTCTCGAGAGAACCTCCAGGCGCACCGCCGAATCGAAAAAGCAATTCGTCAAAGCATAGAGAACCACTCATGAGTGTTCTTCCTTTTGAAAAGATCGGTAATGAAGCAGGTGGCCGGCTGCTGTTTCTGCACGGCTTTTTGGGCGCGCGTCAAGACTGGCTCCGCGTTGCGCAAGCCCTCTCCGATCGAGTCTGCTGTGTCACCGTTGATCTGCCGGGGCACGGCGAGGCATATCATCTCAAGGCGGACTTTAAGGAAACCATAGAGGCCGTTATTGCCTTGCTGAATGCCCTCGATGTTCGTAAAATCGGGCTCGTCGGGTATTCGATGGGCGGCCGCATTGCACTTTATGCCGCGCTGCACTTTCCGCATCGGTTTCATTTTGTCATACTCGTTTCAGCGTCGCCGGGCATCGAGGAATCGGAAAGAGCCGATCGACGTCGGCGGGAAGAGCTGTGGGCTGAGCGGTTTCGTCATCAGCCATTGGCGGAAGCGTTGGATCAATGGTACGCGCAGCCGCTGTTTGCCGATATTCGCAGCTCGCCTTATTACGCCGAGACCATTGCCCGCCGCTTAAAGAACCGACCTGAAGCCGTAGCCGCGGCTTTACTTTCGCTTGGACAAGCGTCGCAGCCGCCGATGCGGCACAAGCTGCCGGAACTGGTCGTTCCGCTGCATCTGATCGTGGGTGAAAGGGATGAGAAATATCGACGCGAAGCCGAATGGATGAGGAGCGTTCTTCCGTCGGCGACGCTGCATGTGGTAAAGGAATGCGGCCATGCGGTCCATTTGGAGAACCCGACTGCTTTGGCCGATGTTATTGCCGAGATTTTGCAACAATCGTCGCTTTTGGACAAACGTTGGGAGTAGACTATGAGCAAATTTCCATGGCAAAGTGCCGGAACATTCGTGGACATTCTTTACGAAAAATATGACGGTATTGCCAAGATCACCATCAACCGCCCCGAAGTGCGCAATGCCTTTCGTCCGCTGACGGTTACCGAGATGATGGCCGCGCTGCGGGATGCCGAAGAGGATCCGAACATCGGCGTGGTGATTCTCACCGGGCAGGGGGAAAAGGCGTTTTGCTCGGGCGGCGACCAAAAGGTGCGCGGACACTCCGGTTATCGCGATGCCGAAGGGACTGATCGGCTCAATGTGCTAGAGTTTCAGCGGCAGATGCGGCATTGTCCCAAGCCGATCATCGCCATGGTGGCCGGCTATGCCATCGGCGGCGGGCATGTGCTGCACCTGCTGTGCGATCTGACGATCGCAGCCGACAATGCGATTTTCGGCCAAAGCGGACCGCGCGTCGGCTCCTTCGACGGCGGCTACGGCGCCTCCTACCTGGCGCGGGTCGTGGGGCAGAAAAAGGCGCGCGAGATTTGGTTCCTCTGTCGGCAATATTCTGCCCAGGAAGCGCTGGCGATGGGACTCGTCAACACTGTGGTACCCCTGGAGCAGTTGGAGGAGGAAACGGTGAAATGGTGTCGAGAAATCCTTGCCAATTCCCCAACGGCAATCCGCTGTCTCAAAGCTGCGCTCAACGCCGATTGCGACGGCCAGGCCGGACTGCAGGAGCTGGCCGGTTGCGCCACCATGCTCTTTTACATGACCGATGAAGCCAAAGAAGGACGCGACGCCTTTCTCGAAAAGCGGAAACCCGACTTTAGCCGTTTCCGCCGGTCGAACAGTTCAACTAAAGAGGAACAGAAATGAACCTCAAGCCGTGGCTGCTCGCCGCCCGTCCGAAAACGCTGCCCGCGGCCATCGCTCCGGTGCTCATCGGAACAGCCCTGGCATATCGCGACGGCCGCGCTCACGGCTTGGCGGCACTTTTGGCAGGCGTATGCGCCCTGCTCCTGCAGATCGGCGCCAACTATGCCAATGACTATTTTGACTATCGTCACGGCAGCGACAAAGCGGAACGGCTTGGTCCAACGCGCGCCGTGGCTGCCGGGTGGATCGCTCCGAAACAAATGCGCAATGGTTTCATCATCGTCTTTGTTATGGCGGCTGTTTGCGGCGTTTATCTGCTTGTGCGCGGCGGCGTGCCGGCGGTCATCATCGGCGCCCTATCCATCCTCTGCGCAGTGCTCTACACCGGCGGTCCGTACCCGCTCGGATATCATGGACTGGGCGAATTGTTCGTCTTTATCTTTTTCGGTCTCGCGGCAGTCGCCGGCACTTACTATGTGCAGGCCTTGACCGTCACCCCAACCGTTCTACTGGCCGCTGTCGGACCCGGTCTTCTCTCTACGGCGATCCTGACGGTCAACAACCTGCGCGATATCGATGACGACCGCGCCGCCGGTAAACGAACGCTGCCGGCGCGTTGGGGAGCCGCGTTCGGCCGCGGCGAATATCTCTTTTGCGTCATAGTCGCCGTCCTGGTCATTCCCATGCTGCTCGTGCTTACCGGGCAAGTCAAGCCGATTGCGCTTTTGGCCGTTGCCGCTTTTGCAGAGGCGATCCCTCCGCTGCGCATTCTCCGGCGCGAGCCGCCCAGCCGAAAGTACAATCAGGCGCTTGCGCAGACCGGGCGCCTTTTGTTGATCTACAGCCTGCTCCTTTCCATTGGAATCCTGGTGTGATCGACCTGCAGCTCTATGAATATGCGCTTCCACTGAAGCGGCCGTTTCGCACCGGTGAACTCTGCCTCAAAGTGCGCCGCGGCTTTCTCGTCCGAGCAATAGAAGGCCGCTCCAGCGGCTGGGGTGAGGCATCGCCGCTGCCCGGCTTTTCTCCAGATACGCCTGCGGACATCATCGACCAGTTTCATAAATTTTTTTCCGAGGGAATTACGAGCAACGACAACGATTGGCGGCTTCTTTTGCAGGCAAGAGAGATCACGTCCGTCTCTTCGTCGGCACTACGCTTCGGCGTGGAGAGCGCGCTCATTGATCTCCGCGCGGCCCAACAAGGTTTGACGCCGATAACCCTATTGGGCGGAAAGTGCGAGAAAATAATCGTCAACGGCCTGGCCTTCGGCGATTCCGCCGATGAACTTGTTCGGCAGGCGGCTCGACTCGCCGAGGAGGGATACAGAGTCATCAAAATCAAGGTGGGCCGACTGGCATTGGCCGACGAGATTGCAACAATTAAAGAGATCGCCGCCTTTAACCTGCAGCTGCGTCTGGACGCCAATCGGCTGCTGCCGCTCGATCAGGCGGTCGATTTTGCCCGCGCCGTCGCCGATCTTCCGATCGAATACATCGAAGAACCTGTCAACGATCCGCACGACCTGCCCGAGTTCTGCCGGCGTTCTCCGATAGCTCCGGCTCTCGATGAGTCGCTGCTGATGGCGGAATACGAAAATCTTCCTGCAGCAGCCTGGATTTTAAAGCCGGGAATTCACGGAGGCATCGGAGATTTGATTGTCCGCATCGAGCGGGCGCAGGAACGCGGGGTTCTGCCGGTAATCAGCTCGCCGCTGCTGAGCGCCGTCGGCCTGAGCATGGCCGCCGCCTTGGCCGCCGCGTTCTGCCCCGACGAACCAATGGGCTTGGATACTGCATCACTTTTTAGCCGCGACTTTATTCGCTCTCCCATAAGCACCAAGGGCGGCGTACTTGAGCTGTCGCAGCTTGAAAACAACCTCTCCATCGATATGACGGAGCTCAAATGCCTGATCGACCGGCGATAACCACCGCCGAACAGCTTGCGGCATTTCTAAAGCGATATGGAAAAACCGGCGGCATATTGAGCGTTTCCGGCCGATTGACTTGGGCGGAATTGGTCGAGGAGGCAGCCTGCAGAGCCTCATCGCGGCGGGAGAGCTGCCAAGGCGAGTTGATCGGCATGTTCGGCATACCGACTCTGAATACAATCCGAGAAATCTTTACCGCTTGGGCGTCAGGATCAGTTCCTGTTCTTTTGAATAACCACATGCCGATCGAGACGGCGGTGGAACAATGCCGACGAATCGGCTGTCGCTTTTTTGTCGGCGATACGCAATCCGCCGATCTAGAAGTGATTGCACCGAAAGCAAGAGTTCAGCCGCTTCTTCACAGTCGTTCCGACTGGGCGTCGATCCTATTTACCTCCGGCAGCACCGGCGAGCCCAAAGCCTGCGTCAACAGCTTCAGCAATCACTTTTACAGCGCCTTGGGGGCGAATGAAAATATGCCGCTGGAACCGGCCGATCGATGGCTGCTTTCTCTCCCCCTTTTTCACGTGGGCGGACTTGGCGTGCTCTTTCGGACCATGCTTGCCGGTGCCTCGGTCGTTATTCCGCCGGAGCCATCCCTGTCGGCGTCACTCGATTTTGCCGAGCCGACGCACCTCTCGCTGGTCCACACCCAGCTCTATCGCCTGATGCAGGATTCGGCTACCGTCGATTTTCTGCGCCGGTACCGCGGCATCCTGCTCGGCGGCAGCGCCTTCCCGGATGCGCTCATTCGGCAGGCCGTAGATGAAGGAATAATCATTCACACCAGCTACGGCTCGACGGAAATGTCCTCGCAGATCACGGCGACGCCTCGCGGGGCTTCATTGGCAGAACTGTTGACCTGCGGTCGACTTCTGCCCTATCGCAGTCTCCATTTTACCCAGGACGGTGAAATCTTGGTGAGCGGAAAGACGCTGTTTTTAGGCTATTGGGACGGCGAGACCTTGACGCGTCCTGAAAATGAGGGATTCTTTTCCACCGGCGATTTGGGCCGCTTGGACGAAAACGGTAATCTGCTGATCTACGGCAGAAGGGACAATCTTTTTAAAGCCGGGGGCGAAAATATCAGCCCCGAGGAGATCGAGCGCCTTCTCCTGCGCATCGAGGACGTCGCCGAGGCGATCGTGGTGCCGATTCCCGATCCTGAGTACGGCGCCCTGCCGGTTGCATTCATTCGCACCTTCAGCGGCAAACCGGCGAATCGACTCGATTTGACCTCTCTGCGCCGAACCCTGCCGGGGTTGAAGATTCCTCGGCGGGTTTGGGATCTGCCCGCCGATCAAGGCCGTTTAAAGCCGTCGCGTTCCGAGCTCAGTCGCCTCGCGGAAAAGCTTTTGCTTCAGGAAAAGGCATAGCGTTCGAGACCCTGCCGCAGTACATCATGTAAGGGAATTGCTTTGCCGCTTGCCTTGTCGATCAACACCTGCGTCGTCTGTAACGAGGCCGCCTTTTCTCCGCCGACGTAGACACCATAAGCCGCCGTGAAAGAAGTGACGCCGATGCGTCTGATGCCGATTTCAAAGATCACCTCGTCGCCTAATCGCATCGGACGCAGAAACTCGGCCTCCGCATGCACAAAAGGCATGAGATAATCCGATTCATTGATGATGTAGGGCACTGAAAAGCCAATTTCGCGCAGGAAGGCGCTGAGCGCCTCGAACGCCAATTCAAACAAGCGCCCAAAAAAGATGACGCCCGCAGCATCCGTGTGATGCAGATGGATTGTTGTGCAGTAGCGGAAGGTCATGACGGCTCCCCCTGTCCCGATTGCGCCCGCAGAAGCTCCTGGAGACGATCGAGCAGCGGCCGCTGCGCTTCGACGATTTTGTGCCGCGCCTCTTCAATCGGGAAAAATTGCGCTGCGTCTATTTCCGGGAATTCATGCATTTGCCCCGAATGCGGCGGCCATTCCATGGTAAAGGTGCCGCTGCGCAGCTCGCGCCCCTCGGGCCAATCGCCGGCAAACGCAAAAGCCTGGACAAGCTTGCCGCTCTTTTGGCGCACAGTCCCCAAGTCAAAAAACGGTCCTTGAGCAGGGTGTAGACCGGTCTCCTCTTCGAACTCGCGCAACGCCGCCTGTAGCGGTTCTTCTCCCTCCTCGATGAGCCCTTTGGGAATCGACCAATAGCCGTCCCATTTGCGGGCAAACAGGGGTCCGCCGGAATGGACCAGAAAAACTTCCAACTGCCCGTCCCGCAAACGGTACATCAATAAGCCCGCGCTTTTCTGCATAAAGATCTCCGTCTATGGATGCAAGGGCGCTTGCGTTTTTTTCGTGATTTATCGATATTCGAAAAAAGGGAAAAAAAGCCATGAGCACAACTGATTTGTCGGAAAAGGATCGCCGCATCGGCGTCGTGGCGATCATCGTCGAAGATCCTGAAGCAGCTTATCATCAGCTCAATGCCATCCTGCACGATTATTCTCACATCATCATTGGCAGGATGGGCCTGCCCTATCGCGAGCGAAAACTGTCGATCATTTCTCTGATCGTCGACGGCAACACCGATCAAGTCGGGGCACTGACCGGACGCATCGGCCAACTTCCAAGCGTTACCGTCAAAGCCGCCTTTGCAAAGAACCGTTGACCGGTTCCAGGCGCCGATACATGACGAATTCGTATCCCGAAAACCGCTTCCGTTCGACGATCCTCCATTCCCGAAAGTCGATCTGCGGAAAAAAAGCGTCACCGGCCCATTCGCCGTCGATCCATGAGAGGTAAAGCCGATCCGCGTAAGGCAGGGCTTGATGATAAACCGACGCACCGCCGGCAATAAAGACGCGCTCACCGACTTCCGCCGCCGCGGCAAAAGCATCCGCCAAAGAGGGAACTACCAAGGCGTTTTCATAGTTGCGGCGCGAACGACTGAGGATTATGTTGACGGCGCTTGGCGGCGGGCTGCTGAACAATTCAAAGGTCTTTCTTCCCCAAATGACCGTTTCGCCGCGAATCGTTGCCAGAAACCGCTGATATTCCTCCGGCAGTTTCCACGGCAAGCCGTTGCCCGCACCGATGACGCCGTTGCGGGCGACCGCCGCAATAATGATTTTCTCCAGTCCCGCCATCCGGCTGTTAGTTCCAGATCAGTTCGCCGCGAATCACGCTGCCGCGCGGCACGGTTTGCGCAAGGCCGGAGCGGTTGACGACCGTCGCGTCGTCTTCGACGCTCACGTCGGCCTGCCAATAGACATCACCCTCCACCGTCAACTGACGGCAGTTCCGCAGTGAAGGAACGCCTTCCGGAAAACGCTTTTCAAAATCATAATAAAATTTATAGAAACGGGGATCCAATGCCGCCCGAATTTCCGGATAGCGGCGCTGGGGATGAGGAACGAGCATATAGTTGTCAAGAAGCTGATAATAGTCGGATCGCACAATGAGAAGATCGTTGGTGTCTTTGACCGGTATAAAGCGGCTGCGCGGCACGCGGATCGCCTGCGCCCGCGGAAAAACGGACACGGCTGCTCCCATCGCCGTTTCGAGCTGGATGACCTCGGGCGTAGAGGGATCGCGCGGATCGAGAGTTTTGCGGTTGGCAATCAGCGGCAATGTAAAGACATAATCGTTTTTTTCCAGCTGCGCCTGCAGACTTTTCAAGTTCAGCCAAAGGTTATTGGTATTGAAGAAACGATGCCGCTGGATGTCGCGGAAATGCACCAAATCCGCCTCAGGACATTGGGCGATCTCCCGCAATACCAGCCGGTCGTTTTTGAGCGCCAAGTGACCGCCTTTGCGGTCTGCAGGCGTCCGCTCCGCAGTTTCCATCAAAAAGTCGAGCTCGTTTCGAATAAAGTATCCCAAAATGCCCGCATGGAGCACGGCGCCCAAATTGTCGGCGTTCGAAATAAAGGCATATTTGTAGCCCTGCTCAAGAAGCCGCCGCAAAATGCCGCTCGAGGCAAAGGCGATGTAAAAATCCCCATGACCGGGCGGACACCACTCCAGTTCTTCCCGCTCCGGACATGAGGCCGGCAAAGCATCCGCTATGTTGATTTTGGGCACGCGATTCTGCTCGAAAGCCAGCACCGGATTGGCAGGCCGTTGAACTGCCAGCGCCGCAAGCGTCTCCCGATGGGTAACAAACGAGTTCATGAGCACAAGCGGCAGACCGAGCGAACGTACCTGCGCGAGGATGATCTCGAGAAAGGTGTGACCGTCCTTGGCGATGAGCAGCGACTTGGCTCGGTCCAGTCCCATGCCGGTTCCCAACCCGCCGTTCAGCTTGACGATCACCGTTTCAGCAATATGCTCGGCGCCGAGCCGCACCGTTTCGGCATCGATGGTTTCAGCATCGGGCAACGAATCGAGCGGCTGCAGACTCTCCTCCGGCAGCCAATCCACTTCGCCGGCTAAAAAGCGGGCAAAATTGCTGCGGAAATTGCGCACGATCGTCTCGTCGGCGCCGATGCGGCGAAATTTTTCGAGATAAGGTTGAAATCGTTTTTCGAAAGAAATTTCCAATCCGGTGGGTTGCGGTCTGTTCATCATGCCGGAAGTTTCTCCAAGTTGCGTGCAAGCATCGTCAAGTACGGCAAAACCCTGCTTTTGGAAATTTTTCCTCCAGTCCCTCGCTCCGAAAAAAGCTTGAATCGCAGCGCTGAGAGGACACCGGCCTACGAACCGTCTTTAGAATGGATCACTAGCCGGTCTGCAGTGCATTTCAAAACGGCTAATTCACCGTCTTGCCGAAAATGCCTTTTTTCATCTCTTCCCACTCGTCGATCGTCTCGGGCCAATCCTTCCGCAGGAGACGCGCCAAGGAGCGGTCGGACAACAGGCGGCCTCCGGTTTGACAGCGGGGACAGTAATTGGTCTCGTTGTCCGCAAACCGAATGCGCCCGATTGACGTACCGCAGGAAGGACAAGGCAGACCTGCTTTACCATGGACAGCCATCTCGGGTCGAAAAGCCGTCACCTTTTCGGGAAAGCGATGTTCGGCTTCGCGGCACAACCTGTCCGTCCATTCAGCCAGGACCTTTCGTGCGGCGTGATAAAGCCGCTCGATCTGTTCGGGCGTCAGCCGACGCGACAAAGCCGTCGGTGAAAGTCCGGCGGCATGCAGAATCTCATCCGAATAGGCGTTGCCTATGCCGTCGAAAAGTCGGGGATCGGTCAAGGCGCGTTTTAGGGTATGATTCTCCGCCGTCAGGCGGTCGCGGAATTCGTTCAAACCTGCCTGCAGCACATCGAGTCCGCCGCGATCGAAAACTTCCAAAGCCTCTTTTCCTTTAATCAGATGCATAGCGGCGCGCTTTTTTGAGCCGGCTTCCGTAATCAGCAACGTGCCGTCGGCAAAGTCGAGGGCCGCCAAATCACTCCTGCGGGAAAGCGCGGCACCTTTAGGCCGCCAATGCAGCCTGCCGGCGATCATCAAATGAATGACCAGAAACATCTCATCCGCAAAGAGCATGACGATTCTCTTCCCCATGCGCTCAAAGCCGATGATCTTTCGACCGATGTACTCCTGCGGCCGCGGCCAAGCGGTACGCAAAAAGAAAGGCGAGGCGATCCGCAGGTTTTCCAAGATCTGCCCCTGCAGTCGAAATCTGAGCGCGGCAAGATAGGCCATAATGTCGGGATATTCCGGAATATCGGCCTCCGATTTCGTGCATCTCAAATTTGTCAAAAGCACGGTATAAAGTCAATCACTATTTCGAGCGCATTCGGCAGCGGAACAGCGCCAGACGATGATGCCGGCATCCTCACGCCTTTTTGCAATAAAAAAGGCAGGTCGAACCGCCTGCCTTTTCCTTGAAAAATCCGTGGAGTAGAACTAGTGACTGTCGAGAACCGCAAAAGCGCTCTTTTTCGGTCGCTAGCGCAACAGCGTCATCTTGATTGTTTGCGTACCCTGTTCACATGAGAGCCTCACCAAGTAGACGCCTGCAGCCGCTTCGCGTCCTTGATCATCCTTTCCATCCCATAAAAAGCGGTGTTCGCCGCTTTCCAATCGCTGCCGGCAAAGGATGCGCATAACCCGGCCGCGCAGATCAATGATCTCCAGCCGAACCTCCTGCGCTGCGGTGAGCGTCACAGGGATCACGGTCGATGAATTGAAAGGGTTGGGATAGTTTGCTTGAAGAGCAAAGAGACGAGGCGACTCGGATTGTTCATGCACCTGCGTTTTCGGCCGATAATGGACGGCCACGACCGCATCCAGATCAAAGTCGCCGTTCCACATTCCTTCCTGCTTGAGATCGCCGAGATCGGCAATTTTAACATATTTGGCCCAACTCAGCCCAACCTCGGCCAAGTCGAACGAGTCGCCGCCGGACTTGTCCGGATCGAGGAAATGGTAGGCATCTTTGGTCGGAGTGACGCCTGCCAGGCCCTTCCACGTCTCCAGATCATAGGGGAAAGTGAGAAAGTTGACGCCGTCCTGACTGACGGCGACGATGCCCGCTTCGATGAACGGCCGGCCGTCGAAAAAGGAAACAAAGGCGTTTTCGAACACCGTAAAATCCGGGCCGGGCTCGTCGACAATCAGATTATCGATAAATTCCAAAACGATCTCGCCGCCATGGCCCAAGCTGAGGACCTCCTGCGGCCGATTGCTGGGATTGTACTCATTCAGACCGGGCGTTTGGTCCGGCGGGCCGAGGACGTTATCGGGGAAATATTGCGCCCCGCGTCCTGCACCGACTCCGGGCGTGAACGAGGTGACCGCATCGGCCCAGGGAGTGATCTCCCAAATGCGTTCGACGATGCAGGCCGCCTGGCAGCCGTTTCCGACCACCGGAGAAGTCCATTCGATGCTGCCGGTGACGGCGTTCAACTTTTGCACAAAACCGTCTCCGCCCCATTGGCTCATGAAGGGAATCCACAGGCAGTTTTCGCGGCCGTCGTACAGCAGGCGGCTTACATTGGGTCCGATCGCAATCGGCGAATTTGCGCCGCGCTCAACGGTGCCGGTCAGAGCATTATAAGAGTATAAAAATCCATTGACCCCGTCTCCCCAGGCCACGGCGTAGCCTTTGCCCTGCGGCGTAATCTCTAAATCGCCGGGCGAGCCGCCGATGTCGATCGTATCCACCACGGCCGGAATATTCCAATTGGGGCCGGTGTACAGATCGACGACGGCAATTTTACCGCCGATGGAAGCATAGTCGCCGGTGCAAAGGACGTGGATCCTACCGTCCGGCGCCAAGGCGGCATCCTGCGGGTTCGTCGGCGTTTCGAGAATATGGACGATCTGATCGGTTCGCGTATCGATCATCACCAAGTTGCCGGTTTCGAACGGCATGCCCCAGCCGGCATAACCGGTGACACACACAAAAGCATAATCATCGACCACCAGAATGCCCTCGGGACCGTTGCCGACTTTGATATTGCCGATCAACTCCCCTTTTTCCAGATCGACGATCGATACGCTGTTATCCACCCAATTGCTTACATAAGCTTTATTCCTGCCGACCAGCGCCGCCGCCCAAGGATTGGCATTGGGCTTCAGCAAAACAGTCTTGACGACCTGATTGCGCCGCGGATCGATGATCTGCAGCGAACTGCTGCCGGAATTGACGACATAAAGCAAATTATTGCAGCTAAAAATGTGATTGGGGATTTGTCCGGTCTTGACGACGTCGCGACGAACCTCTCCGGTTTCGAGATTGAGCATCGAGAGAGTCTCCGCAGAGCCGTTGATCACATAAAGTGACCGAGGTACGTCCGCAGCGATGAGAAGGGACGAAAGTAGAACGAGCAAAGTAAAAACTGTGCGCATGAAAAATCCTTTCCAATTTTGTCAAGATGAATCAGCGATTGAGGACAAGTCCCGCTCGGATCTCGCGGCCCGGCAAAGGCATGTCGCGCACCAGTTCGTATCGGGCATTCAGCACATTGAATGCGCCGAGGCTCACTTCGGTTTTGAGCCATTTAACATTCGGCTTAAAACGGAGCGTCAGGTCGGCGGTGCAGTAAGGCGGCAGAGACTTGGTGTTGGCTTCGTTAATGTAACGTTTGCCGGCTCCCCGCACCTGCAGTCCGAATTGCCACAAACCAAAGTTAAAAGCAAAATCTGCGCGCAACATCTCCTTTGCCCGATAGGGCAGCAGACGATTGTAGAGAGTAATGTTGCGGTTTTTGTTGAGGGGTTGCTGAAGCGTGTAAAAGAGATTCACCTGAAGAACGGCGGCGCTGAAAGAGAGCCGACTCTCCCAGCCCGAAAGCTCGGCATCCGTATTGAAAGGACGGAAAAATTCGAAACTGCCCAACCGCCAGACGATCATGTCGTCGATGCGGTTACGGTAGCGCCGCAGCTCCAGACTCAAATTCCCCGCAAAACGAAAATCGATGCCGGCCGCAAGCTCGGCAAAGCGGCTTTTCTCCGGCAAAAGATCGGCCTGGCCTTGCACGCGAAAATCCTGGTAGAAAAGATCCGCGAACGTCGGCATGCGAAAGTCGCGGCCGACGGCTCCGTGCAGCCGCAGCCTTTGCGAGGTCCCCCAGATGAGGCTGCCGGAGATCTGCGGTATCCACCGGCGCTCGATTCGTTCTCCGTTTCGGTGCTGCATATGCGCGGCCTCGTAACGAAGCGACGGATCGAGCTGCAGAGTGACGGCCTCCAGGTTCCGGCTCCATCGTGGGGCTGCATAAATGCACAGGGATTGCGCCGTGGTTCTGCCGATCGGCGCCGATAACTTGCGCAGATTACGGTCTGTAAAAGCCGTATGGCTCATTTGCGCCCCAAGCCTCTGACGTTCTTTGCCGCGCCATTCGGCTTCGAGCTGTGCCTGCAGCGTCTGCAGTTTGTTTTCGAACGCAAACTGCGGCACCGGCCCGAACGGCAAAGCCGCATTGTTCGGCATTTCGTTGCGCGAAATCGTCCGGTTCTGCATGGCGGAGATTTGCACACTGACCGTTGCGGCCATCACCTTGCCGCTGCCGTGCAATACCGCAGCCGAGCGCTCACTCTGCGAACGGGCATAAGGCGTCGGGGAAAAAACGCTCCCCGGCTGGCCGCGCTCCGAGACGAAGCGGTGTCCTTTCAGGCTCAAGCTGCCGTCGTTGCGGCGGCCTGTAATCTGGCCGAACAGGTTTGCGGAGGAAAAATCGGCGTTGATCCGTTCCGCCTCGACAAGCTGCCGATCATCCAACCGATAGCGGTAGTCGAAATTGCCGCGCGAATCCATCATCTGACCGGCGGCGGTCAATTCGATCCCTTTCCACGATCCGCTCATCAGCGGTTCGGCGCGCCGGAATCCGAAAGAACCGGTCTGCAAGTCGAATTGCAGGCGCGCTTCCGGCCTCTGCAGCGTCGTCAGACGAATCACGCCGCCGACCGCCCCCGCGCCGTAGCCGGCGCCGCTGCGAATTACTTCAACCCGCTCAATAAGATTGAGCGGCACCTGCGACAGGTCTGCTTCACCGGTCAGTTCGTCATTGAGTTTCAGACCGTCGAGCAGAACGAGCACCTGATTGGCATTGCTGCCGCGAATCGAAACCGTTTCCCTCGCACCGGTTCCGCCGCTGCGGCGTACCTCCAATCCTGCAGCTCGACTCAACAGCTCGCCGAGCGTTGCAGCCTGTGAGCGGGAAATATCGGCGCGCGTCAACACAACAGTCCCCGATATCGACGTCGAATCCCGCTCGCCCTCCACCCGCAGCTCAGGAAGCTCCAGAACTTGGCGTTTGAGTTTGATCACCAGGAGGGCCGGCATGTCCTTGCTTACGGTTGCTTCCGCTTCGGCAGGCGCGTAGCCCATAAAGGTAACACGCATGCGGTAGCTGCCGCTAAAGAGGTTCTCGAAAAAGAATCTGCCGTATCCGTCTGCGGCCGAACCCAGCGCCGTGCCGACGATCTGCACATTGGCGCCGCTCAGCGGCTCGCCGGTCTCCGCATCGACCACAATCCCCTCGATCTTTACAATCGACTGCGCAGACCCTGCTGCCGGTAACAGTGAGACGACCAGAAGAAAAACGGCCGAAAGCGGCAATAGGGTAGAACGAACGAAAGCCGCGACCGGGGCGATAAAAAAAAGCCCCAACCGTCGCACGACAGATTGGGGCGTCTGATTTTCCAGTGACATGCTCACCTCTCCCGCGAAGGTTGCGTAGCCGCAGATTTCGGCAGGTCTCCTGGCTTACCCGAGCTCGACCGCCTTCCCATTCCGAAGAACAGTGGCGTACTTGGCCGAGCCTTTTTAGACCGCAAGCGCGGAATCGGGCTCACAGTAGCGGGGCTGCACCGGATTTTCACCGGTTTCCCTATTCAGTGTTGGAACCGAAATCCGTTGATCCAATTGGGACAAGAAAAGATAAAAAAAGCGGCAATGAATTGCAATGCCTTTTTGTCGAATCGCGTCAAAAGCTCAATCGACAAAGTGCCAGACAAAGCCCCAACGCAGCCAAAGCCGCGGCATGGGCGAGCCGGCGACCGCCTCCAAATTCGCGTCGATGAAATTTTCATAGGCAAAAAAGAGATCGGCACTGCGGAAATGCAGGAGGGCGTGGAAATAGGGATAGATCGTTGGTGAAAGCGTTCGGCAAATCGGCGAATACTCGGCGTACCAAGGAACAGGGGCAAGCCGATTACCGAACAGATATCCGCCGAGCCTCAGTTGCAAATCCAGATCACCTTTGAAGGCCTTGATATGGCTCTGCACGAATCCCTGAAGCAGCCAATCAGGTCGATTGGCCGGCCGCAGGCCCGCCAGCTGCCGTTGTCCCTCGACTTTGAGAACAATTGCCTGCCGATGGAAAGCGTACCTGCCCTGCAGAATCCATAAAAAAGAACGGGCGCGCGGCAGGTTGGTAAAAGTAACGCGTCGACCGTCATAAAGGGCACCGATAGGGGCACGACTTTGCCGGACGACCATCGAACCTGCGAGAAATAAGCGCGCAAAGTGCTTTTCCACTGTTGCCGCCGCCTGATCGTGGCGGGCAGGACGCAGGTTTTCATTTCCCCACGTAAAAAGCCCCTGCGCATACTGTTCCCGCAACGACGGATATTCTGCCTGCCTGCCGAGCCACAGCGCCGCCCGCAGCGTTGAATCGGGCGACCACAGGAAAAGATGTAACTGCGGCAGCCCGATCGGCTCGTTCTTTTCCGCTTTTTCGGCGGCGAAACGCAGGCCCATCTCAGCCCTGCCGATGGTATAAGAGGCAGCCAAATATGCCGCTCCCCGACCATCATAATGTTCACCCCAATTGCTGCCCTTCAGCATCGTATATCGGCCGGTCATACCTGCGCGCCACTGTAGATGTCGATATAAAGACCGCCATTCGGTCGTGTGGAAAAGCGCGCGGGCATCGCGACGATCGTTAAAAAGCGATCGGCGCGCATCCCGCAGATCGCTGTCCAAAATTGTGTATTGAAAGACGGTGTGCAATCGATCGCGGTAACGAGCGCTGAGGGCATAATCGCTGCGCCTTTCCTTCTGCA
>JAPDPN010000072.1:0-16046 GCA_034506455.1 Candidatus Zhuqueibacterota bacterium | reverse complement strand
TTGGGAAGCACAAAGCAAATCAAAGTGGACGTGCGCGTTATTGCCGCCACCAACCGTGACCTGCAGGAAGAGGTGAATAAGGGCAATTTTCGCTCCGATCTCTTTTATCGTTTAAATGTTTTTCCAATCCGTATTCCCCCGTTACGGGAGCATCGCGAGGACATTCCGGCACTGGTCTGGTCGTTTATAAGGGAATTTCAGGAAAAAATGGGGAAAAATATTGAGAGTATCCCCAAAAAGACAATGGATGCCTTGATGAGCTATCCCTGGCCGGGCAACATTCGCGAACTTCGCAACGCCACGGAACGTGCCATGATCTTGTGTCAAGGGCCTGTTCTCCATTTTACCTTCCCTATTGGGGATATGGGCAGTACCACAGAGAGTCCGGCCGGAATGTCACTTGAAGAAGTGCAACGGAAGCATATCATTGATGTGCTTAACCGCACCGGCTGGCGGATTCGCGGTAAAAACGGAGCTTCGGAGATTCTTAAAGTAAAGCCGTCGACGTTGGAATCAAAGATGCGCAAATTGGGTATTAGAAGAGAAAATAATTGAAGGTTTCACTGCACGATATTTCGTAGTTTGCATTGAATTTCGGGGTTGCAGTACGATATATTGTTGTGCCATTTAGCTTCGGATATTATTCTATTTCATTAATTTTCAAGCATTAATAAACCGGCTCGCTTAACATTCATTTCGGGCATTATTTTTGTCAACAAAAGTATGATTCAAAGTACCGGGAGGACCGGTTCAAAGGAGGCCTGCGATTCTTCTAACTTTTAAGGAGCGCTGGTAAAATGATTTTATGCACGATCAAGTTGTCTGTTTCACGGGATAATAAAGGTGAAGTGCTCAGGCTGTTGCGCCCTTTAGTCGATCCGACGCAAAGTTTTTCGGGATGTGCAGACTGCCACTTGGCCATCGATGCAAAGGACGAACACTTGATCTATTTTGCCATGAGCTGGTCTAACCGTCAGGATCTCGAGCGCTATATTTGCTCCGATTATTTTCTTGCCGTGCTTACGGCTATGGATCTATGCAACAAACCCCCGCAGGTTTGCTTTCAAAATGTCAGCGGCATTCAAGGAATGGAATATATTCGCAAAGTGAGACGAATCATCCCGATTATGAGCCGCAAATTTACCGTCCGGTCGTTAACAGCTTCGCTCAGCACCTGAGCCGCAATCTCCGCAGGGATGTTCATCAGCAACTTCAATTTTTTAAAAGTTCCAGGCCTTTCCCAAGAATCTGCCCGTCAATTCATGAATAGGACAAGGGCGGGAGCTCGTTTACCTTTAGTGGAGGCGCAATCTGTCGAGTTGAAAATAGGGTGTATTTATGGAATGGTCGTCCATGAGCTTCTCGTCGTTATAAGGCGGACAAGGTGGAAAGACGGTGTTGCAATCCTGAATCCTGATTATCAACCTAATAGAAATTAATTGACTTTTGCGAGATTTATTTAGAAATTCATTAAATAAAAAAAAAGATGTTTTTCGGCATTTCAAATCAATTTGCGAAAAGTTCTGCAGGGTTTGTATAAACAATAATCCAGAGGAAGTAAAATGATGACGGGAATGGACCTAAGACCGGTAGAGATTTTGCTGGTTGAAGACAATCCGGGAGATATTCGCCTGGCACAGGAGGGTTTGCGGGAAGCCAAAGTGCTCAATAATCTTCATGTGGTTAAGGACGGCGAGGAAGCCCTGGCCTTTTTGTATCGACAGGGTCAATATCAGAATGCCCCTCGGCCGAATATTATTCTTCTTGATTTGAATCTGCCGCGCCGAAACGGGCGAGAGGTGCTGGCTGAAATCAAAAAAGATGAATCGTTGCGACAGATTCCGGTCGTGATTTTGACCTCGTCGAAATCGGAAGAAGATATAGCCAAGTCCTACGATCTGCACGCCAACAGCTATGTCTGCAAGCCGGTTGATTTGGACAAGTTTTTTCAAATCTTAAAAGCATTCGAAGCGTTTTGGCTGACGGTGGTGGAGCTGCCAAGCGGAGATGCATAAAATGAAGCTATTGTTCCTGGAGGATAATCCGGGCGACGTACGGCTGATCCTGTTGATGCTTCAAGAAGCACCCTCCAAACGTTTCGAAATCCACCATGTAAAAAGATTATCGGAAGCCCTGCCTCGCCTGCAAGAAGAATCGTTCGATGCCATTCTTTCCGATCTGGGGTTACCGGACAGCCAAGGGCTTGATACGCTGATTGCTCTTCGCGAACAAGCACCGTTTCTGCCGATCGTGGTATTGACAGGCAATGATGATGAAGCGATGGGGGTGGCTGCGGTGCAGGCAGGAGCTCAGGACTATTTGGTCAAAGGCAACATCACCACTGACCTGCTGGTCAAATCGCTCAATTTTGCCGTAGAGCGTAAACGCGGCGAACAGACGATTTTGGAAGAGCGCAATCGTGCCGCTTTCTTTAAAGATCTTCTCGTTCACGATATCAACAACATCAATCACGGCTTACTCTTTCATCTTAAACGCCTCCTGAAAGATGATACGCTGGGAGAAAAACAAAAGGAAGGCGTAAGCACGTGTCTCTCCCTCGTCGAAAAAATTGCACAATTGATTACCAACGTTCATCTGCTTTCGGAAATCGACAAGGGCGATTTAAATCTGGAAGCCGTTGACTTTAAATCTGTTCTCAACGCCTGCGTTGAAAAGGTCAAGCAGATGTTCATCCAAAGCAAAGAGGTGGAGATCCATCAGCATTTACCGGAGGAGCCTATTTTCATTCGCGGCAATTATCTGCTCGACACCGTCGTTACCAATATTTTGATCAACGCCGTCAAATACAATCGTCAGCCGGTGGCGACGATATGGGTAGAGGCGCACGCGTTGGAGGACGGTCGATATTACAAAGTCGAATTCAAAGACAACGGCATCGGCATACCGGACAGCGCCAAATCTGCAATGTTCCGCAAGAGCGAGCGGTTCAATGGGGATACAAGCAGCGGTCTGGGCATCGGATTGACATTGGTGAAAAAAGTGGTCGAAGGTTACGGCGGTAAAATATGGCTTGAAGATCGGGTGAAAGGCGACTTTACCCAGGGCAGCAATTTCGTTCTGCTCTTGCCTAAAGCATAATACGATTATAAATTATATCATTAGTGAATCATCAATTATAGTCTGCATCAGCATATAAATGGGAGGAGGAGTCATGGCGGAAAAAACAGCGCTGGTTGTAGATGATTCGGAAATCAATCGCAATATTCTAAGCCTTTATTTAGAGCTGTACGGTTATAGGGCAGTCTGTGAGGACGACGGTCTGAAAGGCTTTGAAACGTTCAAAAGCATCCATCCGCAGCTGACCTTTTTGGATGTCGTGATGCCGGGTATTTCGGGCATTGAGCTTTTGAAAAAAATCAAAGAATATGACCCGCAAGCCAAGGTCATCATGGTCACCTCGCATATTTCGCAAAATACGCTTAAACAAATCAAAGAGGCGCAGGCGGACTGGGTCTTGCAAAAGCCTTTTGATGAAGCGAAACTGGAGGAAATCATCCAGCGCATTGAATCTGCATAATAATTGCGCAGCAATGACGGCTGTTTTCCAACGAAAGGAAACGCTATGTTTTGTACAAATTGCGGAGCGCCGCAACCGGAATTAGTTCCCCCATTTTGCGGAGTTTGCGGAGGGCCTTGGGGTTGGTTGTGCCCCTGCGGCAACGCCAATTCTCCCGAAGGAAAGTTTTGTGCGGCCTGCGGTGTCGGCCGTCCTGTTGCTCAATCTCCAAAAAGTGAAGAGGCACCTGACGAATCGCTTCGCTATTCAATGAATAGCTTTGCACCCCAAAGTGGTCTTGAAAAGCCGACAAGCGCTCCTGTGATTGAACAATTGAGCCCTGAAGAGATCGACCAACTCCTTGCCGAAAGTCGGACGCTTACAATCGCTCAAAAACAAACCATTACTCAGGCCGATATCGACAAACTTTTCGATAAGAAGTGACTTGAGGATAGATGTACCGGCAAGAAGACATACGCTATTTTCAAGCGCTCATCAACAGTGGTCACCTCAAAGAGGTTGACTTTGTTTTTCTCGATCAGCATTCTACCGATTTTCGCCAGGAATACGGTTTGACCAAAGCGTTGCTCACTCAGGCCGGTATCGACGAAATGGTGTTGGCGCAGACCTTGGCCAAAGAATTTCATCTGCCGTTAATGGAATCCATCGAGGGCGAAACATGGATCGATGTGGAGGGTCTGGATCGGCAGGAGCTGCTAAAGTATCGAGTGATCCCCTTTTTCGTGCAGCGTAAAGAGCTTTCGGTTGCATTCGTCGATCCCCCATATCAGACAGTGATAAGCTTTTTGGAAACGGCTACTGGGAAAAAGATTCTACCGGTGATCGTTCCGCTTTCGGTCTTTGAGGAGCTGCTGCGCGGTTCTCAGAGCGTTCAAAAGGATTTGCCCAATCTGCAAAAACTACAGGCAATTCTGGAAAAGACCGAAAAGGATCTTTATACGGAGCAGCCGGTCTCGCCGATCATGCCCAATGTGATCGTTGAAGGAGCGTTGGAAGCGGCTTTGGAAACCTCATCGGAAAAATTTCAGTTTCTCATACAGCCGGATCAGCCGATCGATATTGGGCTTTGTCTGGCCGGAGCCTGGCAAAGTGTGGGCAGACTGCCGCGCGCTTCAGCTCCTCCCCTCTCCTCCTATCTGCGGCAATTGGGCGGACTCTTGTCCTCAGCCGCCAAAGGATCATCCGTCGTCACGTTACGAGCTTTTGACAAGCTGGTCAAAGTACATCTTGCAGCCGAACTTCAGGGTACAATTGAAATTTTTACATTAACTCCGATCAAAAAGGAACTCAAGCCGCGCCATTTAGACGAACTGGGATTTTCTTCTTACGCCCTAGTCTATGCCACTCAGCTTTTTTCGCCGCCCAAAGGTTTGGTGCTGATAGCCGGTCCTCCGAAAAGCGGCAAGACGACGACCTATTATTCGATTCTCAATCATTTAAAAAATGTCCGGCGCTCGGTAGCCTCCGTAGAAAATCCGATTGAAATGGAGCTGGAAGGTATCAGCCAAATCTCAATGGATGTAGAGCGCGGATTGACCTTTACCGAGGGCGTGAGAGCGTTGTTTCAAAACCCGGTACACATTTTGGGGGCCGGTGAAGTAGCCGGAACTGAACAGGCGGTGCTGCTGACCAAAGCCTCAAACGCCGGTATTGCTTGTATCGGGGTTATGACAGCTGCTGATGCCCCTGACGCACTGGAAAGGCTGTTGTCGATGGGCGTTGCACGGGAAGAAGCGGCAAAAGCGCTCCGCGGAATTATCGGCAGGCGTTTTGTTCGCAAACTTTGTGCGAACTGTGCGGAAGATTATCGTCCTGATCAGAATGAGCTGACCGCCATCGGTCTGTCGAATCTACCAAAGGATGTTTTTCTGAAGCGCGCTGTCGGCTGTAAAGCCTGTCTTGATACCGGCTATATAGGCGTGGTACCTCTTTTTGAAGTGCTTCATTTTAGCGAACAGGAAAAGGAAATGGTAAAGAACGGGGCCTCGGTCGAAGAGATTTGCCGCTCGGCGCGAAAAAGCGGCTACCGGCCGTTGCGGATCGACGGTATCCTAAAGGTATTGGCCGGCTTGACAAGTCCCGTAGAAATCCAGCGAATTCTCTATCAAGAAACTGAGAAATAAGGATAATGCCTATGAAGCAAGAGAAAAAATCTGCCGCAGCCCCCGCGCAAGCGGGGATTTTGCCCGCTACGTTAACCGGTCAGATCGTCCTTGATTCCGTCCATACGCCTACGCTTATTCTTAATGCCGACATGACGATTACGACGGCCGGACGCTCGTTTTATGAAGCGTTTCACCTGCAGCCGGCGGACGTCGTCGGAAAATCGATCTTTGAAGTCCGCAATCATCGCTGGGACATTCCGGCGCTTAGGACGCTTCTAAATGACATCATTGAGGAACGCAAAGAGTCCGGCAGCCTGCAGGTGGAAAAAAAGCTCGGCGACCCGAAAAAAGGCAGTATTCGTTTCCGTGTAAGACTGATGCGGGCAACGGACGGCGCCAAATTCATCTTTCTGAAAATATACGATACCGAGCGCATGCGACCGGATGATCATTTCATCCGTGAAATGCACCTGCTTACGGCGCTTCTCGATTCGGTGCCGGATCACATTTATTTTAAGGACAAACAAAGCCGCTTTATCAAAATCAACAAGTCTATGGCCGAATGGGTCAACCTCAAAGACCCCGAGGAGGCGATCGGCAAAACCGACTTTGATTTCTTTACCGAAGAGCATGCGCGTCCGGCTTTTGAGGACGAACAGCGCATCATAGCAACCGGTGAGCCGATTCTCAACATAGAAGAAAAGGAAACCTGGCCCGACGGACATGAGACGTGGGTCTCCACCTCGAAAATGCCGCTGCGTGACCAAAGCGGGGAGATCATCGGCACGTTCGGCATCTCGCGTGACATTACGCAGCAAAAGCTCGCCGAGCTTGCACTTCAAAAGAGCGAAGAACGCTATCGAATGCTCGTTGAAAATCAGGGAGAAGGCGTAGCGTTCGTCGATCCGGATGAAAAATGGACTTTTGCAAATCCGGCCTGCGGCCGAATTTTCGGCGTACCTGCCGAACAGCTTATCGGACGGTCCTTAAAGGATTTTACCAGAGAAGACGAATTTGCCCGCATTTTGGCGGAAACCGAAAACCGGAAAAAAGGAGAAAGCAGCACCTACGAATTGGAGATTTTGCGCCCGGACGGTGAATCACGCTGGATTATGGTTACAGCGACGCCGCGCTTTGATGATAAGGGAAATTTTGTCGGCTCGTTCGGCGTTTTGCGCGACATTACTGAAATGAAAAAAGCGGAAGAGGCGGTTCGGCAAAACGAGGAGCGGTATCGACGTTTCATAGATGCGGTCGATGATTTAGTGTTCATAAAAGACGCGGAATTCCGTTATCAATTGGTCAACAAAGCGTTGGCAGATTTATTGGGCAAAAAGCCGGAAGAGATCATCGGTAAAACGGATGATGATCTGTTTCCGTTTCGGGAGGCCAAGCAGGCATTGCGAAGCGATAAGCACGCTCTGGCGGCCGGTCATATTGTCGTCAGCATCGAAAAAATCGGCGACCGCACGTATGAAGTCCGCAAGTTTCCCATCCCGCTCGAAAACGGCCAGATTGGAGTCGGCGGTATTCTGCACGACATTACGCAGAGACTCAAATCCGAAGAGACCATCCGTAACGAGCGCAACATGTTGCGTACTTTGATCAATATGCTGCCGGATACCATCTATGCCAAAGACCTTGAGGGACGCAAGATTTTGGCCAACTTGATGGACATGAAGTACGTGGGTGTCGAAAGCGAAGCCGATTTGATCGGCAAAACCGACTTTGATTTTTATCCGATTGAAATCGCGCAAAAGTTTTTTGAAGACGACAAGAATGTGTTGATTAGCGGTGAGCCTTTATTGAACCGCGAAGAGATCGTTCGTTTTGTAGACGGCAAGCCGCGCTGGCTTCTGACTTCCAAAGTTCCATTCCGGGATGCGGACGGCAATGTGATCGGCCTAGTCGGCGTAGGTCGCGACATCACGGCGCTCAAAGAGGCGGAGCAGGCGCTGGAGGTGGAGCGCAAAAAGCTGGCTGAATCAAACGAGCGGCTCAAAGAATTTGCCTACGTGGTTTCGCATGATCTTCAGGAGCCGCTGCGCATGGTCATCAGCTATATGGGCTTGATTTCATCGCGCTACCGCGACAAACTCGATGAGACGGCGATCGAATTCATCAACTATGCCGTGGACGGCGCGCAAAGGATGCGGCAGCTGATCAATGCTCTGCTCGATCTTTCACGTCTGGATACGAGGCCGCAGAACAACGTTCCTCTGGAAGCCGAGCATGTCCTGAATCTCAGCCTGCAGAACCTTCAGGTGGCCATTGAAGAAGCCGGTGCCGAAATTACGCATGATCCACTCCCCCGCGTGCTCGGCGATGAAACGCGATTGGTGCAGCTGTTTCAGAATCTCATCAGCAATGCCCTGCGTTATCGGAGCGAGGCTCCGCCCAAAATTCATATCGGTGCTGAAATCAAAGACGATATGGTGGAATTTTACGTTCAGGACAACGGCATCGGCATCGATCCGCAATACCATGAGCGAATTTTCCAGCTCTTCCAACGGCTCCATTCGCGCGAGGAGTATGAAGGGACGGGCATCGGCCTAACTATGTGCCGTCGAATCGTAGAACAGCATGGCGGCAGAATTTGGGTCAAGTCCGAGTTGGGCAAGGGCTCGCGATTTTATTTTACTTTACCGATTGCTCCCCGAAAAGGACAAGAAGCCGCCGGTAATTGAGCGGGGTTTGTGTTTTTTGGGCTTGGCAAATATTGGATAGAACAAAAACACATTTGCAAGCGTTCATGAAAATACCGCATTTTCTCGGTCTTGAAAACGGTGATATCAAAATTTTAGTTAAATAGACACCAGCGGACATTCATAGTGGTTTCGGCTTGGAAAAATAACGGCCAGTTCGAGTTGACTGCACTGATTGTCGAAGACAGCGTCGGCGATTTTGAGCTGATCAAAAATATTCTCACGTCGGAGGGCTTTAACCTCGAGTGCACAAGGACTGATAATCAAAGGGAATTTGTCGATCTTTTGAACCGCGGCTCTTTTGATATCATCCTTTCCGATTACAAGTTGCCCGGCTTTGATGCTTTTGTTGCTCTTCGGCTTGCGCAGCAATTCAATCCTGATATTCCCTTTATTTGCGTTTCCGGTAATATCGGCGAAGAGACCGCTGCCGAGCTGCTCAAACAGGGGGCTGTTGATTATGTATTGAAGGATAATCTCTTTCGTTTGCCCTATGCCGTAATGAGGGCAATCAATGAAGCCTACGAGAAGCGAAGCAGGCTGGCAGCCGAAGCTGCCCTGCGCGAAAGCGAGGAAAAGTTCCGCACCGTCGTCGAAGCGCTGGCATGCGCCGTGTTTATCTATCAGGATGAGGAATTCAAGTGGGTAAATCGCTATGCTCAACAGCTGACGGGCTATTCCTCGCAGGAACTCCTGCAGATGAAATTTTGGCAGTTTGCCCACCCCGATCATCGCGACCTGGTTCGGGAGCGCGGATTGTTGCGGCAAAAAGGTGATGCATCAATCCCGAACCGATACGAGTTCCAAATCATCACCAAAGACGGGCAAGTGCGCTGGGTCGATTTTTCCGCCGGCATGATTCATTTAAACGGTCGGCCGGCCGGGCTCGGGACGGCATTCGACATTACAGATCGGAAAAACGCGGAAGCTGCCCTGCAGAAATCTTTGGAAGAAAAGACGTTTCTGCTCAAAGAGGTTCACCATCGCGTTAAGAACAGCCTGCAAATCGTCAATAGCGTATTGAATCTTCAAGCCTATCGGCTGCAAAATCCCGAGGCACTGGCTGTGCTGCGTGAAACCAGTAACCGCATTTTGGCCATGGCGTTGCTCCACGAGACGCTCTATCGTGCCAATGTTCTTTCACGCGTTCAATTTGCCTCGTACGTGGAAGGCGTCTGCAACAGCATCATGCACTCGTTCGGCATCAGCGCTACGCGCGTTACGCTGGAGAGGCGAGTTGAAGACGTAATGATGGATATCGATCAAGCTGTTTCCTGCGGTTTGATCATTAATGAGCTGGTATCCAATGCGCTGAAACATGCTTTTCCAACCGGACAAGGCAGAATCTTGATCGAGGCCAAACAGCCGGAACCCGAAATGTTGGAGCTGATCGTTTCCGACGACGGCATAGGCATGCCCGAAAGCACGGAAGAGCGGAAAGAGACTCTGGGGCTGCATTTGGTGGAGCTTTTGGCCGAAAAGCTGGGGAGCACCGTGGAAATCAAGAGTCACCCCGGCACAACTTTTCGTTTTGTTTTTAAACTAAAGCCGTTACGTCAAAATACCCTCGAGTAAGAGTATGAAAGGTTATCCGAAAATTCTGATTGTCGAAGATGAGCCGATCGTCGCGGAAGATCTGATGATCAATCTGCGCATGATGGGATATGATTCGCTGCAAAAAGCTTCCACTGCCGAAGAAGCCCTCAAGATCATAGCCGTGCAGCCGCCGAATGTTGTGTTGATGGATATACGCTTGGGCGGCGAACTCGACGGCATCGATGCGGCCATCGAAATTCATGAGCGATGGCATCTTCCGGTCATCTTTATTACTGCCTATGCGGATGACCATTCGTTGGAGCGCGCCAAAGCGTCCGACAGCTTCGGCTATATTCTTAAACCGTTTGACGCCATGACCGTCAAAACGACGATCGAGATGGCGCTGTATAAGCACCGCATGGCCGAAGCGTTACGGGCCAGCGAAAAGCGTTACCGCTCCATTTTTGAATATAGCCCGATCGGCATTTTTCAGGCGGATAAAAAATATAACATCATTACGGCCAATCCTTCGCTGGTCAAGCTTTTCGGCTGCAAATCCGAGGAGGAATGCCGCAGTTATTTAAAAAGATTCGAGGGGATGTGGCACTTGGATGAGGATCGCGAGGAGTTCCTCAAAGCGTTGTCCGAAACCGGTTCCGCAGAAGGTGAATACCGAATGCACACCAAAGACGGCCGAAACATTTGGGTGCTGATCAGCGCACGCTACAATGCCGAAGAAAACGCAGTCGAAGGCTTTATGCGGGATGTGACCAAACGCAAGGAGGCTGAAGAGCAGCTGCAGCGCGAGCGCCAGGAGCTGGCCAAATCCAATGCCGAGCTCAAACAGTTTGCCTATGCGGCTTCACATGATCTCCAGGAGCCCCTGCGGATGGTGGTCAGTTACGTTCAGATGCTCAAACACAAGTATTATCACAAGCTGGACGCGGATGCCGATCAGTACATTGATTTTGCCGTCGAAGGTGCCAAGCGCATGAAGCAGCTGATCGCCGATCTATCGGCTTATTCTCACATCAGCATGAGCCGCCGGCCTTTCCGCTCTGTGCCGGCGAGAGAGATGGTAGACCGGGCGATGGAGGCGTTGCGGTTGCGCATCAAAGAAGCCGGCGCCAAAATCACCTGCGGCAAGCTTCCGACCGTTTACGGCGATGCCGAACAACTCGAAACATTGTTTCGGCACCTTATTGATAATGCGCTTAAATTTCGCAGAGACGAACCGCCTCGAATTCGCATCTCAGCCAAACAGTCCAAAGAGGGGTGGCTTTTTTCCATACACGACAACGGTATCGGCATAGAGGAGCAGCATAGCGACCGCATTTTCGAGCTGTTTCAACGGCTCAATGACCGCAATCAATACAGCGGCAGCGGCGTCGGTCTGACCATCTGCAAAAAGATCGTTGAACATCACCACGGCCGGATCTGGTTTACATCAGAAATCGGCAAAGGCACTACTTTCTTTTTTACTCTTCCCTATGAAAAGACTGGGGTCACGACAAAACATAAAATGGCTGGATAGAAATTGCATAAAGCCGCGTATTATTCATCAGCTCCCTCCCCGCTGATCTTTGTCTTCATATCAAAGAATTACTTGCCTTTTTTAAAGATTCCTGCCATATTTATTTTAGATTAATTTCAAATCGAATTTATCCTTTACAGACATAAAAAGGGGGGTTAAAGGATCGAATACGCTGATTTTTTCCTTGGGTATACGGTTATGGAATGGAAATTTTTTAAAAGCACGCAGGAAAGGCTGGTACTTTTCATGTCTTTGCTTACCCTGGTGCTTATTATCGGTTTATATTTCTTTAAAGTTTCAGAAGAACGGAAATTTGCAGTTTTATTCGAACAGTTGGCTGTTGAAAAAACCAATTTGACTAAAAATTTCCTGGAATTGCAGGCTGCGCCTTTGCGGGGTCTGGTTGACGATTATACCTATTGGGATGAAATGGTGCGCTTTATCCGCACCGGCGATCGCAAGTGGGCAAATGAAAACATTAATTCGGCGCTCAATAACTTTAATGCTGATTTTTCTTGGGTCTTTACAAAAGAACTTGACCTCGTTTATGCTGTAAATAATTTGCAGCCCGACTCTATTTTAGTCCCGCTTCTTTTCCAAACAAGTCTGCACCGCATTGTGGAAAAAGGCCCGTTTTTCCATTTTTTTATGGATTCTCCTTACGGGCTTGTTGAAGTTCACGGTGCTTCCGTTCATCCGAGTTCAGACCCGAAACATAAAACGCCTCCTCAAGGCTATTTTTTTATCGGTAAGCAATGGGGAACTGAGTTTCTGCACTCTTTTTCCGCAAGCATAGGCGCTAATGCTGCCATCCATCCTCCAGATTGGCAGGAGCCGTCTTTCAAAAATTCTATTCAAAATTTTATCATTACCACAACGATCCCCCTCCCTGCCTGGGACGGTTCAAAAGCAGCCGTGCTTGACGTGAACTTTCCAATTGCTGTGGCTCAATCTCTGCGCCGTCAGGCAGATATTCAATATTCCCTTATCATTCTATTTTCGGTTGTAATTATCGAAGCAGTCTCCTTTTTTATTTATCTGCTCATTTTTCGACCGTTGCGCATGATTTCCCACAGTTTGGAAGAAAAAGATCTAAAACCGATCGCCAAGCTTTTGACCAAACAGAACGAATTTGCCCGATTGGCGCAGCTCGTGGCCGAGTTTTTTAGTCAACAGGAGAAACTTGTTAAAGAGATCAACGAGCACAAAATCGCCGTGCAGGCGCTTGCCGAAAGCGAGGAAAAGTACCGTAGCCTGGTGGAGAGCCTGCTCGATGGAGTCTACAAGAGCACGCCGGACGGCAGATTTATCGAAGTCAACCAGGCGATGGTGAAAATGCTGGGGTACGAAAGCAAAGAAGAGCTGATGGCAGTCGACATTCAATCCCAGCTTTATTTCCAACCAGAAGATCGTCAGAGCGCTGTTCTTCAGGAAAAAATGGAAGAGATGGCCGTTTTTCGGCTGCGTAAAAAGGACGGAAGCGAAATTTGGGTCGAAGATCACGGCAGACTGGTTACCGACGAAAACGGCAACGTCCTTTATCATGAAGGAATTCTTCGCGATGTGACGGATCGTATTCATGCCGAAGAGTCGCTGCGGCAGAGCCGAGAATGGATGCGGATCCTAATCGAAGGTTCACCGGAATTCTTTTTCTATACCCAGGATGCAGAGGGTAAAGTCACTTATACCTCTCCTTCGGTCGAAACAATAACCGGCTACACTGTTGAGGAGTGGCAGGGACAAACACACTGGTTTACAACGGAAGCGGACATCAATCGGATTGCCCGTGAGAGGACGCAGGCGCATCTGCGCGGGGAGGACAGCCATGAGCCGATGTATGTAGAAATCATGCATGCCGAAGGCAGGCCGATCATCCTGGAGCTTGCCGAACATCCCGTTATTCGCAACGGCAAGGTCATCGGCATACAAGGATTGGCGCGCGACATAACGCAAAGAGTCCGCGCCGAAAAGGAACAGCAGGAACACCTGAAAAGGCTGCAAAAGCAACAGGAAGCTATCGTAAAAATTTCAACCCGTCAAGCTGACGCCGATGAAGCTTTGCGGGATTCTTTCCAATATATAACTGAAATTGCTGCAGAGGCCATCCAGGTCGAACGCTGCAGCATCTGGACCTTTGATGAAAAACAAGAAAACTTGATCTGTCAAGACCTGTATATTTTATCTGAAAACCGACATGAGCATGGGAGGCAGCTTTCGTCCAGTAATTATCCCGCTTATTTCGAAGCAGTTCGTAAAAATCGAACCGTACCGCTTTTTGATGCGCGCAACGATCCACGATCTGCTGAATTTCTCGACGACTATCTTATCCCTAACAACATTTTTTCCATGCTCGACGCCGGCATCCGCATTTCCGGCAAACTGGTGGGGGTAATCTGTTTCGAACATGTCGGTGAAACCCGCTTTTGGCATGAAGATGAGATCAGCTTTGCCGCACAAATCAGCGATCAGATCACCCAAGCCGTTTTGGACGACGAAAGGCGCAAGGTTGAAAGAGCTCTGCGCAATTCGATCGATGAAATCACCATCTTGCTTAAAGAAGTCCATCACCGCGTAAAGAATAATCTGCAGATTATGTCCAGCCTGCTCAATCTGCAGGCGGCTAGAACCAAGAATCAAGAAGTTTTGGCTGCCCTGCGCGACGCCGGCAGCCGAATTCGCTCCATGGCCTTGCTGCATGAGACCTTGTACCGCACTGGAAACATGGCACAAGTCAATTTTGCGGAGTATGTGGAAATCATTTGCGGCGTGCTCGTGCGGACGTTTGGATCGTCAATTTCTCACATTTCCATCGAGCGCAAAATTCCGCGCATTGCCTTGAACATTGACGATGCTGTGTCATGCGGCTTGATCATCAATGAGCTGGTATCGAACGCCATCAAGCATGCTTTTCCCAATAGAAAACACGGGAAAATTTTGGTCGAATTTAGCAAATATAGAGGTACGGCCGAACTCATCGTGGCCGACGACGGTGTCGGATTGCCCCCTTCCTTTGCCCTGAATGATCATGAGTCACTCGGACTGCGCCTGGTGCAGATGATGGCGGAAAAATTGGACGGTAAGCTCGAGTTTCTGTCGCAGGGCGGGACGACTGTGCGGATCGTCTTTAAAGCGGATCTATTTGCCGCCTGACCTGCCCCCTTTCAGTATTGGTAATAACCTTGCCGCCTGCCCCATAGCGCTTCGATTATTCAAGCCTCAAGACGTCTCATTCATTTTCTCACTAACAAACTCTATCCCCCACTATAATCTATCTTTTACCCAAAAACCCACGAAATATCGTGTCTCCTTTGATATTTCAGAGAACTATAGTTTCGGCTTTAAAATTCGGACTGAATTGGCCATGTTATTAGTTAATGTTATTTTATGAGTTATAATTTTTTCATTTTCACAATAAAGCCGGCACACTAATTGGTAAATTGTTATTATCAAAAGGGTATATTTTAAGTGAGGGTAAGGAGCAAAATAATCATGAATGAATTTAGAGGATTACTGCTGAGCGTAATGTTTCTTTTGGCGCTCCAGTCTATCCTTCCGGCGTCGATGGTGCAGCTTGGCGACAAAGAACTATTTCAACAAGCTGAAAGCGTTGTCGTCGCCCGTGTGGAAAAGGTGGTATCGTCTTGGGATACGGAACATAGAAATATTTACAGTGATGTAACGGTATTTGTAGAGTATCAGTTAAAGGGTGCTTCGCTACAACGGTATCGAACTTTTCGCGTTCCCGGCGGCAGAGTCGGCGACATCATTCAGGAAGTCAGTGAAATGCCCTCTTTTGCTCCAGGAGAGCGGGCATTGCTGTTTTTAGGAGACAATACGCAGCCGGTCATCGGCGGGCTGCAGGGCAAAGCGCAGCTGGTCGGCAATCGGATCGTCGGCCGCGAGATGACGATCGAAGAATTTGCCGCCAAGATGGCCGAAACTCAATCGATCAGACAAAGCGCGCCGTTGCCGGCCGGTCAAACGGCGCAGCTAACGCCATTTGAATTTGAGCAATGCCCCATGCCTAAGGATAAAATCCAGGATCGAGTGCAGAGCATTCATACAAACCGCATTACCAGTTCGACCTCTACAATTTTTACCGACGGGTTTGAATCCGGCTTTCCAACCGGACAATGGACGCGCTCAAGCGGAAGCAACGGTTATACGTGGGGAACGGAAGCCTATAATCCTTATGCAGGCAGCTACGCCATGTGGTGCGCCGGGGCAAGTCTATACGGACAGCCCGATCTTAATCCGGCAACCAACAATTACGCCAACAGCATGAATGCCTGGATGCGTTGGGGGCCGTTCGACCTTAGCGATGCGGTTTCAGCACAAATGACTTTTTATCTTTGGCTGGAGTCAGAGAGCGGCTACGACTATTTCAAATGGGGATCTTCGATCGACGGTAACGCTTTTGCAATGACCAAAACTTCAGGCCAAACCAGCGGATGGATGCAGCTTACGCTCGATTTGTCCGGTCGGGTCGGGCAAAGCCAAGTATGGATTGCTTTTAATTTTACGAGCAGCATCAGCAATACCTTCAAAGGGGCGTTCGTCGACGAGATCGTCATCAGCAAAACGCTTCCCAACGCATCTTCACCGGTTATTTACAACATCACACCAGG